>NZ_JBEZZS010000038.1:0-49389 GCF_040639295.1 Nocardioides sp. NPDC023903 | reverse complement strand
CCTCCGGGCACGGATTGCGGCACGGAGGTCCGCGACACGCCGGAACCGGAATCGGAAAGTACAGACGAGTCCGCCTCGACCGGGCGTCCCGGTTAACCGGGTATTCCTACGACTCCGAGCGCCACTGATAGACGCCGATCAGCAACATCCTCAGCTGGGTGCGCACGGTGGCGACGATCTGCTCCTCCTGCTCGGGGCGGGCGGTGGAGAGGATCTGCTCGGCGGTGGCGACCAGGACGGTCACGAACAGCGACGAGAGCACGTGCAGGTCCTTGGCGGTCCAGGTGTCGGTGCCGGTCATCAGCGCCAGGTCGGTGGCGAGCTCGCGCTCGCAGAGCTCGATCTCGCGGTGGATTGCCTCGCGTACCGAACGCGGCCCGGCGACACGCTCGCGGGCGATGAACCCGAAGTGGTCGCGGCGCCGGTGAACGTGGTCGACGAGGGCATCGATCGAGCCGTCGACGATGTCTTGGTCGGCCCGGGCATTGCGGCGTACGTCGCGGAAGAGGTCGCGCAGCGAGTCGAAGGACTCCTCGACCAGTGCCAGCCCGAGCGACTCGATGGAGTCGAAGTGGCGGTAGAACGCGGTCGGCACGATGCCGACCTGTTTGGCGACCTGGCGTAGCGAGAGCGCTGTCAACGAGCTGTCGGTGCACAGCTCCAGCGTCGCGTCCAGGATCGCTCGCCGGGTCCGGAGCTTGCGCTCCGCACGGCTCTCCGGCTCCGCACCCGTCTCGATCACCAGACCATCCTAGGCGCAGAGGTCGGTGGAGCGTCAGGTGCACACCTGTACACCGTGATCTGGACCACGTCCGTGGCGTCTTGACGCGTGCTGTGATCACCCGCCATGGTTGTCGGTGTACAGATGTTCACTGAAAGGCGAAACACATGGCACTCGACCTCGGCGGCCGGATCCTCCGCTCCCGCACGGTTGCGGCGCTCGCCTCACCGCACGGCATCGACCGCTATCTGACCCAGATCAACCCGATGCTGGCCGCGCACGAGGTGCGTGCCCGCATCACCGACATCCACCCGGAGGTGAGCGCGCCTGGCGCGCCCCGGGTGGCGACCGTGACGCTCCAGCCCACCTCGACCTGGCGCGGCCACCGCGCCGGCCAGCACGTCAGCGTCGGCATCGACACGGGGGAGGGGCGGCGCACCACCCGCGTCTTCACCGTCTCCAACACCGAGGGCAAGCCGGGTGAGCCGCTCACCATCACGGTGCGTGCCCACGACGACGAGCACGCGACCCCCTACAGCATCTCCAAGTACCTGACCGAGCGGGCCACTGTCGGCACCCTGGTCCACCTGTCCCAGGCCGAGGGCGACTTCGTCCTTCCCGACCGCGTGCCCGAGCACATCCTCCTCATCTCCGGAGGCTCTGGCATCACCCCGGTGATGTCGATGCTGCGCTCCCTGCAGCGGCGTACGCACCGGGGCAAGGTCACCTTCCTGCACTGGGCGCCCAGCGCCGACCGCCAGATCTTCGCCGACGAGCTCGAGGAGATCCGTCACCAGGGTCACGGCGTCGACCTGCACATCCTGCACACCGCCGACGGGGCGCCCTACCTCTCCCCGGCGCTGCTGGAGAAGCTCGTCCCGGGCTACCGCGACGTGCCGACCTGGGCCTGCGGGCCGGCGTCCCTCATCGAGGCGACGCAGGCTGCGTACGAAGGGACCGAGTCGCTCCGCGTGGAGTACTTCAAGCCGCCCAAGAACGCCGGCGTGGCCGGTGGCGAGATGGAGTTCGCCCGCACCGGCAAGACCGTCGCCAACGACGGCGCCACGATCCTCGACCAGGCCGAGGCCGCGGGGCTGACCCCCGAGTCCGGCTGCCGGATGGGGATCTGCTTCTCCTGCACGACCAACAAGAGCTCCGGACGGGTCCGCAACGTCCTGACCGGCGAGACCTCCGAGCTCCCCGACGAACAGATCCGGATCTGCGTGAGCACGCCCGAGGGCGACTGCTCCGTGGACCTCTGACGATTCCTTCAAGGAGACATCCCCATGACCACTGTTGAGAACACCGGCAACCGCCGACTCAGCCCCGAGGAGCTCGAGGCGTTCGGCGCCGAGATGGAGGCCATCCGCCAGCGGATCGTCGCCGACCTGGGCGAGAAGGACTCGACGTACATCTACGACATCGTCAAGAAGCAGCGCGCCTTCGAGCTCGCCGGCCGCGCGCTCTTCTACCTGCCCGTGATCGGCTGGGTCCCGGCCGTCGCCTGTCTGTCGATCTCCAAGATCCTCGACAACATGGAGATCGGGCACAACGTCATGCACGGGCAGTACGACTGGATGGGCGACCCCGACCTCAACTCGCGCATGTTCGACTGGGACACGATGGCGCCGGCCGACAACTGGAAGTACGGCCACAACTACATGCACCACACGTTCACGAACATCCTGGGCAAGGACCGCGACGTGGGCTACGGCATCCTCCGGATGGACGAGGACCAGAAGTGGCACCCGTACTACCTCGGCAACCCGCTGTACGCGTTCCTGCTGATGACGTTCTTCGAGTGGGGGGTGGCGCTGCACGACCTCGAGGTCGACGAGCTCGTCGCCGGTCGCCGGACCTGGGCCGAGAACAAGGAGATCGGCGCCCGGATCTGGCGCAAGGTGAAGAAGCAGACGCTGAAGGACTACGTCCTCTTCCCGCTGCTCACCGGTCCGCTCGCGCCGCTGACCTTCGCGGGAAACTTCACCGCCAACATCATCCGCAACGTGTGGACGTTCAACATCATCTTCTGCGGCCACTTCCCGGCCGGCGTCGCCTCCTTCTCGCAGGAGGAGTGCGAGGACGAGACCCAGGGTCACTGGTACTACCGCCAGCTCCTCGGCTCTGCCAACATCACCGGCGGGCGCATCTTCCACATCATGTCCGGGAACCTGTCCCACCAGATCGAGCACCACCTCTTCCCCGACCTCCCCGCCCGCCGCTACCCGGAGATCGCCGAGGAGGTCCGCGAGATCTGCGAGCGCTACGACCTGGCGTACAACACCGGCCCCCTGCACCAGCAGCTGTGGGGAGTCTTCAAGAAGATCTGCAAGTACGCCCTCCCCGACCGCAAGAAGCAGGCCTCCGTCGGTGTCGAGAGCACTCCCGCCCTCGAGGGGGTCGCGGCATGACGCCTGACCAGCCACAATGGGTTGTCATGGAGCCCGAGCTGAGCAAGAGCGAGATCCGCAAGGATGTCGCGCAGAGCGCCGTCGAGGTCACCGCGACCACGGTCGGCCAGGTCACCATGATCATCACCGGCGCCGTACGCGACGTGGCCGGTGCCATCGGCGGCCTCGCCACCGAGCTCTTCGAGCTCCGGGCCGCCGCCAAGCGTGCCGAGAAGGACCTCGCCGAATAGGTAGTTCTGCCGGCCGAATCCGCAGTTGTGGGCGACGAAACCATCGTTTCGTCGCCCACAACTGATTTCTCGCCTGCCACAACTGCGGACTCGGCGGGGGTCAGTCCTCGGGGTCGTCGAGGCGGGCCAGCCAGGTGGCGAGGCGCTCGATGGCGGTCTCGTGCTCGGGGTGTACGTCGACGAAGGCCTGGAGCTGCTCGGCCAGCCAGGCGAGGGTGACCTCCTCGTCGCCCCGACGGGTGACGAGCTCCTCGATGCCGCGGTCGGTGAAGTACATGGCGTCAGTCTTTCATTCTGCGTTCAGTGGTGCGTCGGAGGCCGGGCCGCCGGAGAGGCCGCGTACGACCATGCCGAGGGTGACGTTGATGAGCCGATCCCGCTCGGGGTCGGGGCAGGTGCGGTAGGGCCCGTCGATGAGCAGGACCGCTAGGCCGTGGACGGCGGACCAGGCCGCCGTCTCGGCTTCGGGGCGCAGCTCCGGAGCCAGCCAGCCGGCCGCGACGAGGTCGTCGAGGGCTGTGGTGAGGAAGGCGTAGGGCGGGGCTTCGGCGAGGATCGCTGACATCTCCCCGGGCGGGTGTGGGTCTCCGTCGTGGGGGCGGAGGAAGGCGGTGCGGAACAGGCCGGGCTGAACGAGCGCGAAGCGGATGTAGCCGCGCCCGGCCGCGGCGAGGCGCTGCACCGCGGCCTCGGCCGGATGCGGAGCCGGCTTCTCGGCGGCGAGGAGGTCGAGGATCGTCGCGGCCAGCCGGTCCATGGCCTCGTGCTTGGCGGCGACGAGCAGGTCGGCCTGGTTGGCGAAGTGGCGGTAGGTCGCGGTCGGGGTCACGCCGACCGCGCGGGCCGCGGCTCGGATGGTCACTGCATCGGGGCCGCCCTCCTCGGCAAGCGTCGCGGCTGCATCGACCAGCGCGTTCCGGAGGTCGCCGTGGTGGTAGGGCCGGGCGCCCTCGTCCGAGCTCTCTGAGGGTTTCACGGAATTCATGTTGACACCTGCCCACATCAAAGGGAAAGTTAACACCTGCAAAGTTTACGCCTGCCCACATTCATTCTGGAGGAATCGTGTTCCACCGACTCGGCACCCTCGTGGTGCGAAATCCGCGCCGGGTCCTGGTGATCGGCCTGATCGCCCTCCTCGGCGCGATCTATCTGGCCACCTCGGCCTTCGGCAAGCTCGACGACGCCGGCTTCGACGACCCCGCCTCGGAGAGCAGCCGCGCAGCCATCGCGTTGGAGGAGGGCTTCGGCAACGGGGCCGGGTTCCTCCTGACTGTCAGCGCCGCCGACGGCGCGGTGACCGAGGGCACCGCCGCGAAGGACGCTCAGGCGCTCGTCGACCGTCTTCGAGCCGACGACGACCTGACCGACGTCGTCTCCTACCTCGACGCCCCCGGTCCCGGCATGATCTCGGGCGACGGCACCCACGGACTGATCTCCGTCGGCGCGAAGAACCCGGATACGGTCGACGCCGCCGCGGTGATCGACCGCTACACCGACGAGGCCGCGAACGACGGGGCTACGACTGTCCACGTCGGCGGCCAGCTGGCGACCTTCGAGGAGGTCGGCAGCCAGATCGGCGCCGACCTCGCCCTTGCTGAGGCGATCGCGATCCCGTTGATGATCGCGCTGCTGGTCCTCGCCTTCGGCAACGTGGTCGCCGCCATCGTCACCATGGGAGTCGGCGGGTTCGCCATCGCCGGCACCTTCGCCGAGCTCTCGGTGCTCGGCAACTTCACCGACGTCTCCATCTACGCCCTCAACCTGACGACCGGCCTCGGGCTCGGCCTCGCGGTGGACTACGGCCTGCTGATGGTGGCGAGGGTCCGCGAGGAGCGAGCAGCAGGGGCGGAGCACTCCGACGCCGTCGTGCGCGCCGTGGAGACCGCCGGCCGGACGATCGTCTTCAGCGCCACCACCGTCGCGGTCTCACTGGCCTCGCTGCTCGTCTTCCCGCTCTACTTCCTGCGCTCCTCGGCGTACGCCGGCATCGGGGTCATGGTGATCACCGCCGTGGTCGCGGTGGTGCTGCTCCCGGCCACGATCACCCTCCTGGGGGACCGGATCGACGCCCTCCGCGTCCCCGGCGTACGTGGTCTCCGCGGAGGCGCCGCCCCCTTCTGGACCCGGCTGGCCGGCTTCGTCACCAAGCGCCCGTGGGTCGCCCTCCCTGTCGTGGCCGTCCTGCTCGCGATGGCCGCGCCGCTCGCCGTGATCGAGTTCGGCACTCCCGACGACCGAGTCCTCCCGGCATCGGCGGGGAGCCGCCAGGCAGGCGACCTGCTGCGCGAGGAGTTCGACGGCGACGGCACCAGCCCCATCCGCGTCGTGACCACGTCGACCGTCGACGATGAGAGCCTGGCGACGTACGCCGCCGACCTCTCCCTCGTCGACGATGTCGACCGCGTCGACACCCGCGTCGGGACGTACGTCGACGGCACCCTCGCCTCGAGGACACCGGCCCTCCCGCCCGGCGACGGCGCGGACGAGCTCGCCGTCGTCAACCAGCTCGATCGCCAGTCCGAGGAGGCGCGTGACCTGGTCCGTGACGTACGCGCCGTCCCGTCACCACAAGGAACCACAGCGCTCGTCGGCGGCGGCGCCGCGGAGCTGCTGGACTCCCTCGACGCGATCGGCGCCAAGCTCCCGTACGCCGTCGGCGGGCTCGCGATCGCGATGGTGGTGATCCTGTTCCTGTTCACCGGAAGCCTGATCCAGCCGCTTCGGGCGCTCGTGCTCAATGTCATCGGTCTCGGCGCGACGGTCGGGACGACCGTGTTGATCTTCCAGGAGGGATTCGGCGCGGACCTCCTCGGCTTCACCGCGATGCCGCTGAACGTGTCGATGGTCGTCCTGCTGCTGGTGATCGCGTTCGGGCTGTCGATGGACTACGAGGTCTTCGTGCTCGGCCGGATCACCGAGATGCGCCGGCGCGGTCTGGGCAACGTCGAGGCGGTCGTACAGGGGCTGGCCCACACCGGCCGGATCGTCACCACGGCCGCCGCCCTGATCGCGACCAGCTTCTTCGCGTTCATGGTCAGCGACATCAGCTTCATGAAGTTCTTCGGCCTCGGGGTCGGGCTGGCGATCCTCATCGACGCGGTCCTGATCCGCGGCATCCTCCTCCCGGCAGCCATGCGGATGCTCGGAGAGGCGGCCTGGTGGGCGCCGCGGCCGCTGCGGCGCCTGCACCGCAAGGTCGGGCTCAGCGAGGAGCCGGTCCCGGTCCCCGTCTGAGACGACCGGAGCGAGGTCGAGCGGCGAGCTTGCTCGTCCGCGCGCGCCGAGCGAGGGAGTTACCGCGCGAAGCGCGGACCAAAAGCCACGCCGAGTCGGCGCGTTAGAACGCGCCGACTCGGCATTGGGTTCGATCCGGGGATCAGGCGAAGGCGCGGTCGATGAGCTCCTTCTGCTCGACCGTGTGCCGCTTGATGGTGCCGACGGCGGTGGTGGAGGAGGCCGTGCGGGTGATCGGCTCGACCTCGCGGCCCAGCTCGGGAACCACGTTGAGGTAGTAGCTCGGCCACGGGCCCTGGTTGAAGGGCTCGTCCTGGACCCACTTGACCTTCGCGTTGGGGTACTTCGCGAGTTCGGTAGCGAGCTCCTCGGTCGGCCACGGGTAGAGCTGCTCGACGCGGACGATCGCGACGTCCTCGCGGCTCCGCTTCTTACGCTCGACCGTGAGGTCCCAGGTCAGACGGCCGGAGACCAGCAGAACGGTGCTGACCTTCGAGGCGTCCGTCTCGGTGTCGGGGATGACCGGCTGGAACGAACCCGAGGTGAAGTCGGCCGGCTGGGAGGCGGCCTCCTTGCGGCGCAGCATCGACTTCGGGGTGAAGACGATCAGCGGCCGGTGCTCGGCGCCGAGGGTGTGCGTACGCAGCAGGTGGAAGTAGGACGCCGGCGAGGACGGCTGAGCCACGACCATGGCCTCGTCGGCGCACAGCGTGAGGAACCGCTCGATGCGCGCCGAGGAGTGGTCGGCACCCTGGCCCTCGTAGCCGTGCGGCAGCAGCAGCACGACACCCGAGTCCTGGCCCCACTTGGTCTTGCCTGCGGAGATGTACTCGTCGATCACCGACTGGGCGCCGTTGACGAAGTCACCGAACTGCGCCTCCCACAGGACCAGCGAGTCCGGCCGCGCGACCGAGTAGCCGTACTCGAAACCGAGGGCGGCGTACTCGGAGAGCAGCGAGTCGTAGACGTAGAACTTCGCCTGGTCCTCGGTGAGGTTGTTCAGCGGCGTCCACTCGTCGGCGTTCTTGCGGTCGATCATGGTCGCGAAGCGCTGCACGAAGGTGCCGCGACGCGAGTCCTGACCGGCCAGGCGCACCGGGCGCCCGTCCATCAGCAGCGACCCGAACGCCAGCGTCTCGCCGGTGCCCCAGTCGATGCCGCCGTCGGTGATCTGGGTCGCGCGACGCTGCAGCTGCGGCATCACCTTCGGGTGGACCGTGAAGCCGTCCGGCGGGGTGACGTACGCATCTGCGATCCGCTTCAGCACATCGTTGGTGATCGCGGTGACGGTCTCGCCGACAGGCTTCTCCGGGTAGTCCGGGACGGTCTCCCAGGCCTGCGGCATCTTGTCGGCCTCGCGCACCTCGGTGAAGACCTGCTCCAAGCGAGCCTGGTAGGCGGCCAGCACCTGCTCCGCCTCCTCGATCGTGATGTCACCACGACCGATCAGCGACTCGGTGTAGAGCTTGCGGACCGAGCGCTTCTGCTCGATCAGGTCGTACATCATCGGCTGGGTGAACGACGGGTCGTCGCCCTCGTTGTGACCGCGACGGCGGTAGCAGATGAGGTCGATGACGACGTCCTTGTTGAACGCCTGGCGGTACTCGAAGGCGAGCCGCGCGACGCGCACGCAGGCCTCCGGGTCGTCGCCGTTCACGTGGAAGATCGGCGCCTGCACCATCCGCGCGACGTCGGTGGCGTAGAGCGAGGAGCGCGACGAGCCCGGCGAGGTGGTGAATCCGACCTGGTTGTTGATGACCAGGTGGACGGTGCCACCGGTGCGGTAGCCACGCAGCTGGGACAGGTTCAGCGTCTCCGCGACCACACCCTGGCCGGCGAAGGCCGCGTCACCGTGGACCAGCAGCGGCAGGACCGGGAAGACCGCGCCCTGGTCGAGCACGTCCTGCTTGGCGCGGGCGATGCCCTCCAGGACCGGGTCGACGGTCTCGAGGTGGGACGGGTTAGCGGCGACAGAGACCTTGATCGTGTCGCCCAGGTCGGAGAGGAACTCGCCCTCGGCACCGAGGTGGTACTTCACGTCGCCGGAGCCCTGGACCGTGCGCGGGTCGATGTTGCCCTCGAACTCGCGGAAGATCTGGTTGTAGGACTTGCCGACGATGTTGGCGAGCACGTTGAGACGGCCACGGTGGGCCATACCGATCGTGACCTCGTCCAGACCGGCCTCGGCAGCGGCCTCGCAGACCTCGTCGATGACCGGGATCGCGGTCTCGCCACCCTCGAGGGAGAACCGCTTCTGGCCGACGAACTTCGTCTGCAGGAAGGTCTCGAAGGCCTCGGCCTCGTTGAGCTTCGACAGGATCCGGAGCTGCTCCTGGCGCGGGGTCTTGTCGTACGGCCGCTCGACGCGGTCCTGGATCCACCGGCGCTGCTCGGGGTCCTGGATGTGCATGTACTCGATGCCGGTGGTGCGGACGTAGGAGTCACGCAGGACACCGAGGATCTCGCGCAGCTTCATGAACGGCTTGCGGCCGCCCGCGAAGGAGCCGACCGGGAACTCGCGGTCGAGGTCCCACAGGGTCAGCCCGTGCGACTCGATCTGCAGGTCGGGGTGCGAACGCTGCTTGTACTCCAGCGGGTCGGTGTCGGCCATCATGTGACCACGCACGCGGTGGGCGTGGATGATCTCGCCGACCTTGACCTGCTTGGAGATCTGGTCGTCGTGGGTGGTGTCGATGTCCTGGTTCCAGCGGATCGGCTCGTAGGGGATCCGGAGCGACGCGAAGATCTCGTCGTAGAACTCGTTCTCACCGAGCAGGAGCCGGTGGACGGTCGCCAGGAACTCGCCGGACTGGGCGCCCTGGATGACCCGGTGGTCGTACGTCGAGGTCATCGTCATGATCCGCGAGACCGCGTTCTGGGCGAGCTTCGAGGGGGAGGCGCCCTGGAACTCGGGCGGGTAGTCCATCGAGCCGACGCCGATGATCGCGGCCTGGCCGTGCATCAGCCGCGGCACCGAGTTGTTGGTGCCGATGCCGCCGACGTTGGTCAGGCTGACCGTGGTGCCGGAGTAGTCGGCCATGGACAGCTTGTTGTCCTTGGCCTTGCGGACGATGTCCTCGTACGCCGTCCAGAAGCCGGCGAAGTCCATCAGCTCGCAGCCCTTGATGGACGGCGCGACGAGCTGGCGGGTGCCGTCCTTCTTCTGCTGGTCGATGGCCAGACCGAGGTTGATGTGCGGCGGGGTCACCTGGGTCGGCTTGCCGTCGACCTCGGCGTAGGTGTTGTTCATCGCCGGCATCGCCTTGATCGCCTTGATGATGGCGTAGCCGATGAGGTGGGTGAAGGAGACCTTGCCGCCGCGGGCGCGCTTGAGGTGGTTGTTGATGACCGTGCGGTTGTCCCACAGCAGCTTGACCGGCATGTTGCGCACGGAGGTCGCGGTCGGCACCGAGAGCGACACGTCCATGTTCTTGGCGGTGGCGGCGGGGATGCCGCGCAGCGTGGTGTAGGTCGGCTCGTCGGTGACGGCGACGGCGGTCGGCTTCGGGGCGTCCTTGGGAGTGGGCGTCGCGGTGCCCTTGGCCGGCTCGGCGGCCTGCGCGGCCGGGCGCGGCTTGGCCTTGGGGGCCGGAGCCGCCTTGGCCGCCGGCGCCTCGGCGGAGGCAGGGGTGGTCGGCGCGGGCGCGGTGGCCGGCGCGGGGGAGACCGGAGCCTTGGCGGCGGGAGCGGCGGCGGGCGTCGCCGGGGCGGCGGCGCCGTTCGGCGACGCGCCAGGCTGTCCGTTGGTCTCGAAGAACTTCACCCACACGGGGTCAACACTGCTGGGATCCTTCGTGTACTGGTCGTACATCTCCTCGACCAGCCACTCGTTGGCGCCGAATTCCGCTGGGATATCGGCAGTGTTGGGGGACGGGGTGCCTGAGGACACGGCTTGATTCGCCTCTTCCGAATTTTCGCACTGTAAGAAATGGGTTGCCCACGGGCAAGGCTATCCCCACGAACACGCAAATGCCCGATGCAGGCTCTCCCTGTGGACAGGATGTAATCCGTCCCACATCTTGCGTTACCTGCCGGGTGTACTTGCAACCCGGGTCGGTATGCGTACAGTGGCCCGGTCCCGGAGCAGGTCGATGAGGCGGATTCCCCACATGACGAGCAGCAGTACGAGGCGCCTTCCGCGCGTCGCAACGGCACTCACGGCGGCGGCCCTGAGCAGCACCTTGGCGCTCACCGGATGCGGCGGCGAGCCCGACAAGCCGGCCGCCTCGACGTCCCCGTCGCCGACCCCTGCGCCCACGGTTAAGTCGGCCGCGAAGCTCGTCCACGTGCAGGGCAAGTTCCCCAAGAGCCGGCACCAGGCGGTCTCCACCAACGTGGCCAAGGTCGTCGACCGATGGCTGCAGGCTGCGTACGTCGGCGGTGACTACCCGCGCGCGACCTCGACCTTCACCGCGAAGTCCTTTCCGGGCTTCTCCAAGGTCACGATCGCCCAGGCGGGCAAGCAGATGACCCAGATGAGCAACGCCACGATCGCCCCTCACATCGACGGCGTCGAGGTGGTCGCCAGCGACGTCCACGTCGACCTGCTGGCCAACAACAACTACCCGGTCGGCGCGGTCGCGCGGGTGCGGCTGGTCTACGACACCACGGGGGACCGCGCGTCGCGCCAGACCGTCCGCGGCACCCTGGACATGGTGCCGACCAAGACCTCCTGGGCCGTCTTCGGCTTCAACATCACCCGCGAGGAGAAGCTGGCGCTGGACCCGTCCTCGGCGCCCTCCGCCTCGCCCAGCCCCTCGGGAGACAAGTCATGAGCCGCCTGACGACGCTCGTACGCCGTCGCCTCCTGACCACGCTCGCGCTGGGCGTGGTACTCGCGCTGACCGCCGTCCTGGTGCCCGACGCCGAGGTCGCCGAGCCGCGCGCGGAGCTGATCGCCACCAAGTCGGCCAAGGGGCTCGACGTCGCCAAGTTCACCCGCAAGGGCGGCACCATCTGGGTCCTCGCGGTCGGCTCGGACGCCCGCCCCGGCCAGAAGGTCACCCGCAGCCGCGGCGACGCGCTGCACCTGATCGGCTTCAATCCATCCTCGGGCTATGCGACCGACATCAGCATCCCACGTGACTCCTATGTCAACATCCCCGGCCACGGGCGCGACAAGATCAACTCGGCGCTGCTCTACGGCGGCCCGAAGCTGATGGGCCGCGCCGTCGGCAACCTGGTCGGCGTGCAGCCGCAGTACGTCTTCGTCACCTCGTTCTCCGGCATGAGCGACATGGTGATCGGGGTCGGTGGCGTCGACGTCGACAACCCGCGTGCGTTCAGCGATCCGTACGTCGCGCGCTATGGCTTCAAGAAGGGCCGGATCCACATCAGCGGCCCGCACTCGGTCGACTTCGCGCGGGCCCGCAAGACGCTGCCCGGCGGTGACTTCGACCGCTCGGCCAACCAGTCCCGGGTGATCCGCGGCATCCACCGCAAGATCGTCGCCCGGCAGTACGACATCGGCTTCAAGGCCAAGGGCGTCTCGCTGGTGATGAAGAAGATGCACACCACCGGCCTCTCCGGCCGCGACCTCTACCAGCTCGCCAACGCGGTCGCCGCGATCAACCCGGGGAAGATCCGCACCTGCGTCGTTCCCGGCGGGATCGGCAACGCCGGCGCTGCCAGCGTCGTCTTCCCCAACGTCGGGGCGGCCCGGGCGATGGGCAAGGACGCGCGCAACGACGGCCGGCTCAACCGCGGCTGCCGCGGCTGAGCCTCATCGGTGCGGGTCACTCGTGCGCGGCGACGAAGTCGCGTACCAGCGGCGCGATCCGCTCCGGATGATCGGCGACCACCCAGTGGGAGCCGGCGACCTCGCGGATCGTCAGGTCCGCGACGTACGGCTGTGGGGCCTCGGTCGCGAGCGCGCGGCTGACGTAGACGTCACCGGTCGGGGTGATGACCTGGACCGGGATGGTGACCGGCCGTGGCTGCGGTCGTCCCATCCGGGCGATCGCGTTGGCGCGGTAGAGCTCGAGGCCGTTGATCCGGTCGGCCTGGGTGCGGTCGACGGCCGAGCCGCCGACGATCCGGTCGAGGAACCCGGAGCGCCAGGCGAGCTCGGGGAGCAGCGGAGCCTGGAAGAACCCGATGTAGGTCGACTCGGCGCCCTGCTTGAGACGCTCGAGGACGCCGCGGGCTGTCCGTGCGGGCGTACGCAGCCAGGCCCCGGTCTGGTCGAGGCTCGGCCCCGAGATCGAGGTGAACGACGCGATCCGCTCGGACGGCACGTTCCCGGCGACCGCCTCCCAGGTCTGGGTCGAGCCCCAATCGTGGGCGAGCAGGTGCACCGGCGTCGACGGGCTGACCACGTCGATGACGGACTGCAGATCCGCGTTGAGCTGCTCGATCAGGTAGCCCTCGCGCCTGGCGGGAGCCTGCGAGCTGCCGTGGCCGCGTACGTCGTAGGTCACGATCCGCAGCTCGCTGCCGAGGATCCTCACCAGCGGGAGCCAGACGCTGGCGTTGTCGGGGTAGCCGTGGACGCAGACCAGCGCCGGGCGGGTGTCGCCGCGAGACCCGAAGTCGGTGACGGCCAGCCGGAGCCCGTCGGTGGTCGTTACGTAAAGGCTGCTCACGTGGGCGAGGCTAGTCGGGCGGCGTTCGCGCCGACGTGACACGATTCGCCCCATGGACATCAGCTATCCGGTCACGATCGCCGCGGCTCGCACCTGGTTCAAGCTCGGCGACATCAAGATCAACATGACCGGCGCGGAGCACATCCCCGAGAAGGGTGGTGCCCTGCTGGCGATCAACCACCTCTCCTTCGTCGACTACGTCATGGCCGGGTTCCCCGGCGCGGAGCGCGGCCGGCTGACCCGGTTCATCGCCAAGAAGGAGGTCTTCGACCACCCCGTCGGCGGCCCGGTGATGCGCTCGTTCCACCACATCCCGATCGACCGCAGCTACGGCGCGGCCGGGATGAAGAAGGCCGTCGACTATCTCCAGGACGGTGAGGTCGTCGGGATCTTCCCCGAGGCGACCATCTCGCGCTCTTTCCTGATCAAGGACCTCAAGACCGGCACCGTACGCATCGCCGCCGACGCCGGCGTGCCGCTGATCCCGGTCGTGCTGTGGGGCACCCAGCGGATCATGACGAAGGGTCAGAAGGTCGACCTGTCGCGCCACAAGACCGTCGGCATCGAGATCGGCCCGCCGCTGCCGGTGACCGGGGAGGACCCGGCCGCCGAGACCGCGGCGCTCAAGGCGCAGATGGAGGGCATGCTCGACCGGCTGATCAAGGCGCACCCCGCCGAGGAGCAGCCCCCGGGCTCGTGGTGGCTGCCGAAGGCGTACGGCGGCTCGGCCCCCACGCTCGAGGAGGCCGAGGCGATGTACGCCGAGGAGCGCAGGCTTCGCGCTCAGCGGAAGGCCGCGAAGCGGAAGTCCTGAGGACTCTCCTGAGCTTGTCGAACGGCTCGCCCTAGGTCGGTGCGCCGGCGCGCTCGGCGACGGCGCCGACCTTCTCGTGGAAGAGGCCGAGCGAGCGCGCGGTCATCGCGACATCGAGGAGCTCTTCGACGACATCGTCGTAGCTGTGGGTGTTTCCCAAAAAAGGGTTCAGTCGGGGATTCTGGCCGGTGGCTCCGATGAGTGCGGCGATGGCCTCGCCTGCCTCTTCGCTCACCTTCGCGACTCTCCCCCAGAGAACGGCTTCCGCGTCGCGATCGCCCTGGGACTCATCGAGCCACCGGGACAGATACGCGAGCAGAGCCGGCGTAGCGTCGGTCATGCGGTCGGAGTCTAGGGCGCTCCCGGTAATTCGGTCGAGCCTTAGGTTTAAGGGCTACTCGGCAGGCTGGTAGACCCCGAGCCGATTTCCGGACGGGTCGGTGAAGATGAAGCGACGCCCGCCGGGGTAGTCGTAGGGCGCTTCGGTGATCGTCCCGCCGGCCTTCTCGACGGCCGTCACCGCGGCCTCCAGATCGGTCGTGCGGATCAACGGGAGCGGGGCGACCGCGGTCTCGGAGGCGTACATCCCGCCGTTCTCGTCCTTGCCGTCGGGCCCGACGATCCCGGCGTACATCCCGCCGTAGTCGTTGAAGGACCAGCCGAAGGCGGACTCGTAGAAGGTGCGGGAGCTCGGGAGGTCGGTGACCGCGAGCTCGAGGTAGTCGATGTGGAGTGCATTCATGCCCCTCGACGCTACCTGCGACCACCGACACTCTCGCGCAGTCGAAGACTCAGCTGAAGGCTCAGCCGAAGGAGATCTCGAAGCCCTTGCCGCGGAAGGAGCCGAGCTTGGTGGCGTCGCGGAGGTAGGCGAGCGGGCCGTCGGGGTCGAAGGTCCAGGTGCCGCGCGCGGGCAGGAGCTTGGCGCCGCCCTTCATGGTGAGCCAGGCGGTGTCGGGGTGCTCCTCGATGCCCGGCTGCTCGACGTTGCCCACCATGGGGAGGCGCGGGGCGAGCTGGGTGACATCGGTGAACCTGGCGGTCGCGATCGGGCCGTCGTCGTGGCTCGCCTCCCAGGAGTGGGTCGCGAGCGGCCCCTTGGTGGACGACCCGCCGCTGAACTTGGCCAGCCCCTTCGGGATCGCCCACAACGTACGGCCACCGGCCACGGAGTCGGGGGAGTCCACCCAGATGTCGACGACGCTCACCGCCTTCTTCCCGTTGGACGCGGTGATCACCCGGGCGGAGAGGAGCTCGCGGTAGGTCAGCGGACTCGGCTCGGTGTAGTCGACCAGGGCGACGGCGTAGATGCCTTTCGGGTGCCGCTCGTCGACGTCGTGAGCGAGCCGGTAGACCGAGAGCCACATCGATCCGTGCATGTGCCAAGGGGCTGGGGGATAGCTGGTCACGTGGGTCTCCCGAATTTCTGTTGTGGTCCGTGTCGAAGCGGTCATGCTCTGTTCGACGCGTAGGCGTGTGGCGATCGTCGCCACGTTTTACCCAAGGAGACCAGAGATGACCGACCAGGTGAAGGGCCCCGCCGCCTACTTCCCGTCCATCGAGAAGAAGTACGGCCGCCCGATCGCGGAGTGGCAGCAGATCATCCGCGACAGCGGGATCACCAAACACATGGAGCTCGTGGGCATGCTGAAGACCGAGTACGCCCTCGGGCACGGTCACGCCAACGCCCTCGTCGCCCACACCCTCGCCGAGGGCGTCTGACCCGCATCAGGGTCTGGCATGGGGTTCACTTCTGCCATGCGCGAGGGACCGTTGGAGATCACCGACCTGCTCTGGTCGGATTCAGGTGAGCCGGTGGTTCGGGCGGAGGCGGTCGCGCTGCTGCGATCGCGTGGGCAGGCTCGGGCGGCGCGGACGGTTTCCCTGCTGCCTGAGCGGGACGGTTTCCTCGACGCGGACGCGACCGACGCGCTTGGGCTGCGGATTCATCGTGAACTGCAGCGGCTGGGGGAGGAGCTCCAGCTGGGCCGGCGGGTGGCGTCGGTGGTGCGTACGTTGCTTCCTGCCGGTGTCGAACCGGTACGGGTGGTCGACGTCGGCTGTGGGCTTGGACATGTGCTGCGGTCGATCGCGGCTCGTGGGGAGCTACCTGAGCATGTCGAGCTTGTCGGGGTCGACCTCAACACCACGCTCGTCAACGAGGCCTCGCGACTCGCCACGATCGAAGGGCTGGACTGCCGATTCGTCTCGGGTGACGCGTTCGAGCCAGGCGTCGTCATCGAGGACGGAGCACGGACCGTGGTCGTGTCCAGCGGACTCATGCACCATCTCGCGCCGAAGGACCTGGACGGGTTCTTCGCCGCCCAGGCGCGGCTGGGAGTCGCGGCGTTCGTGCACTGGGACATCGCTCCGTGCCTGTGGTCGACGATGGGTGCCTGGATCTTCCACCAGGCACGGATGCGCGAGGCCGTCTCGCGCCACGACGGCGTGATGTCGGCACGCCGGGCCCATCCGGCCGAGACGCTGCTGGCGGCCGCAGGCCGTGGTGCGCCCGACTACGCCGTCGAGGTGCGCGAGGGTTCGCGCTGGCATCCGAAGGCGCTCGACGTACTCCGTCCGCTCGTCGGGGTGCGCCGATGAGCCTGGTCATCCTCGTACTGCTTGGCCTCCTCGACGCCGCCTTCAGCGGGTTCCGGTCCGCGCAGGGACGCAGCGGGCTGGTCGATCACACTCATGAGGACCGCGTGGGCATGCTCCGCGGGCTTCGGCTGTTCCCTTTGCTGTCATTGTCGGCCGCTGCCGTCCTAGCGATCGACCTCTTCCGCGGGCAGGGCCTCCAGGCGTACGTCTCGGCCGCCAACCTGTTCCTGCTGGTCATCGCTCCATTCACGGCCATCGTGCTGCTCGCGCTGGCGGCGTACGGGATCCTGCGCTGGGAGCTGAGATACCTCGCCTCCGCGACCATCATGGGACCGTGCACGTTCCTGCGTCCGTACGTCGTGACAGCCGCAGCGGTCGTCGTGATCGTCCGCGCCGGGGAGGTGGGAGTGGCCATCACCGCGACGCTCGCCGTCGTGGCGGTGCTCGTCGTGGAGCCGATCCTGGACAACCGCGCGAAAATGAGAGAAACCGCTGGTCACCCAGCGGTCTCATCTGTGCCCCCGGCAGGAATCGAACCTGCGGCCTACGGTACCGGAAACCGGCGCTCTATCCCCTGAGCTACGGAGGCGATGCACTGCTCGAGCAGTGCGAATGGAACCCTACAGGCTGGGACGGATAACGGTGAAACCGACTGGCGCTTATACGCTGGACCTCGTGACTCCTGAGCAGCTTTCCACCGCGGTCGTCGATGTCCTCACCGCGCTCGTCGATGAGGGTGCGATCACCCTTCCCGACGGCGTTCCGAGCACTGTCACGGTGGAGCGACCCCGGCAGAAGGGCCACGGTGACTACGCCACCAACGTGGCGCTGCAGCTGGCCAAGAAGGCGGGGATGAACCCGCGTGCGCTGGGGGAGCAGCTCGCGGAGAAGCTGAAGGCGACCGACGGGATCGCGGACGTCGAGATCGCCGGTCCGGGCTTCCTGAACATCTCCGTCGAGGCGGGTGCCCAAGGCAAGCTGGCGGGCGAGATCGTCGCCGCCGGCGCCACGTACGGCAACAACGAGGCCTTCAAGGGCCACAACATCAACCTAGAGTTCGTCTCCGCCAACCCGACCGGCCCGCTGCACCTCGGTGGCGTCCGCTGGGCCGCGGTCGGCGACGCGCTCGGTCGGGTGCTGGAGGCGTCCGGCGCCGAGGTCACCCGGGAGTACTACTTCAACGACCACGGCGGCCAGATCGACCGCTTCGCGCGCTCGCTGCTGGCCTGGGCGCAGGGCAAGCCGGTGCCGGAGGACGGCTACGGCGGGGCGTACATCGAGGAGATCGCCAAGCAGGTGCTGGCCAAGGAGCCGAGCGCGCTCGACGGCGAAGACCCGCAGGAGGTCTTCCGTGCGATCGGCGTCGACCTGATGTTCTCCGAGATCAAGCAGAGCCTGCACGACTTCAACGTCGACTTCGACGTCTACTTCCACGAGGACAACCTCCACAAGTCCGGAGCCGTGGACCGCGCCATCGAGAAGCTCCGCGAGCTCGGCAACGTCTACGAGAAGGACGGCGCGATCTGGCTGGCGACCGAGAAGTTCGGTGACGACAAGGACCGCGTCGTCATCAAGGCCGACGGCCAGGGGGCCTACTTCTCCGGCGACCTCGCCTACTACCTCGACAAGCGCGAGCGCGGCTTCGACCGTTGCTTCATCATGCTGGGCGCCGACCACCACGGCTACGTCGGCCGGATGATGGCGATGTGCGCCGCCTTCGGCGACACGCCCCACGAGAACCTCGAGATCCTGATCGGCCAGATGGTCAACCTCCTCAAGGACGGCCAGCCGATGCGGATGTCGAAGCGCGCCGGCACCGTGGTCACGATCGACGACATCGTCGAGGCGATCGGGGTGGACGCGGCCCGCTACGCGCTGGCGCGCTACTCCAGCGACTCCAACATCGACATCGACCTCGACCTGTGGGCCAAGGCCGACAGCGCCAACCCGGTCTACTACGTGCAGTACGTCCACGCGCGCACCTGCCGGATGATGGCCAACGCGGCCGACCTGGGGATGCAGATCGACCTCGACACCTTCGACCCGGAGCTGCTCACCCACGAGCGCGAGGGCGAGCTGCTGCGTGCGCTGGCCGAGCTGCCGCGCGTGGTCGCGACCGCCGCCGAGCTGCGCGAGCCGCACCGGGTCGCCCGCTACCTGGAGAACACCGCCGGGATCTTCCACCGCTGGTACGACGATGACGACTGCCGGATGCTGCCCAAGGGCGACGAGCCGGTGGCGCCCGTCAACCTGGCCCGGCTGGCGCTCGTCTCCGCCGCCCGCACCGTCTTCGCCAACGGCCTCGGTCTGCTCGGCGTCTCGGCCCCGGAGCGTATGTGATGACGTCCCACTCTTCGCCGGGCTCGTTCACCGGCACCTCCCCGGTATGGCTCAAGACCCCCGACGACGTCAACGCCCTCGTGCCGGCATTGTGGTCGGCGACGGCCGAGAAGACCGACGGTGTCCTCACCGTCGGCGGTGTCGCGGTGCCTGACCTGGTCGCGAACATCAACACCCCTGCGTACGTCCTGGACGAGGCCGACTTCCGCGAGCGCGCCCGCGCGTTCCGTGACGCCTTCACCGGCTACGACGTCTACTACGCCGGCAAGGCGTTCCTGTGCACCGAGGTGGCGCGCTGGGTGGCGCAGGAGGGGCTCTGCCTCGACGTCTGCTCCAACGGTGAGCTCTCGGTCGCGCTGCGCGCCGAGGTGGACCCGGCGAAGATCGGCTACCACGGCAACAACAAGACCCCGATGGAGCTGCGGCGCGCGATCGTCGCGGGTGTCGGGCGGATCATCGTCGACTCCTTCGACGAGGTCGAGCGGGTCGCCGCGATCACCGCCGAGACCGGCATCACCGCCAAGGTGATGGTGCGGGTGACCGCCGGCGTCGAGGCCCACACCCACGAATACATCGCCACCGCCCACGAGGACCAGAAGTTCGGCTTCTCGATCTCGTCCGGCGACGCCTTCGAGGCCGTACGCCGGTTGCTGGATGCCCCGAACGTCGAGATGCGCGGGCTCCACTCCCACATCGGTTCGCAGATCTTCGACTCCTCCGGCTTCGAGGTGGCCACCCGGCGGGTGCTGGCGCTGCAGGCGCGGATCCGGGACGAGCTCGGCACCGAGCTGCCCGAGATGGACCTCGGTGGTGGCTTCGGCATCGCTTACACCACCCAGGACGACCCCTCGACGCCCAAGGCCCTGGCCGAGGAGCTCACCGCGATCGTCGAGCACGAGTGCCGTGGCTTCGGCCTCGCGGTGCCGCACCTCTCGATCGAGCCGGGCCGCGCCATCGTCGGGCCCTCGATGTGCACCGTCTACACGGTCGGCACGGTCAAGGAGGTCGCCCTCGACGGCGGCGTCACCCGCACGTATGTGAGCGTCGACGGCGGGATGAGCGACAACATCCGCACGGCTCTCTACGACGCCGACTACTCAGCCACGCTCGCCGGCCGGTCCTCGTCCGCCGGTCCCGTGCTCGGTCGCGTCGTCGGCAAGCATTGCGAGGCGGGCGACATCGTGGTCAAGCACGAGTTCCTGCCCGGCGACATCGCTCCCGGGGACCTGATCGCGGTCCCCGGCACCGGTGCCTACGGCCGCTCGATGGCCTCCAACTACAACCACGCACTGCGGCCCCCGGTGGTCGCGGTGCGCGACGGTGAGTCCCGGGTGATCGTCCGGCGCGAGACCGAGGACGACCTCTTCGCGACCGATCTCGGCTGATCGGGCGCGTTCCTTCGTCAAGGTATGCCGACGAAGGGTCACATCCCTCGCGGAGTTCCGCAGGAGATGTGAGCCTTTCCCTGCATACCTTGATGAAGGGAAAGGCTCACGCCCGCAAAGCCCGGAGGACTGCGCGGCCGCGCGGTGAGAGGCGGTAGCCGACGGGCAGGGACTCGGTGAGTCCGAGCTCCTTGAGTCGGCGGATGTCGGCCTTGAACGGCTTCTTCTCTCGCCCGATCGAGGCCGCGATGGTCTCGGCCAGCTCGCCGGGCCGGGCCTCGATCAGCTCCAGGTGCTCCCGCGTCCACGGGCCCCGGCGGCTGCGCCGGTCCATGTCGGCCAGCTTCGCGACCAGTGCGGCGGTCTCGGTCTTCCCCGGGCGCTTGGTACGCAGCGCGACCCGCTCGTCCTCGCCGGCGTAGCGCATCTCGATCCGGTAGACGTCGCCTTCCTTGCGGGACAGGAACGCCAGCAGTTCCTCCAGGGTCATGCCCGCCCGGCGGGCGTCCTCGTCGGTCAGCGTGTCGCACATAACCGGAGCGACGGAGACGAACTCGACCACGCCGATCCGGGTGCGCTGGCGGCCGCCGGCGACATGCATCGGACGTTTCCAGCGGCGGAAGGCGAGGTCGACCTCGCCGGTGCGGATGCGTTCGAGGTCGGCGTTGGGGAACAGCACCCACCCATCAAACCGCGTGGCGTACGAAATTCGGTTTCGCCTTCCCGAAATCCTGGGGTCCGGGGTCCTACGATGGGGCGCATGCCGCGGGGGGTCTACTCAGAACGGACGCTCGCGGCGCCGTCCCAGGCGCCGCGAGCGTCTGCTGCCCGGCTGACGAAGGAACGGCGGGACAGCGTGACCCGAGCTGCGCAGACGTTCGGCTGGCCGGTGGTGACTGGCAAGGCCGCCGCGCAGCGGCCGGTGCGGTGGGAGGTGCTGGGCCCGGACGTACGCGCCGAGCGCTGCGACCTCGTCGTCGACGGCACCTGCGACGGGATCCTGGTCGAGTACTGGCACGGCAAGGCGTCGCCCGGGAAAGGGCCCTGGCGTCCGGCGCGCTGGGTGGTGGTGCGCGTCCCCGCCCGCCTGCCGAAGACCGCCGCGATGATCGGGCTCTCGCCGGGCTCGGGCAACACCGGCACCGGCCGGGTGCCCACGCCGGTCTTCTTCCCGCCGGAGTTCCGCGCCAAGACCAACGTGACCACCCCCGACGGGGCCGTCATCGCCGCCGACGAGGAGCATGCGCGCGCTCTGTCCCGGTTCGCCAGCCACGTCGTCGACGAGCGGCTGTGGGTGGTGGCCCGCGACGACGCCATCACCGTCACCACCGACGTGGAGCCGGACGCGGAGGAGCTGCTCCGGCGCGTACGTCTGGCGCGGGATGTGGCCGCGGTGCTCCGGCCGATCCCGGAGCTCGCCTGAGGCTCATCCAAGGGTTGGCGAAAACCCTTGACCTCAAGTCAACTTGAGCAGGTTGACTTGCCGCATGCGAGCGATCAGACAGCACGAGTTCGGCGGCCCGGAGGTCCTACGCCTCGAGGAGGTGCCCGACCCGACACCAGGCCCGGGTCAGGTACGCATCAGGGTGGAGGCCGCGGGCATCCACCGTCTCGACACCTCGATCAGAGCGGGCGACCTGCCGCCGGCGATGCCGCGGCCGGAGCTCCCGATGACTCCCGGCCGCGAGGTCGCCGGCGTGGTCGACGAGCTCGGTGAGGGCGTCGACGAGGCTTGGCGGGGCGCGAACGTCGTCGCGCATCTCGGTCCAGGAAGCAGCGGCGGCTACGCCGAGCTGGCCGTCGCCGACGAGAAGCAGCTCTACCTCCGCCCCGACGGGCTGGAGTCGGCCGAGGCCGTGGCCGCCATCGGCACCGGCCGCACCTCGGCCGCGGTGCTCGAGGCCGCCCAGATCACTCCCGACGACGTCGTCGTGGTCACCTCGGCCGCCGGTGGCATGGGCGCGATCCTGCTCCAGGGCATCCGAAACGTGGGCGCCCGCGCGGTCGGGCTCGCGGGCTCGGACGCCAAGCTCGAGATCGCCCGCGGCTTCGGCGCGCAGACGGCCATCGACTACCGCACGGACGGCTGGCTGGAGAGGCTTCGCGCCGAGGAGCCCCGGATCACGGTCCTCCTCGACGGGCTCGGGGGTGACGTACCCAGGCAGGTCTACGCCCACCTCGACCCGGACGGGCGGATGGTCCGCTTCTCCGGCGACCAGGAAGGCTACGAGGGCGCCGCGAAGATCATCGACATCCTCGGACCCTGGGTCCAGGGCCGGATCAAGGAGTTCGAGCACGCCTCGCTCGAGGCCGCCGCGGACGGCACCCGGAGGCCGTACGTCGGCTCCGCCTTCCCGCTGGCCGAGGCGGCAGCCGCTCATCGTGCGCTCGAGGCTCGGGAGACCACCGGCAAGGTCGTGCTGCTGACCTGAGCCGAAACCCGGCGGAGGTGTCCGCGCCTAGAGCGGAAGTCGGACCCTGGAGCCTGTCCCGGATACCCTTGGGCGCGTGAGCAGCAACAAGACGACCGCGCACGCCGTCGATCCCCTGGGCGTCGCCGTCCTCGGCTGCGGTGTGGTGGGGTCCCAGGTGGTCCGACTCCTGCTCGAGGGCGATGCGGATCTCGCCGCCAGAGTGGGCGCGCCGCTGGAGATCAGAGGCGTGGCCGTACGCCGCCTCGACGCCCCTCGCGACGTCGAGGTGCCCGCGGAGCTGCTCACCACGGACGCCCAGGGCCTGGTCGCCCGCGATGACATCGACCTCGTGGTCGAGGTGATCGGCGGCATCGAGCCGGCCCGCGGACTCATCCTCACGGCGCTGGAGAACGGCGCCAGCGTCGTCACCGCCAACAAGGCGCTGCTCGCCGAGGACGGCCCGACGCTCTACGAGGCCGCCGAGAAGGCCGGCACCGACCTCTACTACGAGGCCGCGGTCGCCGGCGCGATCCCGATCCTGCGCCCCCTGCGCGACTCGCTCGTCGGCGACCACGTCACCAAGGTGATGGGCATCGTCAACGGCACCACCAACTACATCCTCGACAAGATGGACACCTACGGGGCCGGCTTCGAGGAGGCCCTCGCTGAGGCCCAGGAGCTGGGTTACGCCGAGGCCGACCCGACCGCCGACGTCGAGGGCTTCGACGCCGCCGCCAAGGCCGCGATCCTGGCCAGCCTCGCCTTCCACACCCGGGTGACCGCCAGCGACGTCTACCGCGAGGGCATCACCGAGGTGACCGCCGGCGACGTCGCCTCGGCCAAGGCCATGGGCAGCGTCGTGAAGCTGCTCGCGATCGCCGAGCTCGATGACGACGACGTCTCGGTCCGGGTCCACCCGGTGATGATCCCGCGCACCCACGCGCTGGCGACCGTACGCGGCGCCTACAACGCCGTCTTCGTCGAGTCCGCCTCGGCCGGCGACCTGATGTTCTACGGCCAGGGCGCGGGCGGCGATCCCACCGCGAGCGCCGTCCTTGGCGACCTGGTCACGATCGCCCGCAACAAGGTCCTCGGCACCCGTGGCTTCGGCGAGTCCGCCTACGCCGACCGCGCGGTGCGCCCGATGGGCGAGACCGTCACCCGCTACCACGTCAGCCTCGACGTGGCCGACAAGGCCGGCGTGCTCGCCGCCGTCGCGACCGCCTTCTCC
Organism: Nocardioides sp. NPDC023903; assembly: GCF_040639295.1. Classification (NCBI taxonomy): domain Bacteria; kingdom Bacillati; phylum Actinomycetota; class Actinomycetes; order Propionibacteriales; family Nocardioidaceae; genus Nocardioides; species Nocardioides sp. NPDC023903. Next base: position 25,424 of record NZ_JBEZZS010000038.1, on the reverse strand, counting down.
GAGCACGGCGTCTCGATCAAGGCCGTACGCCAAGAAGGCAGGGGAGAGGACGCCCAGCTCGTCGTCGTCTCCCACGAGGCCCCCGATGCCGCGCTCGCGGCGACCGTGCAGCACCTGCGCGAGATGGAGTTCGTCCGCGACGTCGCCTCGGTGATGCGCGTAGAAGGAGCAGTTTGATGACAACCAGCCAATGGCGCGGTGTGATCGAGGAGTATCGAACCCTCCTCGACATCCCCCAGGACACCCCCGCGGTCACGCTCGGTGAGGGCGGCACCCCGCTGGTCCACTCCGAGTGGCTCTCCGGCGCCACCAAGGGTGAGGTGTGGCTGAAGGTCGAGGGCCAGAACCCGACCGGCTCGTTCAAGGACCGCGGCATGACCGCGGCCATCTCCGTCGCCGTCCACGAGGGCGCCAAGGCCGTGGTCTGCGCCTCGACCGGCAACACGTCGGCCTCGATGGCGGCGTATGCGGCCAAGGCCGGGATCACCCCTGTCGTGCTCGTCCCCAACGGCAAGATCAGCGCCGCCAAGATGGCCCAGGCTCTGGTCCACGGCGCCGAGGTGGTCAAGGTACGCGGCAACTTCGACGACTGCCTCAAGCTCTCCCGTGCGCTCGCCGACAGCTACCCGGTCGCGCTGGTCAACTCCGTCAACCCGATCCGTCTCGAGGGCCAGAAGACGGCGTCGTTCGAGGTCGTCGACCGCCTGGGCGACGCCCCCGACTACCACCTCATGCCCATCGGCAACGCCGGCAACCTCTCCGCCTACTGGCTCGGCTACGAGCAGTACGCAGCGGCCGGCCACGCCACCAAGACCCCGGTCATGCGGGCCTTCCAGGCAGAGGGCGCGGCGCCGCTCGTCCTCGGCCACCCCGTCGAGCACCCGGAGACCAAGGCGACCGCGATCCGCATCGGCAACCCGGCCTCGTGGCAGCTCGCCGAGGCCGCGGCCGCCAAGTCCGGTGGCCGCTTCCGTGCCCTCTCCGACGAGCAGATCCTCTCGGCCCAGGCGCTGCTCGCCCGCAACGACGGTGTCTTCGTCGAGCCCGCCTCGGCGGCCGGTGTCGCCGGGCTCCTCGCCGACCTCGAGGCGGGGGAGACGTACGCCGGAGCCACCACGGTCATCACCGTCACCGGTCACGGGCTCAAGGACACCGCCACCGCGCTGGAGTTCTTCGGTGAGCTGCCCGAGATCATCATCGACGCCGACCTCGAGGCCGCAGCGGCCGCAGCCGGGCTCGCGTAGCAACCATGACGTTCGTAGAAGGCCCGGTCACCGTCACCGTCCCGGCCACCTCCGCCAACCTAGGCCCCGGCTACGACTCGCTGGGGCTGGCGCTCGACCTGCGTGACGAGCTCACCGGCGAGGTGGTCTCGACAAGCTCGACCACCGGGGAACGGACCTTGGAGGTCATCGTCGAGGGTGCGGGTGAGGGCACGGTCCCGCTCGACGAGTCCCACCTCGTCGTACGCTCCATGCGGGCCGCCTTCGAGATCATCGGCAAGCAGCCGGCCGGCCTGCGACTGCACTGCCGCAACCGGATCCCGCACGCGCGCGGCCTGGGCTCGTCCTCGGCCGCGATCATCGGCGGTCTCGTGCTCGCTCGTGCCCTGGTCGCCGGCGGAGAGCTGATCCTCGACGACGACACGCTCTTCCAGAAGGCCGCCGAGATCGAGGGTCACCCCGACAACGTGGCCCCCGCCTTCCACGGCGGCTTCACGATCGCCGGTGACGACGATGGCTTCTTCGCCGTCCGCACCGCCGTCGACCCGAGGGTCAGCGTCGTCGTCTTCGTCCCCGCGACCGGTGTCGAGACCAAGGCCGCCCGCGGGCTGCTGCCCGACACCGTCCCGCACTCCGACGCGGCGGCCGATGCGGGGCGTACGGCTCTGCTGGTCGCGGCGCTGAGCGATGCGCCCGAACACCTGCACCGCGCCACCCGCGACTTCCTGCACCAGGAGTACCGCCGACCTGCGATGCCGAAGTCGCTCGCCCTGGTCGACGAGCTGCGCGCCGACGGCGTCGCCGCGATCGTCTCCGGCGCCGGGCCCACGGTTCTGGCGTTCAGCAGCGGGGTCGAGTCCGCCGAGACCAGCAAGCTCACCGCCCGCTGTCCCGAGGGCTGGGCCTGCCATGCGCTGAGTGTCGACATGGACGGCGTACGCATCCTCTGACCCGCCTTCCGGGCCCCTGCTGTGAGGGGTGCCATGCGTGTTAGCCTGGGGATACATCCGTTGGGCCGTTCAGGTCTGCGAATGTGCTATCCCCCTTTCGTGCCGTGCCACTTCGTTTGGCGCGCATCGGCGCGTCAGGGGTTCTGACAAACGAGCCGTCGGCGTCGTACGCCGATCGGCGATACGTGGGAAAGGACTCACGTGACTGAAACCATGGAATCCACTGCGCCGGAGCCGAACGCAGCCCCGAAGAAGCGCGGTGGCCTTGGCGGAATGCTCCTCGCCGACCTCAAGGCGATGGCGAACGGTATGGGTATCACCGGGGCCAACTCGATGAAGAAGGCCCAGCTGATCGACGCGATCAAGGCTGCCCAGAGCAGCCGTGCGCAGTCGGCGCCGGCGGAGAAGGCCGAGAAGCCTGCCGCCGAAAAGCGCGCTGCCGAGAAGCCCGCTGCCGAGAAGCCTGCCGCTGAGAAGCCTGCGGAGAAGACCGCAGAGAAGCCGGCCGAGAAGGCCGACAAGCCCGCGGAGAAGTCCGCCGAGGCTGCTGACGCCGGTAACGAGGGCGCCCAGCGCCCGCGTCGCCAGCGCAACCAGAACCAGAACAAGAGCGGCGGCCAGGGCCAGGGCGGTCAGGGTGGCCAGGGCGGTCAGTCCGGCCAGGGCGGCCAGTCCGGTCAGTCCGCCGGTGGTGGCCAGAACAAGGGTCCGGCCAAGGCCGGCCAGCCTGCCGCCGAGAAGAAGAACGAGGACGCCCAGAAGGAGCGGCCGGCCGATTCGGGCGACGACGCGGGCGATGACGATGGCGAGGGCGGCAGCCGCCGCAACCGCCGCCGCCGTGGCCGCGACCGCGACCGCAACCGCCCGGGCCGCGGCGAGCCGGACACGACCGTCCTCGAGGACGACGTGCTCGTGCCCGCGGCGGGCATCCTGGACGTACTCGACAACTACGCCTTCGTCCGCACCTCCGGCTACCTGCCCGGACCGGACGACGTCTACCTCTCCCTGTCGCTGGTCAAGCGCCTCGGCCTGCGCCGTGGCGACGCGATCGTCGGCCAGGTGCGCCAGCCCCGCGAGGGCGAGCGCAAGGAGAAGTACAACCCGATGGTGCGCATCGACTCGGTCAACGGTGCCGACCCCGAGGTCGCCAGGCACCGCGTCGAGTTCGACAAGCTCGCCCCGGTCCACCCCGACCAGCGGCTCCGCCTCGAGGGCGGCTCCGACCCGGTCACCGGCCGGGTCATCGACCTGGTCGCGCCGATCGGCAAGGGCCAGCGTGGCCTGATCGCCTCGCCGTCGAAGGCCGGCAAGACGACCGTCCTGCAGGCGATCGCCGGAGCGATCACCGCCAACAACCCCGAGTGCCACCTGATGGTCGTTCTCGTCGACGAGCGCCCGGAGGAGGTCACCGACTTCGAGCGCAGCGTCAAGGGCGAGGTCATCGCCTCCACCTTCGACGGTCAGCCCACCGACCACACCGTGGTCGCCGAGCTGGCCATCGAGCGGGCCAAGCGCCTGGTCGAGCTCGGCCACGACGTGGTCGTCCTGCTCGACGGGCTGACCCGCCTGGGCAAGGCGTACAACCTCTCCGTCCCGGCGTCGGGCCGGATCCTCGGTGGCGGCGTCGACTCCGCGGCGCTCTACCCGACCAAGCGGTTCTTCGGTGCGGCCCGCAACGTCGAGGACGGCGGCTCGCTGACCATCCTCGCCACGGCCGCGGTCGAGACCGGTTCGAAGACCGACGAGATCATCTTCGAGGCGTTCAAGGACACCGCCAACTCCGAGCTGCGACTGAGCGAGGAGTACGCGGAGGCCGGGATCTTCCCTGCCGTCGACGTCAACGCATCCGGCACCCGCCGCGACGACCTGCTCTTCACCGGCGGCGAGGGCGACGCGGTGCGCAAGCTGCGCGCCTCGCTGGCCACGCTCGACGGCGCCAAGGCCGCCTCGGTCCTGACCGAGAAGGTCGCCGGCTCGGCCACCAACATGGTGCTGCTCAACGAGGTCGCCAAGAGCTGAGACGACCGTAGCGAGGTCGTGCGGCGAGCTTGCTCGTCCGCTCGCGCCGAGCGAGGGAGTGACCGCGCGAAGCGCGGAGTGCGATGTGCGCCCTGGGGCCTCCGGGAATTATTGGCGGCACCAGGCGTTCACATACACTGAATCCTCGGTGCCGGTTCACGTCCCGCAACCTGCGGAGGCGACCCGGAACCCAATGTCTTGAGAGGAACCTCATGAAGACCGACATCCACCCGACGTACGTCGAGACCCAGGTCACCTGCACCTGCGGCAACTCCTTCACCACCCGCAGCACTGTGGCCGAGGGCGCCATCCGCGCCGACGTGTGCTCCAACTGCCACCCGTTCTACACGGGCAAGCAGAAGATCCTCGACACCGGCGGTCGCGTGGCTCGCTTCGAGGCTCGCTTCGGCAAGCGCAACAAGTAGCTCTTAACGCGCCGGCCCCCACGTGTTCGTGGGGGCCGGCGCGGCGCATTTCATCGAACTTATCGGGCAATTCCTGCACTTCCGGGGTGTTGCAAGGCCCGAGAAGTGCAGGAATACCCGGTTAACCGGGTATTCCTTCCAAGCGAGAAGCGAGGCGGAGATGTCACAGTTTGAAGCGGTCGAAGGGCTGATCGAGGAGCACGAGGGCCTCGAGAAGCGGCTCGCCGAGCCCGAGACCCACGCCGACGCGCGCCTGGCGAAGAAGCTCAACCAGCGGTACGCCGAGCTGAGCTCGATCATCGACGCCTACCACTCCTGGCAGCAGCTCGGTGACGACGTCGAGGCCGCCCGCGAGCTGGCGGGGGAGGATCCCTCGTTCGCCGAGGAGGCCGAGGCGCTGGTGCCGCAGCGCGAGGAGGCCGAGGAGCGGCTTCGTCGCCTGCTCGTGCCTCGTGACCCGACCGACGACAAGGACGCCATCCTCGAGGTGAAGTCGGGGGAGGGCGGCGAGGAGTCGGCGCTGTTCGCCGGCGACCTGCTGCGGATGTACACCCGCTATGCCGAGCGTCAGGGCTGGAAGCTCGAGTTCCTCGACGCCAACGAGTCCGACCTCGGCGGCTACAAGTCCGTCACCGTCGCGGTGAAGGCGAAGGGGACCTCCGAGCCCGGCCGGGCGCCCTACGCGCTGCTCAAGTTCGAGGGTGGCGTACACCGTGTCCAGCGGGTGCCGGTCACCGAGTCGCAGGGCCGAGTGCACACCTCGGCCGCCGGTGTCCTGGTGGTTCCCGAGGCCGAGCCGATCGACGTCGAGATCAACGACAACGACCTCCGCATCGACGTCTACCGCTCCTCCGGCCCCGGCGGCCAGTCGGTCAACACCACCGACTCGGCGGTCCGGATCACCCACATCCCCACCGGCATCGTCGTCTCGATGCAGAACGAGAAGTCGCAGCTGCAGAACAAGGAGCAGGCCATGCGCGTGCTCCGCTCGCGCCTGCTCCAGGCGGCGCAGGACGCCGCCGACGCGGAAGCCTCCGATGCCCGCCGCTCCCAGGTGCGCACCGTCGACCGCTCCGAGCGCATCCGCACCTACAACTTCCCGGAGAACCGCATCTCCGACCACCGCACCGGCTACAAGTCCTACAACCTCGACCAGGTCCTCGACGGCGACCTGGAGCCGGTGATCGGAAGCGCCGTGGACGCCGACCTGGCGGCCCGGCTGGCCTCCCTCGATTCCTAAGGCCCGTCACAAGCTCGAAGGTCGCAGTCACCGGGTGACTGCGACCTTCGAGCTTGTTTTGACGTGCAGGTCAGGCGTTGGCCTTCTTCTTGAAGCCCACGACGAAGCCGGCGGCCTCGGCCGAGGCCTCGCTGTCGAACCAGACCTCGGCCTGGGTCCGCTTGAAGGCCGTGCTCGCGGAGGTGTGGTAGCGCTTCGCGCCGTCCTTGCGGATGTTGCCCTTCACGACGTACGCCGGGTGCGGGCTGGAGCCGTCCTCGAGCGGGTCGGCGCTACCGGCGCCGTAGCTGCTCGCCGGCGGCAGCGGCTGCTCGGTCTCGGTCGTGTCGGCCTTCTTGCTGCGGTCGTAGAAGTCGCTGCTCGCCCGCACGAACCCGGCCGCCTCGGCCGACTCCTCGGAGTCGAAGTAGACGGCTGCCTTGGTGCGGCCGTAGTAGGGGCTCGCGGTCGTGTGGTACTTCTTCCCGCTGCTGCCCTTGATGCTGTACGCAGCGTCCGAGCTGCTTCCGTCAGCAGCCGGCAGCACGGCGCCGGCGTAGGGAGCACCGTTGGTCGCGGCGGGCGCCTCGGCGGCCGGAGCTGCCTCCGGCTCGGCCTCGACGGGAGCGGGCTCGGGAGTGACGGCCTCGGCCGCGGCAGGCTCCGCCTCAGTGGTCTCGGCGTCGGCTGCAGCAGCCGCAGTGACGCTCTCGGCCTCCGCGACGACGGCAGCGGTGTCCGCGTCGGTCACGTCGTCCGTGGCGGTCTCTGCGACCTCAGACTCGACAGCAGCCTCGGCGGGCTCTTCGGCGACGGGCTCTTCGACAGCGGATTCCTCGGCCGTCGGAGCGTCGGCAGCCGGTGTCTCAGCGGCCGGCTCGGCCACGGACGCCTCGGCGGGGACGGCGGCAGCGGCGACGGGAGCGCTGGTGGCGTCGGTGCCCTCGGTGGCCGGGTGGTCCTTGTCGGCACGGTGTGCGGCCTTGGCGTCCTTGCGGATCGGGCGTCCGAAGAAGAACCAGATCAGGAGGACGAGGACGAGGATGAGTGCAAGCAGCAAGGGCCACTTCATGGGGTGATGTTTCCTTCCGGGGGAGATCTCGGGTGTGATGGTGGGGCAGCACAGCGCCCGACGAGGTGTGCGGCCAGTCCCGCGTCCCCCGATATGACCGGAAGAACCGTTGAGGCGCCCGAACGTTACCCTCAGCCGGGTAAAGCATGACTAACACATTCAGGAGCAGTTGCCCATGACCGCCCCGCGCACACTTCTGGCAAGTGCCCGAAAGCAGCTCGAAGAGGCCGGAGTCGACAGCCCGGACGCCGATGCGGCCATCTTGTTGGCCCATGTCCTCGACACCGACCGCAACCGTCTCTTCCTCGTCGACGACGTGGCGGAGCACCATGAGAAGGCCTACGCAGACCTGCTCGCCCGCCGCGCGGAACGCGAGCCGTTGCAGCACCTGACCGGGGTGGCGTACTTCCGCCACGTCGAGCTCGCCGTCGGTCCCGGCGTCTTCGTGCCGCGGCCCGAGACCGAGCTGCTCGCCGGCTGGGCGATCGACCAGGCTGCGACCATCGACCAGCCCGTCATCGTCGACCTCTGCACGGGGTCGGGAGCGATCGCGAAGAGCATCGCCGACGAGGTCTCCGGCGCCGAGGTGCACGCGGTCGAGCTCTCCGAGGACGCCTACCCCTGGGCCGTACGCAACCTGACCGGCACCGGCGTGGATCTGCGACAGGGCGACATGGCCGAGGCGTTCACCGATCTGGACGGCAGCGTCGACGTGCTCGTTTGCAATCCCCCATACATCCCGCTCGAAGCCTGGGAGTCCGTCGCCGCGGAGGCGCGCGATCACGATCCCGACCTCGCCCTCTTCTCCGGGCAGGACGGGCTGGACGCGATCCGCGTCCTGGAACGGCGGGCCGCCGAGCTGCTGAAGCCCGGGGGAGTGGTCGGCTTCGAGCACGCCGACGAGCAGGGCCCTGACGGTCAGAACGGTGGCGCTCCGGCGGTCTTCGCCGCCACCGGAAGATGGCAGGACGTACGCGATCATCTCGATCTGGCAGGCCGTCCGCGCTTCACGACCGCACAACTGGCAACATGAGCACTGTGACTGAGCGCTACCCGATCGCGACCGAGGACGAGCAGACCGAGGCGATCGATGCTGCTGTGGCCGCCCTTCAGGCCGGCGAGCTCGTGGTCGTACCGACCGACACGGTCTACGGCATCGCCGCCGACGCGTTCGACAAGGGCGCCGTGGCCGGTCTGCTCGCCGCCAAGGGCCGAGGCCGCTCGATGCCGCCGCCGGTGCTGATCTCCAACGTCGCCACCCTCGACGCCCTCGCGACGCGGATCCCCGACTGGGCGCGCAGCCTGGTCGAGGAGCTGTGGCCCGGTGCGCTGACGGTGGTGTTCCACCAGCAGCCGTCGCTGCAGTGGGACCTGGGCGAGGCCCGCCAGACCGTGGCCGTACGCATCCCCGACTCCGACATCCTGCGCCGGATCATCGACCGGGTCGGTCCGCTGGCGACCAGCTCGGCCAACCGCACCACGAAGCCTGCGGCCACCAACGCCGACCAGGCCGACGAGATGCTCGGCAAGATGGTCAAGGCCATCATCGATGGGGGCGAGTCGCCGGTCGGCGAGGCGTCCACGATCGTCTCCGCCACCGGTGACGAGCCGAAGGTTCTGCGGGAGGGTGCGATCAGCATCGATCGGATCAACGAGATCCTCGCCAATCACGACGTCGCCATCCGTCGGCCGGGCGATCCGGACCCCGCCAACATGCCCGAGACCGACGGACCCGAGACCGACCTGCCCGCCACGGACGCCGACACAGAAGCCTGATGCGCGCCTACGTCCTCCTCTTCCTGGTCGCCGCCGTGGTGACCTACCTGCTCACTGTCGTCGCCCGCGAGTTCGCGATGCGCACGGGGGCCGTCGCGAAGGTCCGCGACCGTGACGTACATGCCGTCCCGATCCCCTACATGGGTGGCGTGGCGATGCTGGGTGGACTGGTGGCTGCCTACCTGGTCGCCCGCGAGCTGCCGTTCCTGGCCGATGCGCCGGACTTCGTGCTCCAGGACACCGGCGTGGTGATCCTCGCCGGTGCACTGATCTGCATCGTCGGTGTCGTCGACGACATCTTCGAGCTCGACGCCCTCACCAAGCTGGGCGGCCAGGTGCTGGCGACCGCGATCCTGGTGGGCTTCAACCTGCAGTACAGCCTCATCACGTTCCCCGATGGCACCCAGTTCTCGATCGACCCTGCCCAGGGCGCTCTGCTCACCGGGCTCGTCGTGATCACCGTGGTCAACGCGGTCAACTTCATCGACGGCCTCGACGGTCTGGCTGCGGGGGTCGTCGGTATCGGCGCGCTGGCGCTGTTCCTGTTCTGCTACCAGTTCACCCGGATCAACGACATCGGCCGCGCCTCGACAGCGGCTCTCCTGACCGTCGCCCTCGCCGGAGCCTGCGTCGGCTTCCTCATCCACAACTGGCATCCCGCCCGACTGTTCATGGGCGACAGCGGCTCGATGCTGATCGGTCTGATCCTCGCCGCCAGCGCGGTCACCCTCTCGGGCTCCTACAACGCCGGCGGCCTGAACGTGAACGCCTTCGACGCCTCCACCGCGCTCCTGGTGACCTTCCTGCCGCTGCTGCTCCCACTGACGATCCTGGTGGTCCCTCTCGTCGACCTCGTGCTGGCCGTCGTACGCCGCACCCGCGCCGGCCGCTCACCCTTCGCCGCGGACAAGAAGCACCTCCACCACCGCCTTTTGGAGATCGGCCACTCCCAGCGTCGTGCCGTGCTGATCATGTGGCTCTGGGCCGGCCTGATGTCCTTCGGCTCGGTCTTCGTGACCCTCTACCGCGGCCCGGTCGTCATCACCGGCGTAGTCGTCGCCACCGCCCTCATCGTGCTCCTCACCTTCGTCCTCCCCAAGATCCGCGGCGAGCGCACCGACAAGCTCCTCGAGGTCCCCGAGGACCTCACCCCGCTGGAGAACCAGACTCACTCGTGACGCCTTGATCGATCAATTAGGGCACCCAAAGACGCTTGTGATAGTTTTCACGAGCGTTCGGGATACGCTCCTGAACACGTGAAATGCCCCCAGAGAGAACGGCCGCCGACGATGACGACCGCAACCAGCAAGTCCAAGGTGCTGCGAGGTTCTGCCGCAGTGTCCGCAGTTGCTGTGCTCGCGGCCCTCGTGGTGGCCTTTGTTCTTGCCGGGACCGATGGTCTGACTGGTGCTGCGATCGGTTCGATCGCCACCGTTGTCGTGCTGGCGGTCGGCTCTTGGGCGATGTTCTGGATCGCGGCGAAGTCGCCCGCCCTGTCGCTGCCCGCCGCTGTCGGTGTCTTCACGCTGTCAGGCATGGTTCTCTTCGTCGTCCTGCTGATCGTTTCGCAGACCGGGGGAGACGCTGTCGTACGTCCGGCAGCCTTCTCGGTCATGGCGCTCACAGTCGCTTGGACGACCACGTTCGCGTTCCTGGTGCGACGCGAGCGAATCCCGCTCTTCGACCTGCCCGGGGCAGACTCGTGACCCGCCAGTAGCGCCTGATATCGTCCGGGCCGTCGGGGGCGGCCGCCGGGATGATGCCCGAGCCTTTGAGGCTCGCCACCCAGAAATCGTAAGTTCGAACAAACAGGAGACAGCGTGAAGTCGCTTGCCGCCACCGTTATGGCGTCGGAGTCGGGGCCTCATATCCCGGGGCCCGCGGACTTCTTCCTTCCGCCGATCGTCGGGTCCGGCGACTGGGCCCTGACCAAGGTGAGCCTCCTGGTCCTGCTGTCCGTCGTGATCGGCTTCGGCTTCTTCTACGCCGCCTCCCGCAAGGCTGCCGTGGTTCCGAGCCGTCTGCAGTTCGCCGGTGAGTACGTCTACGGGATGGTCCGCAACTCCATCGCCCGCGACATCATCGGGTCGAAGGACTACATGAGGTTCGTGCCGTACCTCTTCACGGTCTTCGTCTTCATCATCATCAACAACTTCTACGGGATCATCCCGTTCGTCCAGTTCCCCACGATGTCGCACATCGGCTACACGGCGGCCCTGGCGATCATCACCTGGCTGATCTACAACACCGTCGGCATCGCGAAGCACGGTTTCGTCGGCTACCTCAAGCTCCAGACGGTACCCAGCGGCGTGAGCGGCCCGATCCTGATCATGATGGTCCCGCTGGAGTTCCTCTCCAACATCGTCGTGCGCCCGTTCACGCTGGCGATTCGTCTCTTCGCGACCATGTTCGCCGGCCACCTGCTGGTGGCGCTCTTCTCCATCGGTGGCGCCTGGCTGATCCTGCACTACGTTCCGACGTGGCAGGGCATCACCGCCGGCGTCTTCGCCTTCCTGCTCGGCATCTTCGTGTCCTTCCTGGACATGCTGATCATGTTCCTGCAGGCCTATGTCTTCACCCTGCTCTCGGCGATGTACATCGCCGGTGCAGTCGCCGACGAGCACTGACGCCTCGTCATCCCAGCCCAACCCAAGTCGACGCACAACAACTGACGCAGATCGCGTCATAACCGGAAGGAAATCCCATGGAACTGTCGGGACAGCTCGGAATCATCGGCCTCGGCCTCTCCGCCATCGGCCCGGGTGTCGGTGTCGGTCTGATCTTCGCCGCGTACGTCGCCGGTGTCGCCCGTCAGCCGGAGGCCCAGAGCCGTCTGCAGGCAATCGCCATCCTCGGCTTCGCTCTGTGTGAGCAGTTCTTCATCATCTCCTTGGCTCTCGCCTTCGTCCTTCGCTGACGTAGGGAACTACTGAAGGTTCCGACATGATCCTTACCCAGGTAACCGCTGCGGAGACCGAGATCAATCCCTTGGTCCCGCACGTCCCGGAGATCATCCTCGGTTTCATCGTCATCGCCATCCTCTTCGTGGGAGTTGCGAAGTTCATCGTTCCGAACTTCGAGAAGGCGTACGCCGATCGAACCGCGGCGATCGAAGGCGGCATCGAGAACGCCAACGCCAAGCAGGCCGAGGCGGATGCCAAGCTCGCTCAGCTGGAGGCCCAGCTGGCCGACGCTCGCCACGAGGCTGCCCGCATCCGCGAGCAGGCTCGCGAGGAGGGCGCCGCGATCAAGGCCGAGATGCGCCTCGAGGCGCAGTCCGAGGCGGAGCGCATCATCACCGCCGGCAAGGCGCAGATCGAGGCCGAGCGCCAGGCGGCTGCTACGTCGCTGAAGACCGAGGTCGGCTCGCTGGCCACCGGTCTCGCCGGTCGTATCGTCGGCGAGTCCCTCGACGACGACGAGCGTTCCAGCCGTGTGGTCGAGCGGTTCCTCGCTGACCTCGAGGCAGGGGTTCACTGATGGACTTCCGTGGAGCGTCGGCCGACGCCGTTGCCGCCCTGACCGAGGAGCTGAAGACCGCTGTCTCCGCCTCGCCTGAGGCGGCGGCGAAGGCGGCCGACACCCTCTTCGAGGTCTCCCAGACCCTCCGTGCCGAGGCAGCTCTGCGACGCTTCGTCACCGACGCCTCGGTGCCGCAGGAGGCCAAGACCGGCCTCGTCGCTGAGCTGTTCGGCGGGAAGGTCGACGCGACGGGCCTCGGCGTGTTCGAGTCGGCGGTCAAGCACCGCTGGACACACGCCGGTGACCTGAGCGACGCGGTCGAGCGACTGAGCGAGATCGCCGCGGTCCGCAGCGCCGGCGGCGAGGCCAAGCGCCTCGCCGACGAGCTGTTCGCGGTCCAGCAGGCCGTGCAGGAGACGCCGGAGCTGCGCGACGCGCTCTCCGACCCGGCTCGCACGACCGAGGACAAGGCCGCGCTCGTCGACACGCTGCTCGGGGGCAAGGCGCTTCCTGCGACCGTGACCCTGACGAAGCAGGCGCTGGCGGGCACCTACCGCACCGCATCGGCCGCTCTCGGTGAATACCAGAAGGTCGCGGCATCCGTCGCAGACGAGGGCACCGCGGTCATCCGCGTTGCGGCCCCGCTCTCGGAGGCCGAGACCACCCGTCTGGCGGCAGCACTGGCGAGGAAGTACGGCCGTGAGGTCCACCTCAACGTGGTCGTCGATCCGGCTGTCGTCGGTGGCATCAAGGTATCGATCGGTGACGACGTCATCGACGGCACCGTCTCGAGTCGCCTCGAAGGGGCGCAGCGAGCCCTGGCCGGCTGATCCGGCACCGCGGCCGTCAACTGGCCGTACGACCCCTGTGTGACACAGACTGACTTGTAAGAACTGAGAGAGAAGGCACAGATGACGGAGCTCTCCATCCGTCCCGACGAGATCCGGGACGCACTGGCAAAGTACGTCGCGGACTACAAGCCGGAGGCGGCGAAGACCGAGGAGGTCGGCACCGTCGCTTCGACCGCGGACGGCATCGCCCGCGTGTCGGGTCTGCCCTCGGCCATGACCAACGAGCTCCTCGAGTTCGAGGACGGCACCCTTGGTCTCGCCCTGAACCTGGACACCCGCGAGATCGGTGTCGTCGTCCTGGGCGACTTCGACAAGATCGAGGAGGGCCAGTCGGTCCGACGTACGGGCGAGGTTCTCTCGGTCCCCGTCGGTGACGGCTACCTCGGCCGCGTCGTGGACCCGCTCGGCAACGCGATCGACGGCCTCGGCGACATCGAGACGGTCGGCCGCCGCGCCCTGGAGCTCCAGGCTCCCGGCGTGATGGCCCGCAAGTCGGTGCACGAGCCGCTCGCCACCGGCATCAAGGCGATCGACGCGATGACCCCGATCGGCCGTGGCCAGCGTCAGCTGATCATCGGTGACCGCTCGACCGGTAAGACCACGGTCGCGATCGACACGATCATCAACCAGAAGCAGAACTGGGAGTCGGGCGACCCCGACAAGCAGGTCCGCTGCATCTACGTCGCCATCGGCCAGAAGGGCTCGACCATCGCCTCCGTGCGTGGCGCCCTCGAGGAGTCCGGCGCGCTGGAGTACACGACGATCGTCGCGGCTCCGGCCTCCGACTCCGCCGGCTTCAAGTACCTCGCCCCCTACACCGGCTCGGCCATCGGCCAGCACTGGATGTACGAGGGCAAGCACGTCCTGATCGTCTTCGACGACCTGACCAAGCAGGCCGAGGCCTACCGCGCCGTGTCGCTGCTGCTGCGCCGCCCGCCGGGCCGTGAGGCCTACCCGGGTGACGTCTTCTACCTGCACTCCCGGCTGCTGGAGCGCTGCGCGAAGCTCTCCGACGAGATGGGGAAGGGCTCGATGACCGGTCTGCCGATCATCGAGACCAAGGCCAACGACGTCTCGGCGTTCATCCCGACCAACGTCATCTCCATCACCGACGGTCAGATCTTCCTGCAGTCCGACCTGTTCGCGGCCAACCAGCGCCCGGCGATCGACGTCGGCGTCTCGGTCTCCCGCGTCGGTAGCGCCGCGATGACCAAGGCCCTCAAGGGCGTCACCGGCTCGCTCAAGGTCGAACTCGCGCAGTACCGCGCGATGGAGGCCTTCGCGATGTTCGCCTCCGACCTGGACGCGGCCTCGAAGCAGCAGCTGGCCCGCGGTCAGCGGCTGATGGCGCTGCTCAAGCAGCCGGCCTACTCGCCCTACCCGATCGACGAGATGACCGTCTCGCTGTGGCTGGGCACCTCCGGCGGCCTGGACATCGTCCCGGTTGAAGACGTGCTCAAGTTCGAGCGGGAGTTCCTCGACTTCCTGCGTCGCTCCCACGACGGCATCCTCGCCGGCATCCGTGAGTCGCTGAAGTTCGAGGACTCCACCGAGTCCGAGCTGAAGAAGGCTTACGACTCGTTCCTCAACCAGTTCGAGACCTCGGAGGGCCACTCGATCAAGCCGGGTTCCTCCAAGACGGAGGCCCTGGCTGACGAGGACGTCGAGCAGGAGCAGATCGTCAAGCAGAAGCGGGGCTGACCCATGGCCGTGTCAGTGCGTGAACTCCGCGCGCGGATCAAGTCGACGGAGTCGATGAAGAAGATCACGCGTGCCATGGAGCTCATCGCTGCGTCCCGGATCATCAAGGCGCAGCAGCGGGCCAATGCGGCCGCGCCGTACGCCCGTGAGCTCACCCGTGCCGTCTCGGCGGTTGCGACCTACTCCAACGTGGACCACCCGCTGACCACCGAGCCGGAGGCGCCCACCCGCGCCGCCGTGCTGGTGGTCACCAGCGACCGTGGTCTGGCGGGCTCCTACTCCTCGAGCGTGCTCAAGGAGGCCGAGGGCCTGGTCGAGAAGCTCAAGGCCGAGGGCAAGGAGGTCGACCTCTACGTCACCGGACGCAAGGCGGAGGCCTTCTACAAGTTCCGCGGTCGTTCCGTGGCGCAGGCCTGGACCGGCTTCTCCGACCGTCCGGAGTTCGAGGCGGCCAAGGAGATCGGCGAGAAGCTGATCGAGGTCTTCGTCGAGGGAACCGAGGCCGAGAAGGCCGCCGCTCCCGGCGTCGACGAGGTCCACGTGGTCTACACGCGGTTCATCACCATGATGACGCAGAAGCCCACCGCCGTACGTCTCCTGCCTCTGGAGGTCGTGGAGGGCACCGAGGCTCCGGCCGAGGGCGACGTCCTGCCGCTCTACGAGTTCGAGCCGTCGGCCGAGGCCGTGCTCGACTCGCTGCTCCCGCAGTACGTCGTGAGCCGGATCTGGTTCGCGCTGCTGCAGGCCGCCGCCTCCGAGCTGGCCCAGCGTCAGAAGGCGATGAAGTCGGCCACCGACAATGCCGATGAGCTCATCAAGAAGTTCACCCGGGTTGCCAACCAGGCTCGCCAGGCAGGCATCACCCAGGAGATCAGCGAGATCGTCGGCGGCGTGAACGCGCTCGCCGACGCCCAGGCTGCGAACGACTGAGAACCCACAGAAGGACTGACTAGAAAATGACCGCACAGGTTGACGAGAAGACCACGACGGGCCGCATCGCCCGCGTGATCGGCCCGGTCGTCGACGTGGAGTTCCCCGTCGACGCCATGCCAGACATCTACAACAAGCTCGAGGTCGAGGTCACCATCAGCGGTGAGACGACGACCCTGCCGCTCGAGGTTGCCCAGCACATCGGTGACGGCATGGTCCGCGCGATCTCGCTGAAGCCGACCGACGGCGTCGTACGCGGCTCCTCGGTGCGCGACACCGGTGGCCCGATCACGGTTCCCGTGGGTGACGTCACCCTCGGCCACGTGTTCAACGCGACCGGTGACATCCTCGACGTCGACCCGGCCACGGTCGAGGTCAACGAGCGCTGGGGCATCCACCGCAAGGCTCCGGCCTTCGACCAGCTGGAGTCCAAGACCCAGATGTTCGAGACGGGCATCAAGGTCATCGACCTCCTCACCCCCTACGTGACCGGTGGAAAGATCGGCCTTTTCGGTGGTGCGGGCGTCGGCAAGACCGTCCTCATCCAGGAGATGATCGCCCGAGTCGCCAAGAACCACGGTGGTGTCTCCGTGTTCGCCGGTGTCGGCGAGCGCACCCGTGAGGGCAACGACCTCATCCACGAGATGCAGGAGGCCGGCGTCTACGACAAGGTCGCCCTGACCTTCGGCCAGATGGACGAGCCGCCGGGCACGCGTCTTCGCGTGGCCCTCTCGGCGCTGACGATGGCGGAGTACTTCCGCGACGTCCAGGGCCAGGACGTGCTGCTGTTCATCGACAACATCTTCCGCTTCACCCAGGCGGGCTCCGAGGTCTCGACCCTGCTGGGCCGGATGCCTTCGGCCGTGGGCTACCAGCCCAACCTCGCCGACGAGATGGGTCAGCTCCAGGAGCGGATCACCTCGACGCGTGGTCACTCGATCACCTCGATGCAGGCGATCTACGTGCCGGCCGACGACTACACCGACCCGGCTCCGGCGACCACGTTCGCCCACCTGGACGCGACCACCGAGCTCTCCCGCGAGATCGCGTCGCTGGGTATCTACCCGGCCGTGGACCCGCTGACCTCGACGTCGCGAATCCTGGACCCGCAGTACATCGGTCAGGACCACTACGACTGCGCCGTCCGCGTCAAGCAGATCCTCCAGCGCAACAAGGAGCTGCAGGACATCATCGCGATCCTGGGTGTCGACGAGCTCTCCGAGGAAGACAAGATCATCGTCTCCCGCGCTCGCCGGATCCAGCGGTTCCTGTCGCAGAACACCTACGTCGCCAAGCAGTTCACCGGCATCGAGGGTTCGACGGTTCCGGTCAAGGACACCATCGAGGCGTTCAACAAGATCGCCGAGGGTGAGTACGACCACGTCGCCGAGCAGGCGTTCTTCATGTGCGGTGGCCTCGACGACGTCGAGGCGAAGTGGGCCGAGATCCAGAAGAGCCTCTGATGACGGACGCACTTCAGGTGGAGCTCGTCGCTGCAGACCGCGTGGTCTGGAGCGGCGGGGCCACCATGGTCATCGCCCGAACGGTCGACGGTGATGTCGGCGTCCTGCGCGGTCACGCGCCGGTGCTGTCGGCTCTCACCGAGGCGGTCGTGGAGATCACTCCGGAGGAGGGCACCGAGGTGATCGCGACCGTCGACGGTGGCTTCCTCTCGGTGGCCAACGACCGCGTCTCGATCCTGTCCGAGCACGTGCTGCTGGCCCACGAGATCGACCTCAGCCAGGCTGAGGTCGAGCTCGAGGAGGCCCGTCGCCTGCTCGGCACCAACAATGACGCCGAGAAGCGCATCCGTCGTGCCGAGGCACGCATCCGCGCTGTCGAGAAGGCCTCTTAGGGAAAGAGGGGCGATACCCGGATGGCATGGTGGGAGCTGCTCTTGGCCGTTGTGGCCGCATCGCTTCTGCTTGTCCTCGCCTATGGCGTCGGGATCGCCGTACGCCGCCGTCTGCTCGCTCGCAACGGCGGCGTCTTCGAACTGAGCCACCGCGTCCGGGACACCAGTCCCGGGCGCGGTTGGGTCATCGGCATCGGCCGCTACTCCGGTGACGCTCAACTGGAGTGGTTCCGGATCTTCTCGCTCTCGCCCAAGCCTAAACGGGTCTGGCGCCGGACCGAGATCGTCTATGTCTCCAGCCGCTCTCC
This sequence comes from Nocardioides sp. NPDC023903, assembly GCF_040639295.1. Lineage (NCBI taxonomy): Bacteria > Bacillati > Actinomycetota > Actinomycetes > Propionibacteriales > Nocardioidaceae > Nocardioides > Nocardioides sp. NPDC023903. Next base: position 7,633 of record NZ_JBEZZS010000038.1, on the reverse strand, counting down.
CGAGGGGATCGAGGAGCTGGTCCTCTACCCCGAGAGCCTGATCGTCACCTGCGACGTCAAGGGCGAGCACATCGACCTGGCGATGGACCAGCAGACCCTCATCGGCTTCCAGGCGTGGCTGGAGTCCCGCCCGATGCGGTCCACCTGGACCGTCTTCTGAGGGACTCTTCCTACTCCCTCCGACCGTCTCCGGCACAACACCGGGGTCGGTCGGTTTGCATTCGGGGGCTTCCCTGATTGTCCGGAGGGCATCTGCGGCGGATGGTAGAGGTATGTCCTCAACTGCCCCGATTCCCACCCCGCCCACTCCACCCGTCCCGTCGGCTCCTGTCACCGGCGACGAGCTCCGCTGCACCGACGCCGATCGCGACCGCGTGATCGACGTCCTCAAGTCCGCCTACGCCGACGGCCGGCTCGACCAGGCCGAGTTCGACGTCCGGTTCGACCTGACCATGAAGTCGAAGACGTACGCCGCCCTGGAGCCGATCACTCGCGACCTGATCGCGCAGCCCACCCCGGCGCCGGTGCAGGCGAAGCCCGTCCGCGACCTGCTGCCGCCGCCGACCACCGAGGAGCGGCTCCTGGGCGCCCTCGCCCAGGCCACGACCTTGGTTCCGATCGTCGTCGGCCCCGCGATCCTCTACTACACCGTCGGCAAGCGCTCCGAGTTCGTGAAGCACCACGCCGCCGGCGCCCTCAACCTGCAGCTCACCCTGCTCGCCGTCACGATCGTGACCTTCGGCCTCGGTGGCGCGCTCTACGGGATCGCCTGGGTGCTCGCGGCCGCCTTCGCGGTCGTCGCGCTCGCCGGTGCCCCGCTGCGTCAGCCGTGGGTGCTGCCGATCTTCGGCCGCGGTGGGCCGTACGAGAAGAAGCGGGACTGATCCCCGCACCTGGACGCGGCCCGAGGCCCCACTAGCCTTTACTTGTGACGCCTCTCCGCCGTGCCCAGGCTGGATCGGTGGTGGCGTTCGCCACCAACGGTCTGCTGTCTGCGACCTTCATCTCCCGCATCCCCGCGCTCCGCGAGAGCCTCGGTCTGAACAACTCGGCCGTCGGCCTGATGCTGCTGGCCATGGGCATCGGCTCTGTCGCCGCGCTGCCGCTCGCCGGGGGACTGGTGATGCGCTGGGGCGCCGCCCGGGTCGTACGCGGCTGCGCGGTGCTCTGTGTCGCCGCCCTGACCCTGGTGGCGGTCTCCGGCAGCTGGTTGGGACAGGCCTGGCTGGTGGCGCTGTTCCTGGTGGCGTACGGCGTCGGTTATGGGCTCTGGGACGTCGCCATGAACGTCGAGGGGGCCGCGGTCGAGCGGCTCGGCGGCAAGACGCTGATGCCGCAGCTGCACGCGATGTGGAGCGTCGGCACCGTGCTCGGTGGACTGCTGGGCATCGCCTTGGTGGGTACGTTGCCGACGGTGTGGCACGTCGCCGGGGTCGCGGCCATCGTGCTGGCGGTCTGCTGGTGGGGGACCGCGGGGTTCCTCCCGGCCGAGCCGCCCCGAGAGGGGCACTCGCCGCGGCGGGAGCTCATCGCCGCCTGGCGCTCGCCGCACACGCTGCTGCTGGGACTGATGGTGCTCGCCTTCGCCGCCGCCGAGGGGAGCGCCAACGACTGGGTGTCGCTGGCGATGATCGACGGTTACGACGTGAGCCACCGGGTCGGGGTGGCCTGCTACGCGGCGTTCGTCTTCTGCATGAGCCTGGCCCGCTTCGCCGGCGCGAAGGTGATCGACAGGGTCGGCCGGCAGCCGGTCCTGATCACCTCGGCGGCGCTGGCGGGCGTGGGGATCGTACTGACCGTGTTCGCCGGCTCGTTCGGGCTCGCGCTGGCCGGGATCGTCCTATGGGGCTTCGGCGCCGCCCTCGGCTTCCCCCTGGGGATCAGCATCGCCGCCGACGACGAGACCCGGGCCGCGGCTCGCGTCTCGGTCGTCTCCACGCTGGCGTACGGAGCCTTCCTCGGCTTCCCACCGATCCTGGGCGCCGTGGGGGACCAAGTCGGCACCCTGAGCGCCCTGCTGGTCGTCGCCGTCCTCATGATCCCCGCTGCGGCGTTGGCCGCGACGGTCGCAAGACGGCGTTCAGTCTGAATCGTCGAGTCGGCTCATCCTGACGTAAATACATGCCGAGTCGGCGCGTCATAACGCGCCGACTCGACGTGATTTTCGGTCAGGATGAGCCGACTCGGCTACACCGGACGGGCTGCGCCCGTTTCAGTCGAAGAGAGCACGGATGTCGTCGGCGCCAATGGTGGAGCCCATGGCGCCTTCGCCGTCGACGACCTTCGCGAAGAGCTCGGCCTTGCGCTCCTTGAGCTCCATGACCTTCTCCTCGATCGTCTCGGTCGAGACCAGGCGGTAGACCATGACGTGCTGGGTCTGGCCGATGCGGTGGGCGCGGTCGACGGCCTGGGCCTCGGCGGCGGGGTTCCACCAGGGGTCGAGCACGAAGACGTAGTCGGCCTCGGTCAGGGTCAGGCCGACGCCGCCGGCCTTCAGGGAGATCAGGAAGACCGGGGCATCGCCGTCGCGGAAGCTCTCGATGACCGCGCCGCGGTCGCGGGTGGCGCCGTCGAGGTAGGCGGCGTCGATGCCCGCCTCCTTGAGCCGCGTGCGCGCCCGGCCGAGGAACGAGGTGAACTGGCTGAAGACCAGCGCCTTGTGGCCCTCGGCGGCGAGCTCCTCGATGTGGTCGACGAGGGTGTCGAGCTTGGCGGAGCCGACGTCGTCGTCATCGGGGTCGACGAGGCCGGGGTCGAGGGAGAGCTGTCGCAGCCTGGTCAGCGCGCTGAGGATCGCCACCCGGTTGTCGTTGAAGTCGTCGAGCAGATGCAGGATCCGCTGCCGCTCCTTGGCCAGGTGGGCGTCGTAGATCTTGCGGTGGGCCGGGTTGAGGTCCACGCCGAGCACCTGCTCCTGCTTGGGCGGCAGGTCGTCGGCGACGAGCTCCTTCGTACGCCGCAGCAGGAACGGTCGCAGTCGGGTCCGGAACCGGCGCAGCGCTGCGTCGTCACCCGACTTCTCCACGGGAGAGACCACGGTGTCGCGGAACAGCCGCGGGCTGGGGTAGAGCCCCGGCGCCGTGATCGAGAGCAGCGCCCACAGCTCCATCAGGCGGTTCTCGAACGGCGTGCCCGTCACCGCGAGACGCCAGCGGGCGTCGATGCGGCGGGCCGCTGCGTACGTCTTGGACTGGTGGTTCTTGACCTGCTGGGCCTCGTCGAGGACGAGGCCGGCCCAGGGGCGCCCGGCGAAGGCATCCTGCTCGAGCCGGAGGATGGCGTAGGTCGTGATCACGATGTCGGCGCCCTCGCGGGCCTCGGCGATGGACTCGACGCGCTTGCTCACCGTGCTCACCCGGAGACCGGGCGTGTGGCGGCGGGCCTCCTGGACCCAGGCGGGTACGACGCTCGTGGGCGCCACCACGAGATAGGGGGCGCGCGTCTCCGGCTGAGTGTGCACGGCGTGGGAGATCGTGGCCAGCACCTGGAGCGTCTTGCCCAGACCCATGTCGTCGGCGAGGATCCCGCCGAGGCCCTGCTCGTGCAGGAATGCCAGCCAGTGGAAGCCGTCGAGCTGGTAGTGGCGCAGCTCGGTCGCCAGCCCGGTCGGCTCGGGCCGGGGGATCTCGCGCAGGTCGCGCAGCGCCTGGGCGCGCTGGACCCATTCGGCGGCCTGCTGGTCGACCACACCGAGCTCGGCGAGCTCGGCCCAGACGCCGAGGTCGTGCTTCCCGACCGCGATCCCGTCACCGGTGCGCTCGTGGAGCTGTCCGGCGGCCTCGACGACGTTGCGCAGCCGGTCGAGCTCGGGGCGGTCGGTGGTGATGTAGGTGCCGCTGGGGAGGATCAGGTGGTCGTCGCCGCGGGTCAGCGCCCCGAGTACGTCGGGGAGCGGCACGGCCTCGGCGCCGATCCGGATCACGACCTGCAGGTCGAGCCAGTCCTGCCCGGCGACGGCAGCACCGTCGGGCGAGGTGATCTCGAAGGAGATCTCGGGGTCCTCGTCGGTCTCGCGGAAGTCGGGCCGCTCCACCTCGGTGACCTCGACGCCGTCGACCTCGCGCAGCGCGGGCAGGTCGTGGATGGCGAGCGCGAGGGCGTCACCGTCGCGTACCTCCTGCTTGCGGAGCAGCTCGGTGGAGACCTTCGCGCGCAGCGCGGCCTCCTCCGCCGGGTTGCGCACCAGGCCGAGGTCCTCGCGGGAGTCCACCGGGTAGTGACGTACGCCGTAGGCCCAGGTCCATCCGAGCGTGGCATGCGTCGAGCTGCGCCAGGTGACCGTCAGGGTCAGGCGCGGTGCGGGAGGCTCAGGGATGTCGAGGGAGCCGTCGGCCGAGCGCAGCGGCACCAGACGGGCCAGCGGGCCCAGCAGGGCGCTCAGCGTGCCGATCTCGGCCTCGGGGACGGTGAGCGGCTCCCGGGCGGTCACCAGCCGCTGTGCGTGCGTCGACAGCGGTCCGGGCAGATCAGCGAGATGGAGCACCCCGGCATCGAGGACGCCCACCGAGCGGGTCGGGCGGCCGATCGGAAGCACCGTGGGGCCGGCGTAGACCCGGTCACCGTGGGCGAGTCCGAAGCGGAGGACGGCCTCGCCGTCCTCGCGGCGCAGCTCGCCGGCGAGCGAGAGCGGCTCGTCGAAGATCACCACGCCGCGTACGTTCTCGCCGGGCAGGACGGTCACACCGCCACGGATCGCGTCGCGGAGCAGACTGACCGCGTGCTCGCCGAAGTCGGCGAGGCTGAGCGAGGAGCCCCGGGCGTAGAGCAGCCGGTCGGACCGCAGCTGGCGGGCCAGCTCCTGCAGGGGGAGCAGCTGGCTGCGGGGGAAGTCCTTGCCGGGCACCGCGTTGGGGATGTTGCCCCAGTCGGCGCCGGTCTTCGCCCAGCGCTCGCGGTTGCCCATGCGCATCGGGCGCAGCTCGATCGTGGGGGAGCCGGCCACGGCCGACCGCGGGCTGTGCACGTCGATCTCGAGCGCCAGCGCGGGCAGGTCGTCCTCGGGCTTGTTGTCCTCGGCGAGCTGGCCCAAGAGCGTACGCAGCTCCGTCTCCCACGACGGGCCCATCGGCGTCGCCCCGGCGCGCGAGCCGGCGAGGACCAGGCCCAGGGCGGCACCGTGCTTGCAGTTGTTGTGCACGGGGCAGCTGCACGAGCTCGTTGCCCTGACGACGCCGTTCCTGGAATCCAGGTTGAGGGTCACGCGGTAGGGAGCCGGGCTGGTGCCTCTGACCTCGGCTACTGCTCGCAGCGCGCTGCTGCCGACCTCGGTGACCCGGGGCTCACCGACCCGGCCCTGGGCTGCGTAGGCCTCGCCACGCTCGATGGTCTGGGGGTCGAAGGTCTCGCGGAGCAGGTCGTTCGTGAGAGCTTCGAGCAAGGGCACCCGATCTATTCTTCCAGCATGAGGCGGGTTCTGCGACTTCGTGGACGCTGGTGGTGAGCAGCGTCTCGTTCGTTGCGGTGGCAGTGGTCTAGACCAGCGGCGCGTCACCATGGGGTTGCGGTGCATTCATCGGCCTGCATAGACGCACGCCCGACATCCCGTCTGAACAACCGGATCCGAACCGATCGCGACAACTTTGTCGCGCAAAAGTAAAGCCACCTCGATCCGAGCGGGGGGATCCGGACCGAGGTGGCGATGAATACTTTCGGCCAAGTTGGCGGTGATTGCAAGTCGAACCGCCATGGCGGGAATATGACGTGACGTATATCTGCCATGATGTCGGTCGTTCGTTCCCCCGCCACGAAAGGCATCTCGGATGCTCGATGCGCTTGGTCTCGACAATCTCGAGGAGACGATCTACCGCCAGCTGGTCGCCGCGCCGTCGGCCAACCTCGAAGAGCTGGCCGAGGCGGCCGACCTGGACACCTACGCAGTCTCGGCGGTGCTGTCCGCGCTGGAGGGGAAGGGCCTGGTGGCTCGGGCCTCGGCCGGCCAGGACCGCTACGTCGCCTCCCCGCCGGCGGTCGCGCTCGGTGCGCTGCTCGTCCAGCGCCAGGACGAGCTGCGTCGTGCACAGGTCGAGATGACCGAGCTCGCCGGTCTCTATCGCGGCTCGGTCGCCCGCCGGGACGTGGCCGACGTCGTCGACGTCGTGCACGGCACCGAGGCGATCGCCCAGCGGTTCGCCCAGCTGCAGTATTCGGCGAAGAAGTGCATCCAGGCGCTGCAGAAGCCGCAGGCCGCGGTCGTCACCCGGGAGGACGCCGACGAGGCCGAGCGGGCCGCGATCGAACGCGGGGTCAGGCACGACATCGTCCTCGAGCGCTCCGTCTTCGACACCCCCGGCATCTACGAGACCATCGACTCCGGCCTCGAGATCGGGATCGAGCTGCGGGTGGTGCCGACGGTGCCGCTGCGCGCCTTCATCGTCGACCGGGAGATCGCCCTGATCCCGCTGATGCAGGGTTCGTCGGCATCGGGTGAGCACAACACGGTCCAGGACGCCCTGCTGCTCCACCCCAGCGGACTCCTCGACGCGATCATCGCCCTCTTCGACCTGATCTGGACCTCGGCCCCCAAGCTGGTCGCGACGCCCGAGGGCACGGTCGAGACGGCCGCCGACCGCCTCGAGCCCCTGGACACCAAGGTGCTCTCGCTGCTGCTGGCGGGCCTGACCGATGCCTCCATCGGGGCGCAGCTCGGGCTGTCGCTGCGTACGGTCCAGCGGCGGGTGCGCCAGATGATGGACCGCGCGCGGGTCGACACCCGCCTCCAGCTCGGCTACGAGGCGGGGCGTCGCGGCTGGCTGTGAGGCCTGGTCAGCGCTCGCCGCCCGGCACCCACAGGACGTCGCCCTGCTCGCGGTTGGCATGCCGGGCGAGGATGAAGAGCAGGTCGCTGAGGCGGTTGAGATAGGTCAGGGCGAGCTTGTTCATGGTCTCGCCGTGGACCTCGTACGCAGCCCAGGCCGCCCGCTCCGCGCGCCGCACGACGGTGCGGGCCACGTGCAGGTGGGCCGCGGCCACGGTGCCGCCGGAGAGGATGAACGAGCGGAGCTTCTCCAGAGGCTCGTTGTAGTCGTCGCACCAGGCCTCGAGCCGGTCGATGTAGGCCTGCTCGACGCGGAGCGGGGGATACTCGGGCTCGGCCACGACCGGGGTCGAGAGGTCCGCGCCGACGTCGAAGAGGTCGTTCTGGACGGTCGTCAGCACCTTCACGACGTCCTCGTCGATGCCGCCGTGAGCCAGCGCGACACCGATCGCCGCCCCGGCCTCGTCGGTCGTCGCGTACGCCTCCAGCCGCAGATCGGTCTTGGCGGTCAGGCTCATGTCGCCGAGCCGGGTCTCACCGGCGTCGCCGGTGCGGGTGTAGATGCGCGTCAGGTTGACCATGCGCTGAGCCTATTCGGAAGGCCCACTTTCGGCGAACGTGGTCAAGCGACAGAAAATCGGGACAAGAGTGACGAATGAGGCTGGTGAGGTGCAACCAATCGGAGCAGCCGCGCGTCATAGTGGGCGAGAGGGGAATCCACTTCCTGGGGGATGGAGGCAGGGCATGGAGATCTTGATCGACGGGCCGACGCTGGTGCTGAGCGGAGATTTCGACGTACGCAGCACCTGGATGGCACGCAGCGTGATCTATGACCATCTCGACTCGGTGGAGGGTGATGTCGTCCTCGACGTCTCCGGT
>NZ_JBEZZS010000037.1:0-50903 GCF_040639295.1 Nocardioides sp. NPDC023903 | reverse complement strand
CGCATCCGCGACGCTACGCCGCACCGCCCACTGCCCGGAAGGGGCAGTCCCACAGACCCCTCGCGACCAGCGGTTGACAACAGAGGGGAGCCGAACTGACGCGGTCTGCCCCATGTTCGGTCGAGCGGTATTCAGAGCGAAGGTCGACGACCTTCGGTGCTCCCCGCGTCCGATATCAGTCGTCGCCAAACGTTGGCTGACGGTGCCTCTGTGACGAGTGCGGCATAGAGGCTGGCGCGGCTGTCGGCGGCTCTGGGCGGCGGGGCAGGCGACCCGAGTCGGGGTCGCAGGCGGGTGCCGGCGATGGTGAGGAGGTCGGAGTCGCCGGCCTTCTGGACGGGGGCGAGGCGCCCGCGTACTGGTTTGACCAGTGCAGGGCTGTCGGTGTCGATGCGGGGGAGTTTCGTACGCCTGAGGATGACGTTGCTGCGGACGCCGCTTTCGATGAGGTCGGCGAACCGGGCGTCGAGGGCGGTGAATCGTTTGTCGAACGCGGCGAGCATGTTGTCGTCGGGTGTTGCATCGGCGGGCAGGGTGGCGGTCCGGGCGATGACGTTGTTGGCCTCTTGGGCTGCTTGAGCGCCGTGCTGGGCGTGCCCTGGGTGCACGTCGCGGAGGGCGTTCCCAATCAGTTTGTAGGTCTCCGCTCGGGTCTGCCAGTGATGCTGGAGGTCGGAGTTGGTGGTCCGAGCGGCGAGGGCTGCGGATATGACCATCTGGGATGACGCGGCGAGGCGGAGGTTGATCGGCGCGGTTGATGAGGTGAGGCGTACGAGGAGGTTCTGTTCGGCTTGGAGGACGCCGAGGAGGCCGGGGCGGGCGGGGCCGCGGATGAACCTCAGCGGAGGACGCCAGCCGCGGTGGTCGACGGTGTAGTCGAGTGGTCCGATGCTGGCTTCGAGCCCGGTGGCGAGGGCGCTCCATCCGAGTTGGCCGGCGTTGTGGAGTTTCTCCCAGCCGGGTGTGGGGGCGTAGCGGTGGTCGAGGATGACTAGGGCTTGGACGACTGCCGCGACGTCTTTCACTACGGTGTGGCATTGGGCGGCGTTGAGCATGCCGTGGCCGGCGCCGGCGTGGAAGTCGTGCTCGCCGATGGCTGCTGCTGCGGCGATCTGGCGCCAGGACTCGACGAGCTCGATCTCGTGGGGTCTGCTCAGTTCCTCCAGTGGCGGAAGCGGCGCCGTTGAGGCGTCGATGGCTCGTTCGAGGCCCTTGCGGAGGTGATCGTAGGGTCCGTCGGCCTTTCGTCGGTTGTGGTGGTCGAAGAACTCGTTGGCGCCGAGGTAGGGGTCGGCGGCGACCGTTGCTTGACGGCACCAGACCAGGACGCCTTGTCGGTAGCGACGAATCTGTGTGCCGTACGCCTTGCGCTGCTCGAGGGTGCGGCTTGTGGAGAGCCCTGGGTTGTTGCTGAGACGCCGCTGGAGGCGGTGCTGGTGCAGCAGTGTGGTCAGGCCGGCACGGATGGTGCCACCGCTCTCGCCGTAGGTCACGACGGGTCCGTCGGGTCGATCCAGGACGGCAGCACCAGTGCCCCGTGCTCGAGTGTGCTGTGGTCGAGCGCCCACGCGTCAACGAGATACGCAAGCGTGAGCTCGATGTGCACCGAGTCGAGGCCGTACGCTCCGAGATCGGTGACTGACTGCTGCGCCAACTGATACAGGGTCGCCGGGTGCCCGAAGGGGATGCCGGTGAGCGCTGGGACCTGGTCTCCGTGGACGGAGTCCAGGTAGATCAAGGCGCGGTCGTAGGCGACTGAGCTGAGGACGGTAGTCGCGGTGTCAGCGAGTGCGGCGATGTAGGTGCGCGCCTCAGCGATGGCGACGGCTTGGGCGAGAAGCATGATTCGGACTCCTTCAGAGTGAGTGACGGCTGTCTTTCGACGCTCACAGCACCCGCTGCGGATGGCCCGGCGGGTTCAGGTGTCTGTGGACAACTGCGACCCGAAACGCCACAAGGAGGGCTCACCAGCCCCGCCGAGACGGTCCACGAGGTCGCGGGCGCGCTCGTGGGCGACTTCGTCCTCGAGTCGACGGCGCGTGGCGAGGTCGTTGCGTACGAACTCCTTGAAGTCGATGTCCCGGTTCTCGATCGCCCGCTCGACAGGGGCGGCTGCCGGGGGTTCGCCGGGCCAGGTTGCCTGCCTGGTCGGTCGGTCGCGGTCGAGCTTGGTGCCGCAGGTGCTAACCCAGTCGCGTAGACGATGTCGGGCTTCGACGAACTCGCGATGCCATGCGAGCGGGGCACCGGGCGGTGCCTCGGGGTCGTAGGCGCTGAGCCAGGCAGTGTGCAGTGCGGAGAGTTCCCAGACGAGCTCGTCGTGCCGGTGCCACAGGGGCGGGATGGTGGCGGGTTGGAGACCGTAGGCGAATCGGAGCCAGCCGACCCATGCATTCAAATCGAGCCACTCGCTCTCGGCCTCTTCGGCGGTAAGCAGGTTCCAGTTGATCGGCCGGAGGATCTCGTCACCGCCGCCGCCTTCGTAGGTCGTGCCCATCGTTGGCCTCAGAGCCCGACAGCGGGGGTGATCGACTCGCTCGCGGCGCCGGATGTGGTCTCGGCGGCCGCCGGGCTTCTGCGAAGGACCTCGTAGCGGGTCCGGGCGAGGTCGTGGCCGATTCTGTGGGCTACGAACTCCTTGCGTGGGATCTGCTGATCGTCGCGATCGATCTCGTACTCGTTGATGTATCCGGCTGCAACGAAGGAGTCGCCGATGCGGAACTGCTCGAAGGCGCGCTTGGCTGCGGTGTCGTAGGCGACGAGGTCACCGTGGACCGGGTCGAGCTTGGTGAAGGAACCGTCGGGTTCTTTCCGGAACTGCTCCACCCCGAATCGGGCGTGGAACCGTGGGCTGCCGTCGCGGATCTTCGTCAGCTCGGGGATGGTCGCGATGTAGCCGTGCAGGCTGAGCTGGGTGGGGATCGACATGACGTGCCTCCCGGTCACACGACACTCCTCGCTGGTGTCGCTCTCAGAAGACAGGTGCGCGAAACCGCCCTCGTCGCGCGGCCAGCAGCCCGGACCCTCCAGACGGGACCATCACCCGCAAGGAGGCTCGGTTCACCGAAGACCAGCTCGATGAGCTCACGGTCCTGCGTCGCAAGGTCAACCGGCGTCGCACCGGACGTGGCGAGCTCATCACTGAGAACTCGCTGATACGCGTGGCCGTCGACCTGCTGCTCGCTGAGAGCGTGACAATCCGTGGCGGCGATGCACCGACGACAGAAGACGAGATCCGCGAGCGCCTGGGAGTTCCGAAGACCACCCGGAGCCAACAGACTCGTGGGGGAGTGGAGCATCTGGGTTGCTCACCCCACCGTCGGCCGTAAGGAATCGGGGAGCTTGGCCGGCACTCGAGGCCCCTGGCTGACTCCGCTCACATCTGGGAGAGCGAACCCTTGGTCAGGCGCCTCGGTCGCGACGTGACATGCCTTCGTCCACGGCGCCGGCTGATGTGAGCAGCAAACAGCTTGAGAGAAAGCGGCGTGCCACGAAGTAACCGACGGCAGCCGCTCCTATCATTTCCGCCATGGGGTATCCGCTGACCGATCTGTGCGGCACCCCGAAGTTCTGCTCGACTGCCCACCGGCAAATGGCCTACTGCGCAAATCACGCGGCCAGATGAGGTCAGGCGCGGCGGCTGAGCTGTCGCTGGATCGTCTCCTGAATCGCGTGAAGCGCCGGCTCCTCGAACCCTTCCCTGCGGATCGCGATGCGGTGGACACGACGTACGTCGTGCTCGGCGCGGCCGTCACTGTGCCGCATGATCTCCTCCACGTCGAGCAGGCCGAACCATTCGAGCGTCTTGCGCGCCGCTGCGTACGGATCACGGTGGATGCCGTAATGACGCAGGCGCACCTCGCCCGGGAAGGCCCAGCCTCCCTGGTCGAAGAAGGCGCCGGCGCGACAGGCCGCCATCAGCAGCACGGTGATCTCGGAGTCCTCGAGCACATGCAGCCAGCCGTTGAGGATGAAGCCTTGAGGCATCGCGAAGACGCCGGACTCCCTTTCGCCGGGGATGGTGTACTCCTCGAGTTCGCCGTGGGCGTCGGCGCCCGCCTCATGGAGAGGGGCGAAGTCCTCGAAGCGGTTGCGGGCTCCTCGGTCGGCGGGTACGTCGACGAGTCCGACAGCCTCCAAGCGCTCCAGGGCCTTCCTGACGGTCCGTGCCCGCTTGTCGCGGGAGGTGTGAAAAATTCCGCCCACGTTGCTGTCGGTCGGCAAGGCGGCCACGAGGTCGGCCCAGCCTGTGTGCTGGCTGTCGCCAGCGATGGGGATTCCCAGGCCGGCGAGGCGAGCTCGAGAGCCGGGCCGCCGGCGCATCTGCAGCAGCGCGAGGACGGTCAGCTCCAGCCGAAGCGCTGACCCCAGGCTGGAGGAGATCCGCGTCGCCGGCGGACGGAGCTCGCGCGGCGGCGCCTTGCGGTCGGAACCATCGCCGTCGATGGGATCGCTCAGGTAGACAAACTCTTTCCGCAGCCGAAGGCCATCCGTTCGAAGCTTGCCGACCGGCCGCTCGTAGGTCCGCATCCTGGCATTGATGCCGTCCAGGTGCTCCGGCAGGCCGGGCACCTCGAGCCGAGCGAGACGGCGCTGGAGCTGCTCCTTCTCCTTTCTGGTGGGCCTCCGTGTCCAGTCAATGAAGGTCTCGGTCACGATTTCTCCCATCGGGTATGCCGCCTCAGTCGGAACGCCTTAACCCGCCAGATAGCCCCTACCGCCGTTGACATCTTTAACGGTTTCACTGGCCGGTTAGGGCGCGTCATCAGTCTACTGGACGGCTGGGCGGGACGCGCATTTGTATTGGTCCCACACGGCGCCGACCCCCGGGCGCTCGATCCAGAAAGGAGGAAATGTGGGCAGGCAGTACGACCCCCCGCCGGAGCGGGGACCGGCACAGCGGGGGCCTGGATGCCTGACCTGGCTTCGCATCGCACTTCAGGTCATCCAGACCGCCGCCATCCTGCTCCGCACGTGGCACGACCTCTGAGGTCGTAACGACAGGGGCCCCAGCTGGTTGCCGCCGGCTGGGGCCCCGCCTCACGTGCGACTCCTTCGAGGGTAGTACGTCTGCTCCGGTCTGTCGCTCGGGCGTCTTCTCGCCGCGGCCAGGCCGCGGGGATAGCGGCGCGCAGGCAGTGGTCACCTACAGGAAAGCGGCACCGCCATCGGCATGAGATTCGATCCGGCAGTCCGCTCTCGACCTGTTCCACGCAGGACCTGGGTACGGAGCAGACCGCTCTCGGGGACCCTCCCCAGCCACTACGAATCTGGCGGCCGCGCCGACCCGGTCAAGCCCTGCGCCTACGGCGCCAGCGTACGCCGAGAAACCTGGATCGGCGCTCCGCAAGCTCCGCTTACTTCCTCACCAGCTTTCGCGACTCCCACCGGTTCCAGGGGTTGACCGCGCCGGCTCCACCGGCCGCCTGACCTCTCCACGCCCGGGGAGGGCCAAGAACGGTAGGCACCCAGAGCCACCACCCCAACCCCGGCGCAGGAAGGGTCAAGCCGATGAGCGACTACACCATCGAGACCGCGCCCCCGATCGTCGACGGGATGGTCCACCTGACCTACTACATCAACGACGCCCAGCTGAGCTTCGTGTGGTCCGGCCGCACCACCGAGCCGATCCACGTCCAGCACGGCGGCTACGGCGAAGCAACCGTCGCGCTGATCAACCCCGAGCCCGACTACCCCGCCGGCGAGAAGTCGCCCGTCGAGCTCTTCGACTGGTACCGCAACCTCTGCGACCGGTGGAACCTCGCCTGGGACGGCATCCCCGACATCCCGACCACCCCCGGCGACCACGCCGGCGTCGAGCAGATCGTGCCCGGCGTCTTCGTCGTGAGGATCTGATCCCCCATGAGCCGCCGCTACTTCCACGTGGCGGCGGCCTCGGAGCTCCTCTTCGAGGCCGCCATCGCCTGCCCCGCCCATCCGGGCATCACCTTCGACGGCCTCGCCGTCGACCACACCGCCACCGGGGACCAGGTCTTCGTCATCGTCTCCATCCACGACGGAGCACTCCGGGCCTACCTCGGACCCGACCACGACACCACCCAGCGCCGCGGATCGCTGGTCGCCGCCGGCCTGATGTCCAACCCGGACATCCGGCTCGAGGTCCACGAGGCAGCCGAAGTCCTGAGCTGGCTGACCGACTGCTGGGAAGTCGCCCGCGAGTGCCTCGACGACGCCGTCGAGGCCAAGACGGATCTGGTGCTCGCACAGATCCCGCTCAAGCGGCTCAGCGCGGCCTGAGCCCAACTGGGAGGAGAGCCGAGGGGGCTCTCCTCCCAAGGGGCGCTGCCCTGATCGCGCCCGGGCTAGATCACCCCGAGAGCGACTAGCACCTCGACCACCGCACACACCGCAGTGACCGCGGCCGCGCCAGCCGCAATCGCGGCCGCCACAGCCTTGAGGATTCCCCACCGGCTCTCCGGCGGCCCGACATCGCCGGGCGCTCGCGTGACCTCTTGGGTCATGATGGACCCACCTCTCCCTTCACCAGATGAGACGAGGTAACCGATGGCCTTCGGGATCCGACCCCGGAGGCCATCACCTCGTCAAAGACAGTCCGGCTGCCTCCGACGCGAGAGTCTCACGCAACCTGATCAGATTGTTTCCTCTGTGGAAACCTGAACTTCTAGGTCACGCTCGTACTCGCCGCCGTCGATCACCATGCGCCTGGTTGCCAGCCGTCAATGGCGTCGGAGCAAGGCACCCACCAGGGCCCGGCCTCCGGCCGGGGTGGAGCCGGCGTACGCCGGCACAGCTCTTGTCTTTTTCTCCCTCCCCGGGGCTCCGATTCTGACGGCCGCGCCGCTCCGGTCAACCACCGCGCACTGCGTGCGCCGCTGACCCCGGACGGCGGTCGCTGCGCTCCCTTATTTTTACCGGGCCCACCGGTCCCGGTGGTTGACCTCCACGGCTCCACCGGCCGTCTGACTCTCCACTGCCCGGGGAGGGCGAAAAAGGGTCGGCAACCCAGAAGCCACCCACCCTGTCCCGGCGCAGGAAGAGAGAGCTCTCATGGCTCACGAGATCGAGACCCACGGCCGACAGGCCGCCGCAGTCTTCGCCCGCGAGGACGCCTGGCACCGCCTCGGCACCACCCTCGAGGACGTCTTCACCGCCGAAGAGGCAATGACCATCGGTCACCTCGGTGGATGGAACGTCCGCAAGACCCCGCTGCAGGGCGTCGACCTGGACGAGAACGGCGCGAACGTCGTTGACGTCCCGGACCGGTTCGCCACCGTCCGCACCAACCCGTTCACCGGCGAGGCCGAGGCCCTCGGGGTCGTCGGCACCTCGTACGCCGTCATCCAGAACGAGGAGCACGCCGACACCCTCAACCAGCTGGTCGAGGACTCCGGAGCGATCTTCGACACCGCAGGCTCGCTGCGCGGTGGCCGCCAGGTGTTCGTCTCGCTGCGACTGCCCGAGACCATGCGCGTCGGGGACACCGACGAGATCCGCACCAACATCGTCGCCCTCAACAGCCACGACGGCACGCAGGCCTTCCGCCTGCTGGTGACTCCGGTCCGGGTCGTGTGCGCCAACACCCAGGCCGCCGCGATCGCCAACCACACCGCGAGCGTGTCCATCCGGCACACCACCAACGCGAGCATCCAGGTCGCGCGCATCCGTGACGCCCTCGGTCTCTCCTTCCGCTACATCGAGGCCTTCGAGGCCGAGGCCGAGGCCGAGAAGATGATCCAGCAGACCATGACCGACGCGGCCTTCGCCGGCATCGTCGAGCAGCTCTACGGCACCCCTGACCCCCTCGGGTCGCGCCGCAGCCGCACCGCCGCGTACGAGCGGACCCGCGAGCTGGAGCGTCTGTGGGGCGACGCTGCCACCCAGGCCAACATCCGAGGCACCGCCTGGGCCGGCTACCAGGCGATCGCCGAGTACGTCGACCACTACGCCCCGGTCCGGGCCAAGCACGAGAAGGCCAGCGCCCGCGCCGCGCGCCTGCTCACCAGCGAGGAGCCGACCCGGCTCAAGGAACGCGCCTGGGACCTCTGCGCCGCCGCCAGCTGACCCAACCCACAGGGGAGGGCCGCAGGCCGGCCCTCCCCGCCTATCCCCTGGAGGAGGACCCGATGAGCACCATCACCACCGAGACGGCCGAGCCGCAGTGGATCTACGTCGCAGGCGCCGACCGGTACCTCGAAACCGGTCCGGTCTACCTGGCCGAGGCACGCCAGGACGGCACCCACTTCAACGCCTGCATCACGCCGGGCAACAGCACCACCACCGACGCGCCCGGCTATCAGCTCGAGGTCGTCAGCGACACCGGGCCCGGCTGGTCCACCCACGCCGAGACCCTCGCCGAAGCCCAAGGCGACTTCGCCGTCTACCTCCGAGCCACCCCCGACGACATCGACGAGCCCGTCGACGAGAACACCACCAAAACCACCAAGGAGACCCACCGATGAGCATGATCGCCACCACCCGAAACCGCACCCCGCTCGCCGGAGCGTTCGACGAGATCCGCGGCCTCAGCCTGCACCTGCTGCACCCGGCCGGCGGCCCGATGGCCCGCATCGACTGCACCAACGGCGGCATCTCCGCACCCGGTCACGACAGCATCACCCTGGTCGGCTGGACCGGGCACGACATCACCAACCCCGCCCAGCCCCTCGACTACGTCGCCGGCCTGGAGCACGACAGCCAGATCTTCACCCCATCCACCGCCTCCTGGCCCGTCGCGCTCGAGATCTGCAACAGGTACGCCGGCACCATCGCCGCGCTCGTGCCCGTCTACGACTTCGACGGTCAGAACTGGACCCCGGTCCCGGGAAACATGGCCGGCGGCAACTACGCCACCGGCGACAGCCGCTTCAACGACCTGGTCAGCCAGCTGACCGGCCACGACTTCTACGGCGCCGTCGCCATCCACGACCGCATCGAGTAGCGACCAGGTCGCACCGCCGGCCCTCCGGGGCCGGCGGTGGGGAGGGCTCCGCCCTCCCCACACCCCACCCGAACGGCACGACCCGCCGGGCCGGCCTCACCAACACCAGCTGGTCGACCGGCGTACGCCGGTCAGCACCGAAGGATCCAGATACCCACGGGGCCGACGGCCAAGGACGCGGCCCTCCGGGCCGAGGCAGTCTCACCGTTCAAAGCGTCTCGTTCCTTGCTCCCACAACGCCCAATCGTGATCGCTCGCTCCGCTGGTCAAGGGAAGCAGTGCCCGGCTCCGCCGGCCCTTGACCCGCTGCCGCTCGCGCGATCTTGGGCTGGTTGTTGGGAGCAAGGGGCACGAGGGGTCACATCCCGAGGGTCACCTGGTCAGCTCTCCGTTTCCATCCACGCACCTTCATCCAAGGAGAAGAACCATGAACACGATCACCACCTTCGCCGGCAACCTCACCGAGGACCCGGAGCTGCGCTTCACCAACGGCGGCACCCCGGTCGCAAACCTCCGCGTCGCGGTCAACCGACGCGTCAAGCAGAACGACGAGTGGGTTGACGCCACCCCGACATTCCACAGCGTCAAGGTCTGGGGAGCCCAGGGCGAGAACCTGGTCGAGAGCCTCGTGCGAGGCGACCGCGTGCTCGTGCACGGCCAGGTCGAGACCGACAGCTGGACCGACAAGGAGACCGGCGAGAACCGCTACAAGGACGTCGTAGTCGTCTCCGACAGGTACGGCGAGATCGCCACCAGCCTCAAGTTCGCCACCGCCCGCGCCGAGAAAAACCGCGGCGGCAAGACCACCAACCCCGGCGCGCCGGCACCCGCCGACAACGTCACCCAGCTCGGACCCAGGCCCACCGAGCCGCCGTTCTGAGAACGGTAGCAAGACCCCGGGGGAGGGGCCGGCCAGACGCCGGCCCCTCTCTTGGCATCCAGTTCGGCTAGGCCTTGCCGTTCGCGAGCACGAGCCCGCTCGTGTGGTCACGCACCCAGTCCCGCCCCTGCCAGTCGCGGAACATGATCGTGACGTGCATCGGAAGTTCGCGTCGGAGCACCTCCGGCGGCACTAGGACCGGCGCGGTGTCCTCGCCGCGCTCCACTGCAACTCGGATCGGCCCATCAGTCGGTGGCAAGAGGTCGAGATCCGCGTGGCCGATGCACAGCCCTGTGCCATCTCTATCCGGATGCTCCACAAAGAGCATGAGGGAAAGACGAGTCACCGGGACATCGGACACGTTTCGAAGCATCACCATTGCGCCCCGGACGGACGTACGGATCATCTCGCCGGATATCTCGTCCTGGTCCCCGAGGTCGTACAGGACATGGTCGGGCCAAGCCGCCACCCGGTTCGCCTGCTCCGCGCGCCGATCCTCCTCAACCCGTTCCTCACGCTCTTGCTCGATCCGCAGCACGCCAGCGGCATACCGCCCTGCGATCACGGCAGCGACCAGCGCACCCGTTGTGGCTAGGGCTGCGACCCAATCCGAGATGCTGCCCACCTTCGCGTCGAACGCGATACCGAGAGCAATTGCTGGACCGAGAACCAAAGTGAAGAGCAGGCACCCTTCAAGTGTCCAGTGTGGCCGGTGGCTCTGCTCGTTGCTCATCGGGCCATTGTGGCGACACGGCGCCCGGCGATGTGCCTCAAACAACCGTCATCGCCCGGTATCGACATCTACCCCTGCCTGGGTGTCTGAGTCGTAGCAGCAGCCATGCCAGCCGCGCGGCGGGGACGTGCTTGCCTCGCGGTCGCGGTGCGGCATATCCTCGGCACTTCGCGAGAGACCTCCGGGGGTGGCAGCGGACGTGCTAGATCTTCCCTTCGCCGAGTCCTGGGAAGTGGCACCCGGCGCGGTGCACATGCCACGCTGGCTTGACCTTGAACAGCAGGCGCGCCTGGTCGCCGCCTGCCAGGAATGGGCGCGCGGCCCGGTGCCCGCGCGGGCAGCCAAACTGCCCGGTGGGCGGCAGATGTCGGTAAGCACCGTGTGCCTCGGCTGGCACTGGCAACCGTACCGTTACAGTCGAACGGCGGAGGACGCGGGCGGTGGCCGGGTGGCTGAGCTGCCCGGCTGGCTGCGAGAGTTGTCCCAGACGGCGCTGGCGGACGCCTATCGGGACCCGGCCGTGGCCAAGGCCTACGCACCGGACACAGCGCTGATCAACTTCTACGACAGCAGCGCCAAACTCGGGATGCACCAGGACAAGGACGAGCGGATCAATGAGCCCGTGGTGTCGTTCAGCCTCGGCGACTCGTGCCTGTTCCGGTTCGGTAACACCGAACACCGCAACCGGCCGTGGACGGACATCGAGCTCGCCTCTGGGGACCTGTTCGTCTTCGGCGGCGCGTCCCGGTTCGCCTACCATGGCGTGCCCAAGGTTTACCCCGGCACGGGCCCCGTGGAGATCGGTCTGGACGGTGGCCGGGTCAATATCACTTTGCGGATGACGGGGCTGGGCTGACCGCGAGCCGCAAGAGTGCCGCCGCCGTCTCGCGTTCGCCGTGACCGCGTGCGGCTACGCCTCCGAGAACACGCATCTGGTCTCGCGCCAGGGCCGGCCGCGCCAGCACTGAACGTGCCCACGGCACGAAGCCCTGACCCTCATCCCGTACGGCTGCCGAATAGTGCTCGAAGATCTCGTCGGTCGTGATCGGCTCGTGGTGCGCTCCGAAGTTCGCGAGTGTTGCGGCCGGGAACGCGTGCTGGAGTTCGGCGCGGCCCACCGGTGCGATGCCTGCGAGCCCGAAGTAGTTGTCGTGGTTCCCGTCGTGCACGTCAGGCAGCGTGACCAGTGGCACGCCGAGCGCGCATGCCTCGAAAGTCGTCGACAGACCCGCCGGTGCATACAGAATCGACGCGGAGGCCAGCACCCGGAGGAACTCCTCCCTGCTAAAGGTGTCGATGTCCGCGGTGTGGAACCTTGCCCGCAGGCGCTCGTGCAGCTGCGCCGGCGCAGCGATGACGCAGTCACCGGGCAGCACGGGGCCGAGGATCTCTGCCAGCAGGGCGACATAGATGTCGAGCTGATGTGCAGTCGTGTATGGGTTGATCAGGCCACCGGACAAGGACACCACTGGCCGGTGCGGAGGGGGCGAACGGTCCGGCAACCGCCCGAGATACGGGGCTACCCAGGTGCCCTTCAGCCACGGAGGTGCGCCGGCGGGTCGGGCGGCGACACGTTGCCAGTGAACCTCCGTGGCGGCGGCGTACATCAACGCGTACTCGCCGTATGGTGCCAGCGCAGCGGCGGAGGTGACGGCCTGCTCGACGTCCTCAAGTGACCGTACCGAATCCGCCAGCGCAGCGAGTTTGGACAAAGGCATCCGCTGCCAATCCCAGTGCCAGAACAGATTGTCGACGGCGATGACCGGCACGCCCGCGGCGCGCCCGACCAAGGGTCCGACCGGCTCCACGACACTTAATACGGCGTCGAACGCTCTGACGTCGGATAGCGACGACACCACGCGACCGAAGCAGTCACGGTTCGACCGGGCGTATTCCTCCGCGATGCCGGATGCCAGCGCGGTTACCTCCACCGTCTTAGGGAGTGCCCGGCACACCATCTCGGCCGTTGTGATCGGGCCCCAGCCCCATGCGCCGGCCAGCACGAGTAGTCGCGTCACGTCGCCTCCTGTACAACTTCGTTGCGTAGCCAGTGCCGCTGTCGTCCGAAGACGAGCGCCATGCGAAGGCCTTCGAGCAGCACCAGGTACCAGAAGCCGCTTACGACGTCGATGTCTCCGATGTGGAAGATGACCACGGTTACGGGCAACGCGGCGACCTCGACCCACAGCAGGAACCTGTTCTTGAAGGTTGGCCGCAGCACGCCTTCGGTGAGCGAGTCGGTCACGCTCTTGGTGAATACCAGGCAGGCGAACGGAACGGCTAGGTCGAGCAACGTGTCCTGCACCGCGCCTCCCAGGCTTGGCTGAACGAGCGGCAGCAGCAGCGCGTAGACCGCGGAGGCGACAGCCGTGGCCAAAGCCAACACCACGCCGGCCAGGGTCACGTCGCGTAGCCGGTCCGACAGCGCCCGCTGGTCACGACCGAGCGGCGAACCCAGCAACCGAGCGACCAGAATCGCGACGGTCTTTGTGTACGCCTCCGTGGGGATCAGCAGGAGGTACATCGCGTTGTTGAGCACGCTGTACGCGGCGTACTGCTCGATCGGCAGCTGACCGAAACCCGACGAGATCACAAGGGTGGACACGTTCCAGATGAGAACCGACAACGCGAGTGGAGCGGCCTGGGTGGCGAAGACAGACCACCCGTAGTCCGCAGGGCGTCCACTGGCGCGCAAGCGGGGGAGTCGCGTCCGGGCACCGTGCAGTAGGAGTACGAGCCGAAGAGCCTTGGCTGCCAACAGACTTGCCACCACGCCGGCGAGTCCCAGGCCGAACCCGAACACCAGCACGAGCGTCACGACGAGCTTTAGCGTGAATTCCGCCGCGTAGACGTGCAGCACGAACCGCTGCTCCTTCAGGTTCTGCAGTGCGGTCTCCACGACCATCCCGAAGGTGCTTA
The DNA here is from genome assembly GCF_040639295.1 of Nocardioides sp. NPDC023903. Classification (NCBI taxonomy): domain Bacteria; kingdom Bacillati; phylum Actinomycetota; class Actinomycetes; order Propionibacteriales; family Nocardioidaceae; genus Nocardioides; species Nocardioides sp. NPDC023903. The sequence goes on along the minus strand of NZ_JBEZZS010000037.1, from coordinate 37,451 downwards.
GGGTGTAAGCGGCAATCGACCAGCGCAGGTAGCTCGCCATCAGGTCCGCTGTTGCCGCGTCGGCGATCATTAGACCGGCGATCTGGTTTGCGAGGACGAACGACGGTATGCCGATCGCTGCGGCTAGCACTGCGGTCGCAACATATCCGTGGTGGACGACCGCTCGAGTCTCCGGCTCGCGCCCGGCGCCTGCCAGCCGGCCGACGAGGGTGCCGCCGACGTAGGCCGCGCAGGCGATGAATGCCTCGTAGAGCCACGCGACTTGTGCGCCCGCTGACACCGCGGCGACCTCGCGCGGTCCGACGAAACCGAGGACGAACGAGTCCACGTAGAACATCGCGTTGAAGACGGCGCTCTGCCATAAGAGCGGAACGCCGACTCCACGGTGAAACTTCACCCGTTCAAGAACATCACCCATGATGCGACTTGCGTGCCACTCCCTGACCTTCCCCAGATCGGCGAGCCACCCGGCTCACCAACGCTACCCACCACGGCACGCTGATTCGCAGCATCTGCAGCGGGGCGAAACCCAACCGCCGCACAGTGGCTGCGGCCGGTTCGCCGGCGGCACGCTCCAGCGCCACGAAGCGGCAGACGTAGGCGAGCATGCTCGTGGTCACCACCGCCGCCGCGACCCGATCCCTGCGCACGACTGCGCGCCCCGCGCACGCCGCCAGCAGCGGACTCACGGACGCCCACACGACGTTCGCCCAGATCGTGGCCACGAGCGGCAAGGCCCTTCTCGATTCCCGTGCACGACCTAGTGCGTACCGCGTCGCGTCGATCGCGCCCTCGCTCCAGCGCACCTCCTGCGCCAGTCCCTGTGCCAGTGTCGGTGGCACGTCCGACACCAGCCGGGAGCGCAAGGTGGTGATGGGAATCCGGCGGTCGTTGAGGTCCCAGCTCAGCGCGAGGTCCTCAGCCACGACGTCCTCTGGGAACCCACCCAGCTCCTGGAGCACGTCCAGGCGCAGGCACGCGCCCGCGCCGGATACGGCGGAGTAGACGAACCCGAAGCGGTTCTTCACCAGCCCGCGGAACTGCTCGAAGTCGATCGACCACTGGTCCTGGTATGCGGCGTGCCACCGCTGGGCGACGCCGAGATCGGTGTAGTTCTTGGTGAACGTCGCCGGGATCTCGATCGCAGGCGCGTCGCGGTTGATCGCGGCGACCAGCTCCGCGAGCACGTCAGGCCCCAGCACCGTGTCGACGTCGATCGTCTTCACCCACGTGCGGGCGGCCGCGCCGTCCTGCGCGAAGGTGCCGATCGCGTGGTTGGTTTGCCGGGCGATCCCGGCGGGCGCCGGCGCCTCGGACACGATCACGTCGCAGGCGAGGTCCGCATACTTCTGCCGGCGCAGCAGATCCCGGACGTGGTCAGCAGTCGTCGGGACGGCGCCAGAGCGTTCGGCCTGGGAGCACGCGACGAGCAGCTTCGCGTTGCCAACATGTGCTCGCATCGTCCGCCATTGTTGTAACGCGGCCTCGACCGAGGCTTGTTCAGCGAAGACGCGGAGTACGAACACCAGGCATCGGTCATCCTGCAAGGCCACAACTGGCGGGGCGGTGGGGGTGCGCCGCAACCAGTGCGGCGCCAGTTTGCGCAGTGCCAGCAGCGTCGCGACCGCGAGTGCCCGGTTCATTTCGCCACATTCTGGGCCGTCTTCTGGTCTAGCAACGCCAGCACTTCCTCCACCGTGTCGGCGAAGTTGATCCGCACGTTCTCGCGGTCGTCGAGGTATCCGTCGAGCGCGAATGCCTCCAGCCGAACCACCAGATCGCTGGAAGCGCGCAGCACGATGACTGGCACTTTGTGCAGGTAGGCGGTGGCGACCTCGATGAGCGTCCCGATCTTCCCTCCCACCACGACCAGCACGTCGGCGCTTTTCACCGCGACGATCGAACGGCCGTCCCATCCAGAGTCCGTGTACATCCGAAGGGAGTAGGCGCTGTTGAGCTCTGCCTCGCCGTCGGCTGTACGGGTCTGCCCGATCACCGCGACGGTCGTGCCGCCAGCGCCGGCCGCGCCCGCTGCAGCGTGGGCGGCCACCCCGCTGCCGCCGCCGGTGATGAGCGAGTGCGCCCGTCCGGCAACGGCCTTGCCGATCGCTTCGGCTGCGGCCAGTACCTCGGCTGACTGCTCGTCCCATGCTCCGGCGACCATTACTGTCGTCATCGGCTGTCTCCCGTGATGACGCGCGCATGGGAGCCGCTGCTCACCGGCTCCAGTTGCATGAGCCGCTCGAGCTTCGCGTGCAGCACGTCGGTGATGCGGTCCTCGATGCCGAGCGACACGCAGTTCCCCAGCACCAGAATCAGCAGATCGGCGTGTTCCTCGGCAATGTCGCCCTTGTTCTTGGTCAGGCAAGCCGCGATCTCGCCCACCTCTTCGGCGATGAGCGCCATGCGGAAGAGCATGTCCTCACCGCCGTTTTCGGCGAACCGCATCTTTCGGTGGAATTCCGCGACGCGGTTGAGTTCCTCTTTCACTTCGCTCCCGGTGCGATGGTGGTGAGCCAGTGATTGTAATCCTTGGTGATGCCCAGCTGTTTTTGGCTAACGACTTGCCAGCTGGAGAGGCGTGTGGTGAAGGCTTCGATCGTCTCGTACCGCTCTGGCGCTCCGTTTTCGTGTTGCGCGCTGTGGGAATTGCTCTCGCGTAGCTCGGCGTCGCTTGCCGGGTATAGGTCCACGAGCACCGCGACGCGCAGTGACGGCAGCGAACGCAACTTCGCCAGCACCTCGTCGATCTCCTCGACACTGTGCAGGGCGAACGACGAGACGACCGCTGTGGCCGCTGGCGGGTAGTCGTGCTTGTCCGCAGCCGCGCAGGTCAAGGTTCGGTAGGCACCGGTGTCCGCGGCCAGCGCCAACATCGCAGGTGAGATGTCCACCCCGTGAATCTCGGCGACCGCGTCGCGATGGCCGGTCAGTCTCATGCCGAGCGTGCCGGGGCCGGGGCCGATCTCGGCAACGACGTGTCCGCCGCCGAACGCGCGCAGTTCGCCCGCCACAATCCCGGCCAGCTCGTCATAGGAGTATCCGCGCAGCCGCAGCTTGTGCTCGACTTCGCGTTCGTATGTCGGAGCCCACCCGTCGAACGCCTCGCTCAGCCTCTCGTCGTGGTCGCTCACCAGTCCGCCTTCCTGAGCAGGTAGTACGAATAGCCGAAATCAACGGAGATGTCGTTGCCCGTCGACAGGATCGGTGCGAAGAGCTCGACGAACCGCTCGACCACCGCCGCGTCTGGCCGGTAGTCGAAGATCTTCTGCAGGCTGCCGATCGAGATCAGGTGCTGGAAGTAGTGGAACGCGCTGGCGAATCGCGCCGCATGCGTGCGGTGCTGGGCTTCGGCGATCGTCAGACCCGCCGCGTCCGCCAGCGAGGCGACCGCGGTCTCATCCATGCGTCCGAGCGGATCGTGGCCTGGCCGGTACGGTATGACCTGGCTGGCGTGCTCAGCGCTCGGCAACATCAGCAGAGCGACGCCGTCGGGGCTGAGCAGCCGCGCCACCGCGTCCATCGCTCTCTTCTGGTCGGGGATGTGGTGCAGCACCTGCCTAAGCGCCACGACGTCGAAAGGCTCGCCCGGCGAGTAGTCGAGCAGGGACGCCACCTCGAACCGCGGCGTGCCTTTCCATGGCTTGGCGCGGGCGATCTCGATCATTGCGGTGCTCACGTCGATACCCGTCACCTCCGCCCGCGGCAATGCGACCTCGACCCACTCCGCGAACTTGCCCGTGCCACAGCCGACATCCAGCACGCGCGGCTGCTGCGACTGCACCGCCCTTGCTACGAGCTCTGGCATGAGATTGTCGTTGCCGTCGACAGCGTGAATGAGCGTCGACTTCGTGTCCCAGCCATTCGCGACTGCGCCCGAGAAGACGCGCACCACATCTTCTTCCGTACTTGAACTGGTCTGCTTCAAAGTCCGACTCCGAGAGGATCTGTGAGGTGGGGCACACCGATCAGTCCTCTCAGAGTAAAGCCGCAACCGTCGGAATGTCCTAGGAATCTATGAATGGCCCCATCTCATGAGGGCAGTTGACGGCACCCCTGCCAATCCCGGTAGCCGGTCGTTACCCGTGATCGTGGAGCGGAAGGCGCGCGGGTCGCGGCGCCTCAACCTCGAGCACAGACTTGGCGGTACTCCTGGCTGTCCAGGCCGGCGAGTACCCGTGCGGGGGCCTCGATCAACTTGCTCAGGCGGCTCGCTTGACGGGCCCAATGCACTGGATCGTCACCATCGACGAACGCTGTAGCAGAGGTGAACTGCCCCCGGAGATTGATCGGCAGTCGATCGGCGAGAGCCTTGGCGAGGTCACGCGCGGCTATTACCTGCGGCGACGGCGGTGGGCGAAGCCGGTCGAGACCCCGAGTCGGCCGAGCGACGGGCACCTTTCCCTTCGCAGCGTGGTTGAGAGTGTCGACCGCATCCTGGATCCAGTTGGCGTCCTGGACCTCGGCCATCGGAATGGCGACTTGTTGAACGCTGGCGATCGCGCCGCGACCCAGTGCGAGGGAGAGTCCTCCAGGGTCCTCGTGGTAGTTGAGATAACGGGCCACATCGACTCCCGACGGGCAGACAGTGTCTAGGTCCACATCTCCGACCCAGTTACTCGGGTCGGGGACCCAACCCGGCCTTACCGTGACGGTCGGCACGAGGTGCACGCGATAGAGGTGGAACTGGCTGCCGTGATCGGACTGGTCACAGATCCGCCGCAGCATGTTGTGGATCGCGGACTCGTACGTGCCGACGTGGAGGGCCTTTGCGCGCTGCCGCGCAGCCCACGAGGCGACGCGGTGGTCACCACCCATCCGCGCTCGAGTGTCGGCGTCCAGCTTGGCTGCGGGGTCGTAGTTTCGCCTGGGCCAGTCCTGGTGGGTGCTGGTGTGGTACCAGCCCAATTGCGTGACGCGGCGATCTTGAAGTGCCGGGTCGCCGGGATCAACGGTCACTCTCGGAGCATCCTCGTGCTCGCACGTCACACCGCAACCAGGGCAGGCTTCCTGGGCCTGCTCCCATCGGTCGATCCAATCCAAGTCGACGATCCACCGGTGACGGCAGGTTGGGCACAGCATGTGGCGCTCACGCCAGAAGTCGATCAATCGTTCCATTGCACATGCAGTAGAACATGGCGGTTGATGACCGTAGCCCCCTTCCATCTTCTGCGAAGGTTGGATGGAAGGACCCATCGATTTGGGGAGCTCCTCGGGAGAGACGAACTTCGGTGGCTGAAGACCGGAAACCGAATGGATTCGGTCAGCGCAACGGCAGGACCATCAGCCACGGCTTTCTGAAGTCCTCGTGGGGGCGTCCGAACTCGAGCCCATGCTTTCGATTCAGCGCCACCCTCGCCTCGCGGTCGTGGACGCGGTCCTCTTCCTCCTCCTCCTCAGGGAACGCGACGACCGCGACAGACCCCTGTCTCCGGGCATCGTCGATGAACCAGTCGAGAAGCGCATCAGCGGCGCCGCGCCGTCGGTGAGCTGGCCTCACATACAACGAAGTGATGTACGACCCAAGGGACTCCTCGCCAAGGTGGCGGTAGTCCTCGAGGTCGTCCCAGTTGCCGTAGTCGTGATGGCCCTCCAGCACCCCGACCGGGTCGGTTCCGATACGGGCGATGAGATACACGTACCGGTCAGTCTTCGAGGCATCCAGCCACGGTTTCCACTCCTGAAGGAGTTCCTGAGCTGTAGGGTCACCGGGCGCCACCCGGTCGACGGTGATCATGATTTCCTCCATGTCGGACTTCTTCCGGTTGCCCGCCTCATGCGTCGACGCCACCCGGTCACCGATCCTCGAAGCGGCGCCGGACTAGCGCCCTAGCCACAGGACCGGCCCTGTGCCACGAGCACGATGCCCGCGCCAGAGCGCGGGTCGTGGCGAGTCAGGTCAGCTGGGTGTTGATGCGGTCGAACATCTGGCTCGCGCGATCGAGAGTGGCGGCGCTGAGGGTCGGCAGCAATGAGGCCTGCTCCCGGAGGAAGTACGCCGACGGCTTGTAGTGATTGAGCCTGCCGCCGGCGATGCCCTTCTCTCGGAAGTGCTGCTCAACCCGAGCCGTCACCCGGCCGCCCTTCGACGTCAGGTCCTTCACCTTGATGTCGACGCCGTAGGCCCCGTTGACCAAGCCAAGATAGAAGCCAGCGTCGAAGATGTCCTCGACATCGGAGTCGACCTGGCCGGTGATCTCGCTGATCAGGATCAGCGACTTGTTGCCGAGGTAGCCGTTCTGCTGGAGCCCCTGAACCCGCGGCTTGTCCCTGCTGTTGGAGTCCATCAGCACCGCGGTGTTGAGCTGGTTGCTGCCGAGCAGGCTGACGAAGGTCGAGAGCTTGTCCGCGCCGCCGACCGGGGTGATGGTCCACCGGTCGTCGAGCGTGCTCTTACCGGCCGACTCGCACGCCTGCGAGAGCAGTTGGAGGTAGAGCATGTCGCTGGGCCCCTCGACCAGGAGGCAGTCCGGACCGACGAAGAGGGTCTGAGCGAGGTCGTAGCCGAGGGCGCCCTGGAGAGGGAAGAGCGTCTCGGCGTCGGTCTTGAAGACGTCGGATGAGACCTGGGTGCCGACTTCGTCGACGTCTTGCACCGTACGTACGCGCTCGACGTGGCGGGGGTCGATCAGGAAGGGCGAGTGCGTCGTGTAGACGACCTGGTGGCCCTGCTCGCCGGCGAGGCGGTTCTCGATGAACCGGAGGAAGTCGCCTTGGGCGGTGGCGTGGAGGTTCAGGCCGGGCTCGTCGAGCAGGATGATCGTGGCCCGGTTGTCGTCGACCTCGATGTCGGAGAAGAAGGCGAAGAACGAGAAGAACCAGACGAACCCGCGGGAGCGCTCGTTGAAGGGCACGGTCACTTTGTGGCGGGCGTTCCAGATGCGGACGTGAACGATGGAGCCGGCGTTGAGCGGCGGCTCGTCGTTGGGGTCGGCTGGTGCGACGCGGATGACGACGTCGAGGTTCTTGTTCTGTGACCAGAACTGCATGACGTCGTCGGTGATACCGTTGGCCGCGCCTTCGAGTTCGCGCGTCAGCGCCTCGTAGTCGGTGTTCTCCAGATCCTCCAGGTCGGCGTCGACCGTGGACAACAGCGCGAGGAAGGTCTCGTCGGCAGGGCTCAGGTTGCCGGTGTTCTGCTTGTCTCGCAGGTGCTGGAGTGAGATCTTGCCGTCCATAACGTTGTAGTCGTCGAAGTAGAAGAACCGCGGCAGGTGCGGCGAGAGGTACTCGTCGATCACGTGGAGCGAGACCCGGCCTGAGCGCCAGCTCTTGATCTCATCGAGCAGCGCCGTGACTGTCGAGTGCGGCTCCTCCAGGGCCTCGAGCTTCGCCTGGAGGTCCGTGAAGGTAGTGGCCTGGGCGACCAAGGCCTCGTCGCTGGAGGGGAGCTCGAGCCCCTTGATCTTGAACGCGACGGCGACCGCCTCGTCGGAATCGACACTGAAGGTCATGCCGGGGGCGTACCCCTTCTGGACGGTGAGCTTGCGGCTGGTCAGGTAGCCCACGCCGAGCTCCTCCTCGATCGCCGCGACCTCGTCGTCGTCGAGCTGGAAGACGGCGGTCAGTACCGGCGCCTGCTCTCCCGTCTTGGCCTTCGCCTTCTTGTACGCGGAGTAGTGACGGCTCGGGTAGTCCTTCACCTCGTCGTAGGTGGTCTTTTCCTTGATCGGGTTGAGCGGGTTGAGCAGATGCAGGGCCTGCAGGACGGCGGTCTTGCCAGCCTCGTTCTTGCCGACGAGGCAGGTGACGTCGTCCTCGAAGTCGATGAGGCCGGAGTCTTCGACGCTCCGGTAATTCTGGATTCTTGCCTTGGTGAGACGCACGTGGATGTTCCCCCTGTACGTGTGCGCGGCGTAGCCGCCATTCGGCTACGTGAACGGCAACGTACTCCGCGGCACCGACAGTTACGACGGAGTCATCCACAATGACATGATAAGAGTCATTATCATGTCATCATTTGGGTAGGAATCGAGTCGCGAGGAGGGGGTGTTCAAGGTGGCCGGCAAGCGACTGCAGCAGTCCCGACGGCGGGGTGGGCACCTCCCGCCCGGCGCCAAGAGCGTCGCCGGCACCAGGAAGTTCGCCAACCCGTACCGGCCGCCTAGTGGCCAGCGGTCACCGGAGGCGAACGCGGCCGCGGTCGCGCCCTACCGCGAGTACCTGGCCGAGCACCCCGAGCTCGTCACCCAGGCCCGTGAGGAGCTCGCCGGCTACGACCTCGCCTGCTACTGCGCGACCGAGCTGCCCTGCCACGTCGACATGCTCTTGGAGATCCTCGCCTCGGAACCGCAGGAGCCAGCATGAGCGACGACGTCGACCAGCCCAGCCGCGACGACGCCGACATCGTCGACAGCGACCGTGAGGCGGCCGTCTCGGCGGTCAGCGACTCGAACGCGGTCGTCGACCCGCGCGAGGAGCTGCGCTCGACGTTCCTCGAGCCGCTGTGGCAGCTGTCGCGCGAGCAGCGCGCCGAGGCCCTCGGCCATCGGTTCTTGCTGGACTACTCGGGGCACACCCGCCGCGCGTACGGCCGGGACCTGGCCAACTGGTTCAGTTGGTGCGCCGGGCTCGAGATCGACCCGCTCGACGCGAACCGGGCAGCCGTCGCCGGCTACAGCCGGCACCTGGAGACCACCGCGGCCCCGTCTACGATCGCACGGCGCCTCTCCACCCTTGCCGGCTACTACAAGTACGCCGTCTCCGAGAACGTGCTCGCCAGCTCCCCGCTCGAGCACGTGAAGCGACCCAGTGCGCCGGCCGACTCCCCGACGCTGGGCCTGGACCGCGTCGAGGCCAAGGCACTCCTGGCCGAGGCCGCCGAGCACTCCTCACGTGCTCGAGCACTCGTAGCTCTTCTGCTGCACGACGGCCTGCGGATCTCCGAAGCGCTGAAGGCGGACATCGAGGATCTCGGGTCGGTCCGCGGCCACCGGACACTCACGATCACCCGCAAGGGCGGGGCCCGGCGCGACGTCGTCCTCGCGCCGGCGACCGCCGCTGTTATCGAAACGTACGTCGGCGATCGGGAGACCGGACCTGTGTTCATCACCAAGTCCGGCAACCGGCTCGACCAACCGGGAGCCTTCCGCCTGATCCGGCGCATCGCGAAAGCGGCCGGGGTCGAGCACGCCGACCGGATCTCCCCGCACAGCCTCCGGCACACCTTCGTGACCCTCTCCCGCGAGGCCGGTGTCCCGCTCGAGGACGTCCAGGACGCGGCAGGCCACGCCGACCCACGCACCACCCGGCGCTACGACCGCGGCCGACACAATCTCGACGGACACCCGGCGTACACCCTGGTGGCCTTCCTCGCCGACTGAGGCCGACGGTCCACGTTCGCATGCACGAGCCACCCGATGCGAACCATCCGCGGCTCCGTCCACCGCCTTGGCGTAGGTTGTGGCGCCGTCGTTCCTCACGGGCCTCCCCAGTATGGGCGACGCCAGCATGGGCGGCAGAGTCTGCTGGTACTGACCTGGTCCACGATCCCTGTCCATGCCCCACTCCGCCGACTGGACGGCGTTTTTCTCCGGCCTCGCAAGTTTCGCCGGTACCCTTTTCGCTCTCGTCCTTGCCGCCCGACAACTTCGCGGGAAGCTCACCGCCAGCCCCACAGTCAAAGAAGGGGCCGCGAGACTTGTCGACTCGATCGGCGTGACCGTGGAGATCGGGGCAGCATGCATCTGGCTCACCTACTCCGGGGCCGCTCAAGCCGTCTTGTGGTATGCGCGCATCTGGGAGAAGAACGGACCTAGCGGAATCCGCGCGGCGCATGTCTGGGCGACCCCAGCAGGCGCTGTCGGCTCGCTATCCACGGTCCCGCTCGCCCACCGGTGGGAAGCCGGCCGTGCCGACCCGCGCACTACCCGGCGCTACGACCGTGGCCGACACAATCTGGACAGACACCCCGCCTACACGCTCGGAGCATTCCTGGCCGACTAGGACCATGAGGGGAGAGAAGGGAGGGCCTGCGGCGCCCAGACTGAGCTGCGCCGCAGGCCCTCCCTGACCTGATGATGTGACCCGTCGCTTCCGACCTGAGCGGATAATCCCCTTATCCGCTTAGTGCTGGCGCGACTTTGCAGGTCACAGGATCATCCGTACCTGTGTGATCTGACCGTCGTGTCCAACGAGCTGGAGAGTGTCTCCCTCCTTCCGGATCTCGTTGAAGAACGCGTAGACCGACGTGGCTCGCCGCACGACCTCAGTCACGGTGGTGCCCTCCTCCTCGGCGGTGTCACGCAGGGTCTTCGCCGTCTCGGCGTTGATGTTGATGTGGAGGCGGGTGTTGCGCGGGGGTGCATCCTGCTTGGTGTCGGTGCCGTCCGTCTCGGCGTTGATGTTGATGCGGGGGCGGGTGTTGCGCGGGGGTGCATCCTGCTTGGTGTCGGTGCCGTCCGTCTCGGCGTCCATGGTGTGCCATTCCCTTCTTCGGCGCGGCCCCAACCGCGCGGTTGAATCATTTCGATACCTGGGCACTCGGGCGCACGCCTCGCCCGCGTTAGTGGGGCGTTCTTGGTGGCGTGCGTGGTGTCCAAGAGGCCTAGCCACACTAACATAGATGCACATTTCATGTGCACGATTGGCCCACTGGCGGTGGGCCCTGTTCGAGGCTATGATCGTGAGGACATTCGCAACACCTCTGTCGGGTCCATACCGCCAGAGTCGCACGGCCTCACTGAGAGCGGGACTTTCGTCCCCGCCTCCCGTTGACAAGGAATGTCATGGCGAGACCCTCTCCAGCCGATCCCTCGAAGCGACAGAAGCGAGGACCGTGGCTTGTGGCGGCCACCTTCTTCCGGCCGAAGCGGAAGTCCAGTCTCCGCATCGACAAGATCGTGGTCCACGACGCAAGCGACCCTGACGCCCAACAGGATCTGCCGCAGGGTCCGGGCACGACCTCCGAGCTCGTCTTTGTCGAGCCGATGAACGAAGGCGAGGACGTCGCGTCTCACGACATCCTCGAGCCGATCGACGAAGCCGCGGAGACCGAGGCCCGCGCCGATGCTGAGCCCGTGCTCCAGAAGGACCCGCCCTCGCCGCGCCAACACGACCGTGACCTCCTGCTGGTCCTGTACACGCTCGGGGTTCTGGTCGTGTTCGGATCGCTCGCCTGGACGGCCTATAACAACAACCTTGCGGGTACGCCCGGTCTCCTCGTGGTCACGGGCGCCGTGCTGGCAGCCATCCTCGTGACCTACGACCGGTGGCGCCGCCGGTGACCTCGACGACTACAGGATGATGAGCTCGAAAACGTGACCTGGTGGACAGTGGAGGCTCGTCGTGAGTAGCGCGTTAGTGATCGCGGTCATCAGCGCCGTCGCCGGGCCGATCCTGGTTGGCCTCTTGGTGCGGTACCTCGATCAGTACACCGGCCCCGCTGCGTTGCGGCGGCGCATCCTGGAGGACTACGCCCTCCTAGAGAAGCTCCCCGAAGACGACGAGGCCCGGCCATTCCTCGAGGGGATCATCGACGCGCACGTCTGGCGCTATGCGTACACCCACTACGTTCACCGGGCCCGAGGCCAGATCCGCCCCGCTGTGGCAACGATCGGCACTGTCGTAGCGTCGATAGGGATCCTGGGTGGAGGAACTCTCGTGTTCCAGGCGAAGGCACCGGAAGTCGACCCGACCAGCCCCGCTGCGATCGAGGAGAGCGTGCGCCGCATCGATCAGTGGAGCGACTACTTCCTTGTGTTCCTGGTGGTCGTCATCGGGGCCACTATCGGCTTCGTGATGCTCATCTGGTGGGCGTACCTGCACTACCTGTGGAATCCGTCGCTGCCGCTGGACCTCCCCGACTCGCTCAAGCCCGCGGTCGCCCCGGAGGATCCGGGTGGTGGAGACTCCAGCCCTGCAGCGCCTGGCTCGGATGTTCCGAGCGAGTAGCGCCGGCGAGACTTCGACGAAGTTTGAGATTCAAATACGCGTCTGGGCCGTGCTGACTTTCTAGCAGGGCCAGCTGCTCACGCCGAGCAGTTGCCAGCCCTCGGGGACCCGGGCATCGACGGCCTCGCGCGCGTCCCCGTAGGTCGCGCGAGTAACGGTGATCTCTTCGCGCCGGCCCTCGTCGACGCCGCCGACGGGGCGAGGACGTGCGGAGGCGTAGAGCGTCACCAGGTCAGGTTCGGAGGCCACAAACAGATCGTAAGTCTGTTCGGTCTCAACCGGGCTATCAGATGGGCTCGTCATGGAAGGCCTCGAGCAGCTGCGCCGCGGCCGCGGAGGCTGCCAGGATCTTGTGGTCGTCGCTGCCGCAGATGCGCAGGCAGGTTGTAGCCACGGCCTCTGCTGTGCGGGGTCCGGCGGGGTCGCCGCCGCTGCGGATGTTGATGACGGTGTCGACGACCTGGACGAGCATCTCGCCGAGACGCTTCTGGCCAACGAGGTCGACGATGGTCGCCGGCGCGATCGAGCCCCCGAGGCGACCGTAGGCCTCGACGAGCTCGGCGCGGTCGTCACGGAACTCCGCGAATGCCGCGCTGTTGGTGACGTCGGGGAGCCGGGACAGCACGCCGATGTTGTGGCGCGCGGTGGCCAGGGTGCGTACGTCGACCAGGGCGAGAAGGTAGAGCGCGGTCTCGTGGGTCTCCGGCGGGACCAGCTGCTCGATCTTGGCGATCTTGTCGACTGTCGGTCGCACCGATCGCTTGAGTAGCTCGGCGAGGATCTCGTCCTTGTTGGCGAAGTGGTAGTAGAGCGAGGCCTGCCGGATCCCCACGGCGTCGGCGATCTCACGCGTCGAGGTCGCAGCGAAGCTGCGCTCGACGAACAGTCGGGCCGCAGCGTCGAGGATCTGGTCGCGCGGTGAAGCGTCGCCGCCGTACGCGATGTGCCGAGGCCGGCCCGGTCGGCGGCGCTGCGAGGTCATCGCGCACCTCCCTGCAGCGCCAGGTCGCCGACACTGTCGCGCTCGACCCGGTGACCATCTGCGGCCTCGCTGTAGTCGTGGCTCTTGCTGGCTAGCTTGCGGTGCTCACGGGTCACGGTCCGATACTCATCGAGGACCAGTTCCTCCGGAGCGGCGCCGCGATCGAGCTGGTTCGCCAGAGTGAGGGCAAGCGCAGCCCGCGCTCGCCTCGCCGACTCCGTCTGCTCCTGGCGACGTGCGCGGACTCCCGCGGTGGTGTCTGCGGCCCACATCAGCTGGCCGCCGTGACATCAGAAGTGCGCTGGTTGGTGCTCAGAACTCTCATGGGGTCTACACCTCGAACTCGGGCTATCCGGTTGTCCTTCCACCATCTTGCCTAGCCTGGCTAGCCAAGTCAATAACGATTGGTCTATTCAACCTAGGCAAGTTGTTACGCTGGTGTGGTGAGCCTTGACCCGGACGACCCTCGACCGCCGTATCAGCAGATCGCCTCGGCGCTGCGCGCCGCGATCTTGACCCGCAAGATCGGGCCGGGCGAGAAGCTGCCGAGCCAGCACGAGCTGAGCCAGACCTACGGCGTTGCTCGGATGACCATCCAGCAGGCGTTGCGGGTCTTGAAGGAGGAAGGCCTCACGGTCTCGCGCCAGGGCAGCGGCGTGTTTGCTCGCGTACGTACCGAGCGGCCCGTTGGCCTGCGGCCGCACATCGAGGCGGCTTTCGAGGCCGAGCACGTCACGGTCGACTTCGTGGGCTACACCGCCGAGACTCTGCACGGCGTGCTCGCCGAGCCGCTGGACAAGGTCCGCGCCGGCCGACTGACTCCGAAGTCGCTTCAGATCCGACTGTTGCTCTCGGACATGAGCCGGCCGCCAGTCAATCTCTTTACGCAACGGGAAAGTGGGCGCGTTTTGGCTGGTGAGAGCCGTGGTGGGGTTGCACCGTCAAGGGGCGAATGACCTCCAAGGAGGTCGGTCCTCGCCACGACTTTCCCGTTGAAGATGGTCTTGATGCACCTGTCTCGGGTGCATCCTGTTTTCGCAGGTCAAAGGGCGGACTGGTGTGAGGTCAACGCGTCAGGGAGCAATCTCGCCCTTGCTCAGCGGAACACCCGGGGCAGCACGGCCTGCGCGGTGACTGTTGCCGAGTCAAGCACCGTCAAAGTAAAAGTTTGAGATTTGTGAGCACTCCGACGCCGTGCACCTCAACGAATCATGTGGCTGAGTACGGAGAGACTCCCGTATCACCATCGAAGGGACAGAGCCAGCGACTCCGCTGCTGACTCCATGTCGAACACGACCGACGATTAGTTCCTATAGCCCGAGGCGGCCGTTCTAGCCGTTAGGTTTGCTCGCTCAACCCAAATCCCGCCTCACACGCTTGGCAGATCGAGGGGGAGTGGCCCGGGCTTGGGCCTTGATGCTCACCTCAGTGAGGGAGGTGCAGCGGATGACGGTGTCGATGCGCGTGATGCATGCCGGTGACGGTTACAAGTACCTCCTTCGGAGCGTGGCCGCGGGCGATGGCAACCGTTCGCTCTCGACGCCGTTGACGCGCTATTACGCCGAGGTGGGCACGCCGCCTGGGCGGTGGCTCGGATCGGGATTACCCGCTGTTGGTGGAGCGCAGGCCGTGGCTGGGGCGCAGGTGACCGAGGCGCAGTTGGGGTTGTTGGTTGGGCTTGGTCGTGACCCGGTGACCGGCGAGCCGTTGGGGCGGGCCTACCCGGAGTACAAACCGACCCGAGAGAGAGTTGACGAACGCGTACGCCGCTTGGACCACGATCTCTCGGTCGGCGAGATCAACGCGGAGATCTCACGAATTGAAGCAGAGGAGGCCGCGCACTCGGGTCGGCGAGCGGTGGCCGGCTACGACTTCACGTTCAGCGTCCCGAAGTCGGTCTCGGTGTTGTGGGGCGTGGCCGACGCGAACACTCAGGAGCTGATCGTCGCGGCACACCACGCAGCCGTCGGGGACGTCGTCGACTTCATGGAGCGTGAGGTTGCCGTGACCCGCGCCGGTGTCGCCAACGCCGATGGGGCGGTGGCGCAGGTCGCGACTCATGGGCTCATCGCGGCGGCGTATGACCATTGGGACTCCCGTGCACATGACCCACAGCTCCATACCCATGTGGTGATCTCCAACAAGGTGCAGGCCGATCTCGATGGTCGCTGGCGCAGCCTGGATAGTCGTCCGATGCACGGCGCGGTCACTGCCGTGTCGGCGTACTACAACGCGGTGCTCGCTGACCGGCTGACCGGCACCTTCGGGCTGGGCTGGGAGCAGCGCGCGAGAGGCGCCGACCGCAACCCTCAATGGGAGATCACTGGGGTCCCGGAGTCGTTGGTCAAGGAGTTCTCCAGCCGTACCCGGGCGATCGAGGTCGAGAAGCAGCGGATGATCGACGAGTACGTCCATAGGCATGGCCGACGACCCAACAACGCCGCGGTCGTCGTGCTTCGAGCTAGGGCGACCTTGGCGACGCGTCCGGAGAAACAGGTCCGGTCGCTCGAAGACCTGACCGCAGAGTGGCGTCACCGCGCGGGGCGCCTCCTGGGCCGTGACGCGACAGGTTGGGCACGTTCGGTGATCTCATCTGGCACACCGGGGCTCGTTTCGGTCGACCGCCGGATACCCGCTGAGCTGGTGGACGAGATCGGTGCGGTTGTCGTGGCTGAGGTGGCGCGGAAGAGGGCGACCTGGCGCCGGTGGAACCTGTGGGCCGAGGCATCACGCCAGACCATGCACCTGCGGTTCACGAGTGCACGCGAGCGGGAGGCGCTGATCGCGCGAGTGGTCGAGTCCGCGGAGATGAACTCGGTGGCGCTTACTCCTCCGGAGCCCGTCGTTAGTCCGGCCCAGTTCCGGCGCGAGGACGGCACCTCGGTCTTCCGTCCCCGCCACAGCACGATCTACTCCTCGACCAGCGTGATGGCTGCCGAGGACCGCGTCCTGGCCCACGCCAATGATTTCAGTGCTCCCGTGGCGAGTCCCGTATCGGTCGCAGCTGTCGTCAGGCGTCGCCATGATGGCCGGCGCTTGACTCCTAGTCAGGCCGAGGCGATCACCGCTATCGCGACCTCCCGGCGTCAGGTCGACCTGCTCGTTGGCCCTGCGGGGGCGGGGAAGACGACCGCCATGCATGCACTGCTCCTCGCCTGGACCCGGGAGCATGGCCGTCACAGCGTCGTTGGGCTCGCCCCATCGGCTGCCGCGGCGGAGGTGCTCGCCAGTGACCTCGGCATCGCATGCGAGAACACCGCGAAGTGGCTCCATGACCACTCCATCGGGCTGCGTGTCTTCCGTCGCGGGCAGTTGGTGATCCTCGACGAGGCCACTCTCGCTGACACCGCGACCCTCGACGAGGTCACCGGCATCGCTGCGGCCGCCGGCGCCAAAGTGCTCCTCGTCGGGGACTGGGCTCAGCTTCAGTCCGTCGACGCCGGCGGCGCCTTCGCCATGCTCGCGGCGACTCGAAACGATGTCGCTGAGCTCACCGAGATCCACCGGTTCACCCACGACTGGGAACGGGCTGCGAGCGTCGACCTCCGCGCCGGCCGCATCGAAGCCATCACCGCCTACGCCCACCACGACCGCCTCCGTGACGGCACCACCGACAACATGCGCGAGGCCGCGTACGCCGCCTGGATCAGCGACCAGACCAACGGCCTGGCCACGATCTTGGTCGCCGATTCGACCGAGACCATGCACGCCCTCAACGTCCGCGCTCGAGCCCAACGCGTCATCACCGGCCAGACAACCGCATCGCGCGAGGTCGCCCTTGCCAGCGGCGAACCGGCCTCGACCGGCGACCTGGTCATCACTCGCCGCAACGACCGCCGCCTCCGCACACCAGGCGGCGTCTGGGTACGCAACGGCGACCGCTGGCGCATCGACAAGGTCAACAAGGACGGCAGCCTGACCGTCTCCCGCCAGAACGGCCACGCCGCGACGCTCACTCTCCCTTCTGTGTACGTCGCCGAGCACGTTGATCTCGGCTATGCCATCACCGCTCACCGCGCCCAGGGCGTCACCGTCGACACCGCCCACGCCCTTGTCTCTGCGAGTACTACCAAGGAGAGCCTGTACGTCTCAATGACGCGAGGCCGCAGGTCTAATAACGCGTACGTCGCCCTCGATCAGCCCGACGAGACCCACACCAGCCCGGCTGGTGAGGACATCAATGCCCAGACGGTGCTCTTCGGCATCCTCCAGCGCACCAGTGTCGAGCTCTCCGCCCACCAGACCATCGCATCCGAACAGGAGACCTGGACCTCCATCGCCCAACTCGCCGCCGAGTACGACACCATCGCCGCTGCAGCCCAGCGCCCACGCTGGGAAGCCCTCCTACGATCCTCCGGATTGACTGAGGCTCAAACGGAATTCGTCATCACCGGTGACTCCTTCGGTCCTCTGACCGCGGCCCTACGCCGAGCCGAAGCCTGCGGCCATAACATCGACGGCCTATTCCGGCGCCTGGTTTCCCGACGTGATCTGAGCGACGCCGACGACATCGGGGCCGTTCTGCAGCACCGACTTCGCCTTTCGACGGACATCGGTGCTGTGAGACAGGTTCCGGCCACAACCTGCGCCACTTTCATCGCGGGCATGATCGCCGAGGCCGTTGGCGCGATGGCGCCCGAGATGAGAGAGGCGCTCGGCCAGCGCAGAGACCTCATCGAGGGCCGCGCCGCCGAGCTCGCTGAAGCGGCGCTGGTCGCCGCCCCAGTCTGGCTGCGTCGCCTCGGAGACCCGCCGAACACCCCGGCCGCACGACGCGACTGGCTAACCCTTGTCGCGACCGTCGCGGCCTACCGAGACCGCTATGGGATCACCAGTGACCTCCCGCTTGGACCCAGCGCTCGAACCGAAGCCGAGCGTGCCGACAGGCGCCAAGCGCTGGCTGCCCAGCGCCGGGCGACGGCGATCGCCGGGGCGCCGGGTTCGACACGACGGTCCGCACCAATCTCGCCACAAAGATAGCTAGCTACCTCGGTGCCTAGCGCGCCGGCCGTTCGCCCGCTCGGCATGCTGCGAGCCGACGCATTCAAGAAGCGGGTCGAGCCCGAGATCCGAGTGGCCCCCGAGCAGAGCTCAGGGGCCATCGGGGGATCGTGATGGATCAGGTGGTGGTTAGCTGTCGGTCGCGAACCGGAAGGACCCTGCGCCGACGCTATAGACGGCGTAACCTCCGTCGATCCGTTTGAACCTGGCGCGCGTGGGCGTCGCGGGCGGACTGTCGGCGCTGATCGGCACCCAGACTTCGGCACTCGTGTTCGCAGGGACTTGCACCAACATGGTGAAGCGGTCGTTCGTCTTCTCCCAATGCACCTTCGCGGTGCCGCTCCGTAGCAGGCGACTCGTCTCGGCATGCTTCAGATCGCCGATTGGCTGCGGCTTGAAGATGAGCTTGTCACCGCCCTGAGAGTCCGCGGCCTCCTTAAGACCTGCGACGCCGCCCTGGAGCCACTCCTCGACCTGCACCAGGATCATGTGGTTGCTCGAGCTGCCCCGGTCCCAGCGTTCGCCGATGGTGGTGAAGCCGTCGGGGTTGCGGTCCGTGGGCTGCAGGAAGTGACCGTAGCTCGGGTAGCTGTCCTGTTGGACCAGCTCCCACAGCACGTCCTGGCGGCCGCTGTCGCGCAGGACGCGCACCAGCGGAGCGAGCCCGATGTGACCGGCCTCGATGTGCGGACCGCCAGTTCCCTGCGGGTCGAAGGAGTGGATGTGGTCGATCAGGTAGTCGAGCACCTCGTCGCGGTGCCCGGCGGGCACCAGGCTGGCGTCGAGCGCGAAGGCCTGCGCCGCCTGGGTCGCACCCGTGTCGGTCTCCCCGTCCGCGCTGTAGTAGCCGCCCTGCTCGTTGAGGAAGTGCTCGTTGAAGGCCGCCTTGATCTCCTCGGCGAGGCGTTCGTACTCTCGGGCCGCGTCGGGCCGGCCGATCTTGTCCGCCATCACCGCCATGTGGTGGATGGTGAGGTAGTAGCCCCAGGTGCCCGTGATCCGACCGTCGGTGTTGACGACGCTGACCCAGTCCGACAGAGCGGCGTTCACGATGTGCTCGTTCTCGCCGGTTCCGGCCTTCTCACGACGGATGTAGTCCACGAAGTCGACCATGTTGTCCCAGTAGCGGTCCATGGTCTCGGTGTCGTCGTAGTGCTTGTAGAGGAACCAGGGGACGAGGACGATGCCGTTGCCCCAGTTGATCTCGTCACCGAAGCGACCCGTGTATCCCCAGTCGTGCACCGGCGTCTTCAGCGCCACGTTGCCGAACATCGGAGTGTCGGCTCGCGACTGGCCCTCGATGAGGTGGTGCATCGTCGTGCGCATGTAGGCGCGCAGGTCGAAGTTCGACAGCAGCCCACCCATCGGTGCGGTGTAGTCGGCCGGGTAGGACTGCTTCTCGCGTCCCGGGCAGTCGGTGAACGTCGACATCATGTTGGACGTGAATGAGTACCGCACCATGTTGTGGATCCGGTTCATCCGCGGATTCGAGCTCTTGAACGCGCCCGTCACGTTGGGGATGTCAGCGTAGATCTCGTGACCGGTGATGAGTGAAGCGTCCGGCGTGTAGTCCGCCGGAAGGCCGGTGACCTGGACGTACTGCATGCCGAAGTAGTTGAACTTCGGTTTCCAGGTCTCACCGCGCTCGGCGCCCGAGGCGATGTACGAATTGAAGAGGTTGGCTCCGCGTCCGCCGGGGCCGAGTGAGGACTGGTTCACGGTCCCGTCGGGGTTCAGGCCCTCGGCGGGGAACATCTTCACGATCGTGCCTGCGGGAACCTCGGACAGGTTCAGCTCCGGCCAACCGGCGAAGTTCTGCCCGAAGTCGAAGACCCATGTGCCCGGCGCGGGGTTCGTGACCTTCTTCGGCACGAAGGTCTTCATCTCCCTCATGACCTCCGCCTCGCGCGCGACGAGCTTGGTCGCGAGGTTCGGAGGGGGCGCGATGCCGGCGGAGGTCCAGTTCATCGCCGTGCCGTCGCGACGCGTTGCGTCGGTGGTCAGGTCGGCGCCGGGCTCGTTCCAGCCGGCCTGCTGACGACGAGCGTCGTAGTCCTCGCCCGCGTACCAGGCGGTCGTGGTGGTGGGACCGGAGGCGACCCTCCAGTCACGGTCGCTCCCGATCCTCTCGGAGGTGCCATCGGTGTATTCGAGCTCGATCCGGGCGATCATCCTGGGGGTGACCGCGGCGCCGGCGCTCGGGTCGCTTGCGGCGATGTTGTTGCCCGAGCCGGTCACGCGCGCATCGGAGGAATGGGTGGCGTCGAGACCGGGCTCGAAGGTGATTCCGGTGCCGTCGGCACCAGCGGTACCGATCGCCGTGATGACACGCGACTCGAGGCGGTCGCCACCGTCGCCGGTGTCGATGTTGATCGTGCCGCCCACGTGATAGTTGCTGACGTCGGAGACCTTGACGTTCGTGGCGCCGGCCGCGACATCGGCGACCAGCGTGCCGCTGCCCTTGAGCTGGCTCTGCCACCATGCGTACGGCGACGTGCGGCCCACCGCAGGATTGTGGACGGACCGGCGGATGTAGGCCGTGCCGGTTCCAAGTTCTACGCCGACGGTGTTGTCCCCGTCCTCGAGGATCTCGCTGATGTCGTACGTCCGGTACTCGGTGGAGAGCTGATAGTTGGTGTTGCCCGGGGCGAGCACCTCGTCGGTGACTTCTTCGCCGTTCACGGTCGCGTGGTGGAGGCCGACTCCCGACAGG
Organism: Nocardioides sp. NPDC023903; assembly: GCF_040639295.1. Taxonomy (NCBI): domain Bacteria; kingdom Bacillati; phylum Actinomycetota; class Actinomycetes; order Propionibacteriales; family Nocardioidaceae; genus Nocardioides; species Nocardioides sp. NPDC023903. Next base: position 16,863 of record NZ_JBEZZS010000037.1, on the reverse strand, counting down.
TAGAGCGTTGCGTCCTTGAGCTCTTTGCCCTCGGGAACCGCGAAGGACCGCGCGAAGATCGGTAGCGGGTCGCCTTCGGCGCGCCCGGGCTGCTCGATCCACTTCGCGTCGCGCCAGTCGTCTTGCTCCAGCAGGCCGATCGTGAAGGTGGAGGGCTCGCTCCACTCGCTGACGGTCTTGGTGGCGTCCCAGACGCGCACGCGCCACGCGACGGAGTCGCGCGAACCCAGCTCCGCCCCGAACACCGCCTGGTTGGTCGGCCTTCGCACCTGACCGCTGTCCCAGATCAGGTCGCCGGCTTCAAGGTCTGCGACAGAGGCTGCCGCCTCCACTTCGTACGCCGTCTGCCGGTCGAGCGGGCACGTGCCCGGCACTGAGGGGTCGTAGCAGGTATTCGCGCCGTCGACGTCGCCTGTCATCCGCCATGACAGGGTCGGCTTGGCATCGCCGATGCCGAGCGGCTCGTCATAGCGCCCGTTCACACTCAGGTCGACCACGTCGACCACGAAATCGTCCTCCGGCGCTGCCAGCGCTGGTGCCCCACCACCTGGCGTTGCCAGGAGCGCGAGGCCCAAGCCGATGCCTGCGCCCACATGCACGACGTGTCGTCCCACCATCACTCCTCAGCCGTTCGATCGACCACTTTGTGACGTCGATCACCTGTCATTGAATGGTTTCATGCGTCGTGAGGGCTGTCACCATCGAGGCGAGATGTGGCCGGAACTGGCCACGGGAGGCCACGCCGATGAGGTGCCGCGAGTCGCCGAAACGACCGCCGCTGTCACGCTTGGGGCTGCGATCCCGGAAGGTGGACGACGTGGACGCCGGGGCCCAAGTCCGCGTGCGCGCCCGGCACCCGCACGGCGGCGGACGCCCCGGGTGGGACCTCGACCGCGAAGCGCCAGCCGCCGGGCCCGCGTTGCCATGCGACCCGCGCATCCCCGAGCGGAGTGCGGTGCCGGATGCTCGCACGGTCGACGCGGGGATCGTCGACGGGAGCGACCTCGAACTGACGCCAGCCGGGCTCGGTGAGTCGCAACCCTCCGACGCGCTGCTGGATCCAGGCAGCCACGGACCCGAGGAAGTAGTGGTTCCGCGAACGGGCGTCGACGTCCCAGGACTCCAGGAGGGTCGACTCGCCGGCCGTGAACCAGGCGCCCCAGCCGGGCCGGGTGCGCGCCGTGAGAACACTGATCGCGAGGTCGTCGCGCCCGGCTGCGCTGAGGACTGGTAACAGGTGGCGCACGCCGACGGCTCCGCAGTCGAGGTGCCCGCGGGTGCGCGAATCCAGGTCCTCGATCAGGCCTCGGCGTACGGAAGCGACGTGCTGCTCCGGGACGATGCCGAACGCGAGGGGCAGGATGTCCAACACCTGGCGGTGGCCGACCCCGTCGACCGCGTACCTTCCGGTCCCTGGGTCGAACCACGTGGCGTGGTAGGCGTGGCCGACTCGATCCGCCGCACGTTCGTATGTGTCCGCGGAGTCGTGGCCGAGCTCGGCGAGGATAACCGCGACGTGCCTGAACATCGTGACCGTCATCGCGGTGCCGATCGGCGCCATGCCCTCCGGCCCGACCAGGTGGCCCGGGGACAACCAGTCGCCCCACGTACGCCGCCGCCAGATGTCGTCCTGGTCGAGCTTCGAGAGGACGTCATCGGCGAACCGGCTGATCATCGATGCCGAACGCTTGAGGATCTCGCGGTCACCGTACTCGCGATAGAGGTACCACGGGATGAGGACGGCGGACGACGACCAGGTCGGGTCCGAGCTACGCCCCCATCCCGGGGTCGGGATGATCCAGGGGATCGCGCCGTCGCGCCCCTGGGCGTCGAGGTGGTCGTCGATCCACTTGCCGAACGCCGCCTTCAGGTCGAAGTGGTGGAGGAGTGCCTCGGTCGCGAGATGGGCGTCCGCGGTCCAGCCGTTCTTCTCGTAGATCGGGGTGTCGGTGGGGATGCCGTGGAGGTTGTTGCGGAAGGTGCGCGCGGTCGCCGCGTCGATCCACTCGAGGACCGGGTGGGCGGCTCTGAGTTCCCCTACGCGCTCCACCTCCGTGTAGAGGGGGACGGCGCGAACCTCCTCGACCGTGACGTCCCCCGAGGTCTCGATCTGCACCCAGCGGAAGCCTCGGTATCCGAACTGCGGCTCCCAGACGAGGTCGACGACACCGGTCTCGAGCTGCACCGAGTCCATCTGGGCCTGTCCGGCGACGAGGGGGTTGTTGCACAGCACGGCACCGTCATCCCCGCGCTGCTCGCCCGAGAGCACGGTGACCTTGCCCCCTGGCCCCCCGCTGAGCCGCGCCCTGACCCGGCCGACCATGACCTCCCCGAAGTCGAGGACGGTGCGATGCGCGTCGAGCGCCTCGACGACACATGCCGGTACGGGAGGCAGCCCCAGCACCGGCGGAAGCTCTGCCAACCTGAGTTTGCCGGAGGGCGGTTCGACGAGGGTCACCGGTTTCCAGTCGGGTGTCCCGCCGCGGATGACCCAGTCCTCGCCCTGGAAGAGCCGATCTGCCTCGACTGCACCGGGAGCGGTCTCCCACGACTCGTCCGTGACGATCGTCGACGATCGGCCGTCGGCATCGACCAGGTCCAGCCGGGCGATCGCAGTCGGCTCACGATGCCACGGCGCGAGATGCCATCCCCAGGTGTCACCGCCTCGCGCGGCGTATCTCTCGCGGCCGGCCTCGAGAAGGAGCTCGTTCGGGCCCACACGCAGCAGGTGCGCGACGTCCCACGTGCGGAAGAGCACGGTCTTGTCGTAGTCGGTGACCGCAGGCTCGAGCATCTCCTCGCCGACCCGGATGCCGTTGATGCGGACCACGCCGGTGCCGAGGATCGTCGCGCTGAGCAGCGCGGCCTGGGGGACGGCGTCGAGGTCGACGACGCGGCGGAAGATCGGGTTCGGGGCCGGGAGCGTCTCGATCCCGATCATCCGGACGCCTTCGACCGGCTCTCCGTCGACGAGCGCTCTTCCGTCGACCGGGAGTGGCGAGACGCCGTCGTCTGCGTTGGCCGCCACCGAGTCTGCCGTTGACCACCCGATCGCGCCGCGGTCCGAGTGCAGCACGACGGTGTAGTCGCCGGGAGGCGCCATCGGTGTGACGTCGAGGAAAGGTCCGAAGTAGTCCCAGACGAGCTGTGGGCTTTCGAACCGGCGCTCCGCGACCACCCGTCCGGAGGTGTCCTCCAGTCTGAGCAAGAAGCGGACGTCGGCAGTGTGCGCTTCCGCCGCGTCGCCCGGTCCGACCAGGTCGACGTTCACGGCCGTGATCGGACCCCCGGTGCGGAACGTCTGCCCGAGCGAGTGTCCGGGCTCAACCCTGTCGACGCGGGAGGCGGTGATCTGCCGGATGATGCGCTGCCCTGGCGGGACTGACCGCGCGATCCAGGAGGCGCCGTCGAGACGCTCGGTCACCTGTGCACCTCCTGGTCGGATTCCCGGATCTTGCCGATCACGGACAGGTATTTGCCCGCGGCTCGTACCTCAGTGGCTCTGGCGGAGCGAGTCCCACAGCGTGGTCATGAGCACTCCCATGTCGACCGTGTCCTTGTCCAGAAGCCATTGGAGCTGGAGGCCGTCCGCTGCCGCGATCAAGATGGAGGCGACCGCGTCGGGGTCGAGGCTCTCCGGGGCCTCACCGCTTGCTTGCAGCTTGCGGATGTCGGTGGCGACCTCGTCGCGCAGCCACTGGTAGCGGCTGACGAAGAACTCGCGAGCCAGCGAGGCCTCGTCGGTGCTCTCTGCCGACATCGACACAAAGAGGCGCACCAAGCCCGGCTCCGAGGCGTTGCGCTCGACTGCACCGATCAAATGCTCGACGCTGTGGATGTGGCGATGCTCGACCGGATCCCCATCTCTGTCGTCGCGGCGTCGCAGCACCTCGAGGAAGAGCTCCTCCTTCGTGCTGAAATGGTGGAGCAGGCCGGCCTGGCTCAGCCCGCTCTCCCGGGCGATCTCGCGGACGGACACGCGGTCGTAGCCCTTCTGCGCGAAAAGATCGAGTGCTATCTCCAGGATCTGCTCGCGCTTGGCGATCCCCTTCGCGTACGGACCTCGAGCCGACATGGCGTCATCCTACTGTGATCGGAATTCTCGAAACTAGTCGATGACTGGTATTTGGGATAGAGTGCCCTCGACCGAGGAGGATGCACATGGAGCATTTCAGCGAAGAGGATCTCGGGCGCCTCCTCTCGAAGCTACAGCTCGAAGAGAAGGTCCTCCTCCTCACGGGCCGCGACTCGTGGTCTCTCCACCCCCTCCCGTCGATCGGCCTGCGCTCCATCGTCGTGTCCGACGGTCCGGCCGGTGTGCGCGGCGATGTCTGGGACGAGCGCTCGCCGTCCGCGAACTTCCCGTCTCCGACGGCGCTCGCCGCGACCTGGGACCGAGCAGCGGTCAGGACGATCGGGTGGGGATTGGGCAGCGAGGCGCGCCGCAAGTCCGTCGACGTCGTGCTCGCTCCGACCGTCAACCTCCACCGCTCGCCCTACGGCGGGCGCCACTTCGAGGCGTTCAGCGAGGACCCGGTCCTGACGGCCGAGCTCGCCGGCGAGTACGTGCGCGGCATCCAGGAGTACGGCGTCGGCGCGACCCTCAAGCACTACGTCGCCAACGAGTCCGAGACCGAGCGGTTCACGGTCGACGTGCGGGTCGACGAGCGGACGCTGCGCGAGCTCTACCTGCTGGCATTCGAGTCTCCCGTCACCGAGGCCGGTTCGTGGCTCGTGATGAGCTCGTACAACTCGATCAACGGCGTCACCGCCTCGGAGAACGAGCTGCTCACGCGACCGCTCAACGACGAGTGGGGCTTCGACGGGGTCGTGATCAGCGACTGGACCGCGGTGCGCTCGCTCGAGAGCGCCCACCAGGCGCAGGATCTCGCCATGCCCGGTCCCACCAGCGCGTGGAGTGAGTCACTGCTCGAAGCGGTACGCACCGGGGACGTGTCGGAGGCCGCGATCGACCGCAAGGTGCTGCGTATTCTGCGCCTCGCCGCGCGTGTGGGTGCGCTCGGCGGACCCAGTCCTGACGTACCAGCGCCCGTTGATGTCCGTATGATCGCGCGGACGGTCTCGATCAGCGGCTCGGTCCTGCTCTCGAACGACGGAATCCTCCCCCTCCCGCCCGCACCCTCGATCGCCCTGATCGGCGAGGGCGCCAGGGTCGCGCGGTCCCAGGGCGGCGGCAGCGCGACGGTCATCCCCGAGGCGGTCGTCTCTCCCGCCGATGGCCTGCGCAGGCGGTTCGGCGAGGACGCCATCGCGTGGGCGCCTGGAGCTGTGGTCGACCGGCGACCCTCCCCGCTGCCATTGACCGAGGTGGCTGACCTGTCGGGGGCGCCCGGGGTGTCGGTGCGGTACCTGGACACGGAGGGCGTTGAGCTCGGCCGCGAGACGCGCCGGGCGACGACGATCGTGTCCTTCGAGGGGTCCTCGATGCTGACCCGTGCGGCCACCGTCGAGATGTCGTTCCGCTACACACCTCGACGACCGGGCAGCACGCCGCTGGCTGTGATCGGGCTGTGCGACTTCGAGGTGCACATCGACGGGTCGGCGGCGACGGCAGGCTCCATCCGGCTGCGTCCGGGCGACGACTTCGCGACCTCGGTCCTGACCCCGCCGTTCACGGCGATCGAGCTCCCGGTCGCAGCTGGAGGTTCCGATGTCGTCGTCCGCTTCACGCCCGTGCCCGGTGGCGTGCCTGACGCTGTCGCGCTCGGCGTCGGCTCGCCGGCCCCTGCCCTCGACGGCGACGCGCTCATCGCGGAGGCGAGCGCGCTCGCGGCGTCGCGCGAGGTCGCCGTCGTCGTGGTCTCGACCTCGGCCGAGGTCGAGTCCGAGGGCTTCGATCGGCAGACCCTTTCGCTCCCTGGCCGCCAAGACGACCTGGTCCGTGCAGTCGTGGCTGCGAACCCCCGCACCATCGTCGTGGTGAACACCGGCGCGCCGGTTGTGCTCCCTTGGCGCGACGACGTCGCCGCCATCCTCGCGGTGTGGTTCCCCGGCCAGGAGTTCGGCGACGCGCTCGCCGCCATCCTCAGCGGCGATGCCGAACCCGGTGGACGTCTGCCGACCACGTGGCCGAGCGCCGAGAACGAGGTTCCCGTGAGCGCGGTGACGCCGGTCGAGGGTCGCCTCGACTACGCCGAGGGCATCCACGTCGGTCACCGGGCCTGGCTCGCGGCGGGACGGGCTCCGGCCTACCCCTTCGGGCACGGGCTGGGCTACACGACGTGGGCGGTCGATTCGATCGAGGCCCCTGCCGCCTTGGAGCCGTACGCCGGGGTGCGGGTCGCCGCGACGATCCGGAACACTGGAGCGCGGTGCGGGAAGGTGGTGGTGCAGTTCTATCTCGAGCGAGTCTCGGCGTCAGGTGTCGACCGGCCGGTCCGGTGGCTCGCCCAGTTCGAGACGGCCCACTTGGCCGCCGGTGAGGTACGCGCCGTGGAGACCACGATCTCCGGACGGAGGTTCGCGCACTGGGCGGACGGCTGGACCGTCGAGCCCGGGGCGTACCGGGTGGTCGCTGCCCTCGATGTCGCGGATCCGGGGAAGCACGCCGACCTGGTCATCGGCTGAGGGCGCACTCGGCCTCCAGTGCTCACTCAGCCCTTGATCGAGCCTGCGGTCATGCCGGCGACGATCTGCCGATTGAAGAAGACGTACATCACCAGCGGCGGAACCATGATCAGCAGGATGTTCGTGAACAGCAGGTTCCACGACGTGTAGAACTGGCTCTGGAAGTTGTAGAGCGTCAGTTGGACGGTGACGTTCTCAGCGCCGGGCGCGAAGTACAGCGGGTTCGCGAAGTCATTGAATACAGTCACGGACTGCACCACGACCACCGTCACGATCACGCTGCGCAGCAGCGGGAACGCGATCAGGAAGAACAGCCGCAGTGGGCCAGCGCCATCGAGCAGCGCGGCTTCGTCGAGCTCTCGAGGAATCGTGGCGGCGAAGGCGCGGAACAGGAGGATGCAGAAGGGCATCCCGAAGGCCACCTCGATGAGCGCGAGTCCGTGCAGGGTTCGGAAGATCCCGAGCTGCTGCATCACGTAGATCGTTGGTACGACCGCCGGCGGGATGATCAGCCCTGCCAGGACGAGGAAGTTGATGAACGGGTTCCACCTCGAGGAGCGTCGCTGGAGCACCCAGCCGACCATCGCGGAAAGCACGACCATGACAGTGACCGACGAGACGGTCACGAGGGTGCTGTTCACGAAGGCCCGGACGACGGTGTAGTCGCGTGTCTGGATCACCTCGCGGAGGTTGTCGAAGAAGGCGAACTCCGTCGGCCAGCTGAATTCGAGGAGCGAGGACTCCTGCTGCGTCTTGAGCGAGGTCAGGACGATGAACAGGAACGGGACGAGGAACACGACGATCGACACGGCGATCGCGATGATTCCCGCCACGAGGTCGCGCGTTCGGTTAGCCCTCACAGCTCTTTCGACTTTCGGTTCAGGAACAGGAACAGCGGCAGGACGATCCCGGTGATGAGCAGGAACAGGATGACGTTCCCAGCCGTCGACAGCCCGTAGAACCCGGCCGCGTACTGCTTGTAGATGACCGACGCGACCGTGTCGCTGGCGAAGCCGGGGCCGCCGCCGGTCATGGCCCAGATCAGGTCGAACGTGCGCAAGCCGCCAATCAGGGAGAGGATCACGACGGTGACCGTGGCTGGGCGGACGAGAGGGACAGTGATAGTCCAGAAGGTGCTCCAGGCCGACGACCCGTCGACACGCGCGGCCTCGTAGTACTCGTCGGGGATCGCAACGATGCCGGCGATGTAGATGAGCGTCGCCAGCCCCACGCCCTTCCAGACGTCGACGGCTGCGATCGAGTAGAGCGCGAGGTCCGGATCGGTCAGCCAGCCGGGACCGCGGACACCGATCGCGGCCAGCGCTTTGTTGACGACGCCGTCGAACGGGTCGAGGAGCACTTTGAAGGTGATGCCCACCCCGATCGTCGAGACCAGGACCGGAAAGAAGACAACGGCGCGGAGATACCCGCGCGCGAAGATCCCCGACGTGAGCACGACTGCGAGCACGAGGCCGATCGCGACCTTCGCCCCGGAGGTGAGCGTGGCGTAGATGAGGGTGTTGGTGAAGCTGGTGGAGAGGCGCGGCTGCGTGAAGAACGTGATGAAGTTGTCGAACCCGGTGAACTCGCTGGTCGTGAAGGTCCATCTGGTGAACGCGAAGTAGAACGACGCGAACGTCGGGACGAGGAACAAGACGGCGTAGATCACCGCCGCGGGCGCGTAGAACCACCCGGGGTAGGCGAAGTGGTCGCGCCGCCGGCTCGGTCGACGCGTCGAGGCGCCCCGGCGTGCGGCGGTCGATGCGCTGGTCATGGTGCCTTTCGATTGCGCAGCGGGGCCGACGGGTTCGTCGACCCCGCTGCCCATGGGGGAGGGAGGGGAACAGGTGCGGGTGTCCGCCGAGTTCGGGTCACCAGCCTTCGAGTCCGAGCTGCTGGGCCTGGAGCTCGTTGTCCTTGTCGTACTCCGCGGCGGCCGACTTGGCATCGGTGCTCCCGGAACCGAGCTCGACGGTGAAGTTCTGCAGGTTCGGGCCCTTCACCGGCGAGAGGAACTCCAGCGCCGGCGCGACGCGGTCGTCCTCGAAGAACGGCAGCATGTCGGACACGATCCGCGACACGTCGCCGGTGATCTCGCAGCCGTCGACGACATAGGGTCCCGTGATGCCCCGGGCTTCGGTGATCGCGGCACAGCCGTCGCTGCTCGCGACGAAGGCCATGAACCTCTTCACCTCGTCCGGGTGCTCGGTGTAAGCAGGCGAGTAGACCGACGACGGCATCCAGGTGGTGAGGCCGTAGTCGTCGGCGGACTCGCCGGGCACCGGGAAGAACCCGATGCTGTCTGCCTGATCGGCATGGTTCTGCTCGATGGTGGCCTGCGCAAAGGTCAGCATCGGGTACATCGCACCCTCGCCCTTCGCGAGCTTGGCGAGCGCCTGGTCGAGCAAGGTCGTCGGGAAGTCGGCGTTGAAGGCGTCGACGGCTGCCAAGTCCTCGAGCTTCCGGAAGCTGCTCAGCCCGGGCTCCTCCGAGAACTTGACCTTGTTCGCCGTGAGTTGGTCCGCGAACTCGGGATCCTGCGCCTGGACGTTGTAATAGTCCGCGAGCACCAGCATCTGCGAGGTCCAGGTGTCGCCGTGCGACTGAATCACCGGGTCGACGCCGTTGCCACGGATCGTCTTGACCGCGGCGAGCATCTCGTCCCAGGTCTGCGGAACCTCGACCCCGGCCTTCTCGAAGACATCGATGTTGTAGAAGAACCCACCGCCCATCGCCTGCCCGACTGGGGCGCCGTACGTGCCGTTGTCGGTCGAGACCGTCGTGGTGTAGTCCTCCTGGAGATCGTCGACCCAGGGTTCGTCGGAGACGTCCAACAGCTGCTGATCGGGATTGAGCGCCTGCATGAGCGCACCGCTGTTGTACCAGAACAGATCGGGCATCTCCCCGGTCGAGAGCTGCGTCTTGACCGCGTTGTCCAGCTCGACGCCCTCCGGGCCCGAGGCGTCCACGACGACCTCGATGTCGTCATTCTCAGCGTTGAAGTCGGCCGCCAGCTGCTCCGCGGTCGCGATGTCATCGGGCACACCCGCACCCATGAACCAGGTGAGCTCCACCGGTCCGTCGTCACCTGCATCACCGCCTCCGCAGCCGGCCAGGGCCAAGGCCGCGATGGTGACGGCGGCGACCGCCGCCGGAACCCGACGCAGAGCACGTTCGCGCATCGTTCCTCCTGGAACCGGTCCGTCATCGGAGCAGAGGCCGGACTCTTGAAACTGTTCAATGATTGGCTTTCGTTGTGACGCTACTCACGTTGCGAAACCATGTCAATGGTCCGAGACCGGCGTCCCGCGGAGCGATTGAAACCATTCAGCAGCGAGTGCGAACGATCCTTCACGTCGGCCACCGCTACGTGCCCATGCCGCGTGCACCGCGCTTGGCCGTGCGTTGTCACTGGACATCACATCTAGGCCACCCGCCGAATGTGCCGCCTCCTTGAGAACCTGCTGACCATCGCCACAGTCGCTCGGAGACCTTCACCGACCGTCAGGTCGACCTGGCCGGGCCCTCGCCGCGGCAGTTCGGGGCGTGTCGGTTGCCGGCGCCTTCCAGGCGCTGGGGCAAATTGGGTGTGGGAGCGGTCGTCGTCCGGGTTGGTCCCTTCCAGCCGACTTAGGTCGCCCTGCTCCAAGATGCCGGGGGTGCTTCCGCTGATCGGGAGCGCCACCATGCTGGCTGCCTTCACCGTGGGTGCAGTAGTTGCGTACGGGGCGATCTACTTGCAGCGTGGCAGCGGCACTTGCGCTGGGTGGTCGCGATGCAGACAGGCCCGGATGAGAGTCTTCGCGTGAGTTCTGGAGGCCTCAACGCCTGGGGTCCATCGGGGAGGCAACCACAGTTCATGGGCACGATTGGGTGGGACGCTGCAGGAGGGTCGCCGCCCGGCGGGACGTCTTTGCAGCGTACGGCCCCGTCGTCCCTCATGTCGCGCCCCGTACTCACACCTTTGTGTCGAGCAGTTTGGCCGCGTTCTGGCTAGGCCACGAGCTGTCACCGGTTGACGTATCCCATGTGGAGAGTGTTGTAGCGGGCACCGTGGACACCGATGCGCTGTGTGAGGGAGTCGAGGTCGGCGAGCTCGTCCGCGGACAGTGGGACCTCGGTGGCGGCGGCGTTCTCTTGGATGCGGGCGGTGCGGCGGGTGCCGGGGATGGGGACGATCCACGACTCCTGTGCCAAGAGCCAAGCCAGCGCAATCTGTCCAGGAGACGTTTCCTTCTTGCTCGCAAGGTCCTTCACGTGGTCTACGAGAGCTTGGTTCGCGGCGAGATTCTCCTGATAGAACCGGGGGACTCGGCGGCGGATGTCGCCGTCGCTGAAGGAGGTCGACGTGTCGACGGTGCCAGTAAGGAATCCCTTGCCGAGCGGGCTGAATGGCACGAACCCGATGCCGAGTTCTGCGAGGGTCGGTAAGACCTCGGTCTCAGGGTCGCGGGTCCACAGCGAGTACTCGCTCTGGACGGCTGTGACCGGATGTACGGCATGCGCGGCGCGGACCGTTGCGGCAGAGGCTTCGGAGAGGCCGAAGTGGCGCACCTTCCCTTCCGCGATCAGGTCGCTGACGGTGCCAGCGACGTCCTCGATCGGCACGGTGGGATCGACGCGGTGTTGGTAGAAGAGGTCGATCACGTCCGTGCGCAGCCTCTTGAGGGATGCCTCGGCGACGCGTCGGATCTGTTCGGGACGGCTGTCGAGACCGACGCTCTGGCCGTTCTGGATGTGCCAGCCGAACTTAGTGGCGATCACGACCTGGTGACGCAGCGGTTCGAGGGCTTCGCCGACAAGCTCTTCGTTGTCGTAGGGGCCGTAGACCTCTGCGGTGTCGTAGAAGGTGACGCCGTGTTCAGCGGCCGACCGCAGCACCGTCACCATGTCGGCCCGGTCGCCCGGGTTGGGGCCGTAGCTCTGGGACATGCCCATCGCGCCGAGTCCGATCGCTGAGACCACCAGGCCTTGTCCGAGTGTTCTGGTGTGCACGGTCAGTTCTCCGTCGTCGTGGGGTGGGCGCGGCTGTAGTCGTCGCCGGTGACGCGCCCGAGCAAGGTCGCCGCGTGAGTCGGACGCAGGCGACGGCGAAGCTCTGCTCGGGCTCCTGCGGGGCAACGATGGGTCGGTGCTTCGTTCCTGTTGTCCACGTCCTCAACGCTATGACGTCGAGATCACGCCAGGGATGCCCTGCCAGTACACCCTTCATCGCAGACTTCCACTCCTGCCGCTTGCTCGACTGGGCTTGGGACACCGGCCCGGCCTTGCTCGCCGCGGACACGTTCGCGGTCGAGTGCCTGCAGGCCGTGCCGATTCGCCTTTCGTCCGGTCGGCCTCAACGACCGCGGCATGATGCACCAGGAGGTTCCTGGCCAAGCTCGGCATGCCGCTTGGTGAGCTGTGTCGGCTCGGGCAGCTTGCGCCGCGGATGGACGCGCTGCAGCAGTGGGAGGCGTTCCTCAACGTCAAGCCACTCAACGTCACCGGCGCGACCGGCTCGGCCGGGAACGCCGTCGCCCTCCTGTGATCGAGGCGGGCGAGGCGCCCGAGGGATCGATGCTGGCCGATGGGGGATTGCGCCGCAAAGGTGCCCTGACAGTGCCTCCCACCCGGCGACGCACGGACCTACCGTTTGAGCAGTGAGCATGAGAGCAGCAACGGCATGGCGCGGCGTACGGCCCCTCGCCCTTGCAGCCCTGCTCGGCGCTCTCACCATGCTCGCTGCGTGCACGTCGCCCTCAAGTGACGCCGCCGAACTGACTACGGACGTCAGCAGGGCGCCAGGTTCACCCTCGGCTCCGTCGCCGGAACCCCCAACCGCGCCCGAGCCGGGTCCGGGATCACCGTCCGCGACGGAGGATGTGCCGTTGTCGTCCGACGGCCGGCCAGTGCGCGGTGAGCTGTCGATCCCCGCGATCGGGGTCGCGAACCTGGACGTTGTGCCCTACCGCGGATGGACCGATGACGCTCCTGGCACCGAGATACAGAACAACGGCCGCGCGGCAAGCCCATTCGGGCCTCGCGGCGGCCCCGGCCCCGGCGGAATCGGCAACTACCAGGTGACCGCACATCGGCTGTCCTCCACGGCGGCCTTCCGTAGGGTGCCCGAGCTCGAACCGGGGGATCGGGCCTTCGTGCGCACCGAGGACGCCACCTACGTCTACCGCATCGTCGAAACCCGAGAGACGTCGTTCCGGTCGGCAGCATCACTACGCGCTCAGCGGGCTGCGGTCCCCGGCCGGCCTGGCGACGTAGCCACTCGCGCCATGATCACCCTGTCCACGTGCGCGACTCCAGAGGACCACGCGGTCGGTAATTACTGGTCTGACGAGTTCGGCAACCCGGAACACCGCATCGACAAGATCGGCCTCCTAGTAGCCGTGCGGTGAGATGGGGGAAGCAGAGTGGCTTCAAACCTCGGATCCGTCGCGCTTCCGTCGTAAGACCGTCGATTGAAAGGACATTCATGGCCGCCTGGCCCACCGACATCATCGAGAAGATCGCTGCCACCGATGACCTCCACATCGCTCCCTTCCGCGCCGACGGGGTGACCACGGGAACCCTTACCTGGATCTGGTCCGTGGTAGTTGACGGGCGCCTGTTCGTCCGCGCCTACAACGGCACGCGCGGCCGCTGGTACAAGTCCGCAATCGCACAGCGCACTGGGAAGATCTCAGCCGCTGGGACGGAGTACCAGGTCGAGTTCACCCCGATCACCGACCCCGAGCTCGGCGCACGGATCGACAGTACCTATGGCGAGAAGTACGCCGACAGCCCCTACCTGCCGCCGATGATCGCAGCCGGCCCTAAGGCCGCGACTGTTGAAATCGCCCTGCGCGACGTGCAGTGACGACTGCTGTCAATCTCAGAGGAAGTTCAGAACAGAGCCGGGAGGATCGGGGTATGCCCGAAGCGCAATGTCAGCACCGTCTGCTGCTGGTCGAGGACGACCGCAGCATGGGTGATCTGCTCGATCGGCTCCTGCGCTCGGAGGGGTACGACGTCGAGTGGGCACGCGACGGGCAACGAGGGCTTCATCTCGGCCTGTCTCGGCGCTGGGACCTCATGGTGATCGACCGGATGCTGCCGGCGGTCGAAGGGGTTGACCTCGTTCGACGGCTGCGCTCCAAGGGCGTGGTTGCCCCTGTCCTCGTCCTCACCGCAAGGGGGACCTCGGAGGATCGTGTGGAAGGACTCGATGCGGGAGCGGAGGACTACGTCGTCAAACCATTCGACGTGGACGAGCTCCTCGCCCGCCTCCGCGCCCTGCTCAGGCGGCACGTCGAGACCTCGAACACGGTCGACCTCGGAGACCGTTATCTCGACGTCACGGGCCGCAGGGTGCTGTCAGCGAATGCGGACACGGTGCCCTTGTCGGAGAGGGAGCGCGACCTGTTGCACCTCCTCGCGGCAAGCCCGCGTCGGGTCTTCACACGTGAAGAGCTGCAGGACCTTCTGTTCCGCGATGCCGAGAGCTCGAACGCGGTTGACACCTACGTCTACTACCTCCGCCGGAAGCTGGGTCGCGGTGTGGTCCGGACCGTGCGAGGTCTCGGATACCAGATGGGCGCAGCGTGACCGCGGCACCGGCAGCTGACCTTAAGCTGCTTCGCAGAGCGACCATCGCGGTCGCCCTCCAGACGGGCCTAGCGGTCGCTGTGGTGGTGGCACTCGTGATCGGGCTCGTGTATCTGCTCAGCCTTCAGGAGCGCCGCGACGCCACCGTCGAGAAGCTTCGCGCCAAGATCGAGAACGCTGACCTCTACGTCGATGTGTCGGAACCGAGTCCGACTATCGTCGATGCGTTGCCTGCAGAGTGCCCGGAGAGCGACGTCCGCGATGCCGTCGTCGACCTTCCTGCCGGCGAGTCCTGGATCGACATCTGTGGTTTGCCTTTCGTCGCTTACGTCGGTGAACACGAGGAGGCCCGCGTCACGGCGGTCGTCGGCTTCATCGATCAGGAGGAGGAGACCGAGCGGCTGGCGCGTCTGGCCCTGTTCGCGGGGCTGCTAGGAGTGATGGCAGCGGCCGGTATCGGCTGGCTCTTCGGCCGCAGGGCGGTACGGCCTCTCGGCGAGGCGTTGGCTTCGCAGCGCCGGTTCATCGCCGAGGCGAGCCACGAGCTTCGGACCCCTCTTGCCATCGTGATGACGAGGGCACAGCTGCTCGAACGGGGGCCGCTCAGCGATGATGACCAGAGGCGTGATCTGCAGCAGCTTGTCCGGGACGCACGCGTGGCGAACGAGGTGGTCAGCGACCTCCTCCTGGTCGCGGAGCTGCAACACCGGCCACCGCAGCGCGAGCCGGTGGATCTGACGATGGTTGCGGAGGAGGTTCGCGATTCGTTCCGTACCACCGCCGACCTGGCCGGCGCCAAGCTCGAGGTGCAAGCGCCCCCTGAGGATGGCTACGTCGTGCTCGGTGTTCCTCGCGCCTTGCGCCGTGCAGTCGCCGCCCTGGTCGACAACGCCCTCGACCACGTCGCCGAGGACGGGTACGTCGGGCTCGAGCTCTCTCGCGCGGCCGATGTGGTGCACTTGTCGGTCACCGACAACGGCACCGGTCTCGACCCGGCGACTGCCGCCGAGCTCACCGCACGGTTCCGGCGTGGAACCGGCGGCGTCGATGGGCGACACTTGGGCTTGGGTCTGGCACTGGTCAACGAGATCGCGGGTGCCCACGGCGGAGCGCTGGCCATCGAGGGCGAGCTGGGCGTCGGCGCCAGGATCACCCTGCAGCTCCCGGCCCCCGGCCGTGAGCTGATCGAACCTGATGGGTCAGGCGATGGCCGCGGAACTATCGAGCGTCTGCACAGGCAATCTGGAGTCGCTCGCTGATCCGCTGGCCGAGCACGTCGAGCGATCGCTCGGTTGGCTTTGAAGTTGCTCTGAGATTCCACGGGCAGCATTTCGGTACCGGCGTACCCAGGCCTTCCTGATGGCGCGCCGGCGGACGTGAATCACGCCTTCGCTGTTCTCGGTCCTCATGCCCACACCACGCGCCGTCCACGGCGCTCCCAAGAGGAAGTGCTGACATGAAATCCCTCATCGACCACGCCCGCTCCTTCCGGAACCGCTCCCCGGAACGCCCCGAAGACTTCGCCCGGATGGCGCAGGGTCAATCCCCGCAGGTCCTGTTCATCACCTGCTCGGACTCCCGGGTGATCCCCGCCCACATCACCGACGCCCGCCCCGGCGAGCTCTTCGAGCTCCGGACCGCCGGCAACATCGTTCCGCCCCACGACTCGACGCACCCGACGAGCGAGGCCGCCACCATCGAGTACGCCATCGAGGTGCTCGGCGTCACCGACATCGTCGTCTGTGGACACTCGCACTGCGGTGCTGTCGGTGCGCTGGTCCGCGGCGACGACCTGGATCCCGTGCCGGCGGTGCGCGACTGGCTGGCGCACGCAGCTCCGCGGCCCGATGGCGATGTGGACGACCCGACAGTCGTCGAGGCGGTCCAGAACCACGTTCTTACCCAGCTGCTGCGACTGCGCTCGTATCCGTGCGTGGACAAGCACCTCGCCACCAACCGGCTCCGGCTCCACGGCTGGCTGTACGAGGTGCACACCGGCTCAGTGCTTGTCCACGACGCCGACTCTGACACCTTCTCGAACCTGTGAGGCGCACCATGGACAAGTTCCCTCATCTCAGGCAGGACTTCACTGCCTCCATCGTCGTCTTCCTCGTCGCAGTGCCGCTGTGCGTGGGGGTCGCGGTCGCCTCCGGAGCCCCGGCCGAGCTCGGACTGATCACCGGGATCGTGGGCGGTCTGGTCACCGGCCTGATGCGCGGTAGCAGTCTCCAGGTCTCGGGTCCGGCCGCGGGTCTGACCGTGCTCGTCTTCGAAGCCGTGCAGGAGTTCGGGCTCCCTATGCTGGGCGCGTTGGTACTGGCCGCGGGTCTGCTCCAGCTCGGCATGGGTGTCCTCAAGCTTGGCCGCTGGTTCCGGGCCATCTCGATCTCGGTCGTCGAAGGCATGCTCGCCGGCATCGGCCTGGTGCTCATCGCCGGCCAGTTCTACTCCGCCGCAGGCATGACTGCGCCAGCCTCCGGCATCGGCAAGATCACCGGACTCCCCTCGGCGCTCGTGGAGGCCACCACCAGCCTGGCTGCCCTCGCCTCGCTCGCTCTCGCGGCCGCCACCATCGCCGTGCTCGCACTATGGAAACGGTTGCCCAGCCGCGCACAGATCGTGCCGGGAGCCCTCGCCGCGGTCGCGATGGCGACCGTCGCGTCGCTCGCGTTCGGGCTGCCTGTGGCGACGGTC
>NZ_JBEZZS010000036.1:0-53378 GCF_040639295.1 Nocardioides sp. NPDC023903 | reverse complement strand
GTCGGCGAGTCCGGCTGTGGCAAGTCCACCACCGGGCGGATGGTGACGCGGCTCTACCAGCCCACCGAAGTGGGCGACGAAACTCCATTTTCGTCGCCCACAACTACCTTCTCGGCGGCTTAGACGCTGCGGCGACCAAGGTGGATGACGGCGACGGTGATGCGGCGCTCCTCGACGACATACACGATCCGGTAGCGGCCGACGCGGAGGCGGTAGCGGTCCTTGCCCCAGGCGTAGGCGCCGACGTCGCGCGGGGTCTCGGTCAGGGTGTCGACGGTGTCGAAGACCTGGATCAGGCCGATGGGGTCGTCGTCGACGTACGCCTCGGCCGACTGCAACGCTTCGTCGGCCCAGACGACCTGATAGGTCACTCGCTGAGCGGGCGGTCGAGACCGAGGGCGCGGCGGGCCTCGGCGTGCGGGGTGTAGCTGACCTCTCCGAGCTCGCGGCGCAGGGAGTAGCGCGCGAGGGCCAGATCGTCCTCGAGATCCTCGATGCGGCGCTCGTGATCGTTGAGGTAGGCGCGGATGGCCTCGCGGGCGATCTCCTGCTTGGACCGGTTCTCCGTCCTGGCGCGGTCGGTCAGCAGCCGGTCGTCGGCCTCGCTGAGTCGCAGAGTCATAGCCATGGACCCAGCGTAACCCGAAGTGGTATCACGCGGTATCGTACGCAGGTCGGAACGTCGAGTTTCAGCCTGGGGGAAGTCCAACATGACGCTGACCGCGCTCTATCTGCTCGTCGCACTCGGAGCGGGGCTGGTCGCGATGTTCCTCAAGCTCCCGCCCCTGGTCGGCTTCCTGGCCGCCGGGTTCGGGTTGCATGCCGCAGGCGTCGGCGAGATGGCCGGGCTGCACACCCTGGCCGACCTCGGCGTCACGCTGCTCCTGTTCGGCATCGGCCTCAAGCTCGACGTGCGATCGCTGCTCCGGCCCGACGTGTGGCTGAGCACCTTCGCCCACCTGGGCTTCAGCGTCATCATCGGGGTCGGGATGCTGGCCGGCATCGCGCCGCTCGGCTTCGCGCTCCTCGCCGACGCCGACCTGGGCGAGATGGCGCTGATCGCCTTCGTGCTTTCCTTCTCCTCCACCGTCTTCGCGATCAAGGTGCTCGAGGAGCGCCACGACAACAACACCCTCTACGGCCGGATCGCGATCGGTGTGCTGGTCATGCAGGACATCGTCGCGGTGGTGTTCCTGACCATCTCCAAGGGCCACTGGCCCTCCCCATGGGTGTTCGCCCTGGTGTTGCTCCTCCCGGGCGCCTGGCTCGCCCACCGGATCTGGGACCGGATCACCTCCGCCGAGCTGACCGCGCTCTTCGGCCTGGCGATCGCGCTCGTGCCGGGCTATTGGCTCTTCGAGGCGGTCGGGCTCAAGGGCGACCTCGGGGCGCTGGTTGTCGGCGTACTCCTCGGGTCGCACGTCAAGGCGCCGGCGCTGGCCAAGCTGCTGTTCAGCACCAAGGAGCTCCTGCTCATCGCGTTCTTCCTGAGCATCGGGCTGACCGGGGTGCCCTCGCTGGAGGACCTGGCGCTGGCCGCCGTGCTGCAGCTCCTGCTGCCGCTCCAGGCCGTTGCGTACGTCGTGATCTTCGTGATCATGGGGCTGCGCTACCGCACTGCGACGCTGGCCTCGTTCACGCTGACCAACTACTCCGAGTTCGGTCTGATCGTGATCGTCATCGCCTCCGCGACCGGGCTGGCGTCGGCGCAGTGGCAGACTGTGCTCGCGGTCGCGACCTCACTCTCGTTCCTGGTGGCCGCGGTCTTCAACGCGTACGCCGCGAAGCTCATCAACCTGCTCAACCGGCTGCTGCCGGAGCGGAGGCCCGCCCGGCTCCAGGAAGCGGACCGGCCGATCAACCTCGGTGACGCCAAGGCGCTGGTGGTCGGGATGGGCCGGGTGGGGCGTACGACCTATGAGGAGCTGCGCGACGCCCAGGGCTATCAGGTCCTGGCGGTCGAGCATGACTCGCTGCGGGCAGCCTCGCTCAAGGCGGAGGGCTTCGACGTGGTCGAGGCCGACGCCACCGACCAGGACTTCTGGGAGCGGGTCAAGAAGGGCACCGGCATGGAGCTGGTCGTCCTGACCATGCCCTTCCACGGCGACAACCTGCTCGCCATGGACCTGCTCCGCAAGCTCGGCTTCAGCGGCACCGTGGCCGCCATCGCCCTGCGCCCCGAGGAGCGCGACGAGCTCAAGAAGCGTGGCGCCCACGCCGTCCTGAACCTGTACGCCTCCGCCGGCTCCGACCTCGCCGAGAAGGCGCTCCGGGTGAACCAGGAGCGCCAACTCTCGGCGTGAGTCAGCCCAGCAGGTTGTAGCCCGACAGTGCACCCAGGTAGGTGCGGGTCAGGCCGGTGCCGGTGCTGTTGCGCTCCAGCGCATAGATGTAGCTGCCAGACCGCACGATCAGGTCGCCGCCCGAGCCGGCCCGCAGATCGCGTACGCCGAGCACCGCGTCATAGCCGGACAGGTTGATCGACAGGGTCTGCGTGGAGACCAGGCCGCCGGGCCCGTTGCTCTCGTGGACGACGGTGCTGGTGCCGTTGACGAAGAGCACGTCAGGGGTGTTGCCGCTGTTCCAGCGCCCGACGCCGACCAGGCGGGTGCCCGCGGCCGAGGACTTCATGGTGATCGACGTACCGACCTTGGTCGAGCCCTTGCCCGGCCACAGCTTGATCGTGCCGCCGGAGGTGCGGCCCATCAGGTCCGGGTAGCCGTCGCCGGTGACGTCGCCGACCGCGTCGATGACGCTGACCGTGCCGAGGCCGGTCGCGATCGTGACGGGGCTGGTGAACTTGCCGGTGCCGTAGCCCCGATAGAGGCGTACGGAGCCGTCGGACATCTTGGCCAGGAAGTCGCCCTTGCCGTCGCGGTTCCAGTCACCGGCGTTCATCAGTGCGGTGGCGCTCGTCAGGGTGATGCCGCTGTCGACCGGCGCGGCCAGGCTGACCCGACCGCTGTTCGGCTTGACGTAGAGCGTCGAGCCGGACTTCATCACCAGGTCCGCGAGGCTGTTGCCGACGAGGTTGACCGCGCCGACGACGGTGCGGTTGACGTCCGCGTACGGCCCCAACGGCTTGCCGAAGCCCGAGCCGGAGGCCGGGTAGATCCAGCCGCGGTTGGAGCCGTCGCGGCCGATCAGGTCGCCGCGGCCGTCGCCGGTGAAGTCGCCGTAGCCGCTGATCTGGACCAGCGAAGACCAGGACGGGCTCTGGGTCGCGAGCTTGATCGGCGAGCCGAACGTAGCGCTGCCGGAACCCTTGAAGTAGTAGAGCGCCCCGGACTTGCGGCCGATCAGGTCGCGCTTGCCGTCCTTGTTGACGTCGCCGGTCGCGGCGAGCTTGTCGAAGCCGCTCAGCGAGCGCGTCGTGCCGGCCCGGGTGAACCCGCCGGCGCCGTTGCCGGTGTAGCGGACCAGGTAGCCCTTCGCATTCTTGCCGACCAGATCGTTGGCCGAGGTGCCACCGATGTTGCCGGTCGCGGTGATCTTGGAGACCCCGGAGAACGTGCTCTTGCCGAGGTTCTTGAAGACCGCCGCGAAGGTGCCGTCGCCGCGGCCCTTGCGGATGCCGGCCGAGCCGTCGGTGCGGACCTGGATCAGGTCGGCCTTGCCGTCGCCGGTGATGTCCGGGGTGACGACGGCCTCGCGCACGGTGCTGCCGACCGTCGTGGACGTCTTGGTCGAGTTGAACCCGGCGAACCCGCCCGTACGCAGCGTGAAGATCCGGCCGTCGGAGGCCCGTCGCGCCACGAAGTCGGAGTGGCTCGTGCCGGCGATGTGGGACTCCAGGTCGCGGCCGCTCCAGCTCTTCTGGAGGCTGGCGGCGAGCGTACGGATGGCGGGGAGCTTGGCTTGGAGGTTCGCGCCCGGGCAGACGGTCTCGCCCGCGTCGCGGTGGCCGTTGATCGCGTGCGGGAACACCGTCTTGGTGACGCCGTCGGTCTTGGTCAGCGCCACGTTGGTGGCGTTGGCGGTGACGCCGTGGAGGGACAGCTTCCAGGCGTAGAGAGAGCCGTACGCCTGGATCAACGCGTCCGTGGGCTGGTTCTGCGTCGCGCCGGCGTCGTTGAGGCAGCCGGCCGCGACCGTGTCGAAGCAGCCGAGCGCCGAAGCACCGAAGCTGTCGTAGTTGTAGCCGCTGGTGTGGGCGCCCTCGACCGGCAGCGCGACGCCACCGTGGCGGCCCTCCCAGATGCGGCCGAACTTGTCGACGAAGTAGTTGTAGCCGACATCGCGGTAGCCGCGGGTGGTCACGTGGAACTCGTAGATGCCCCGAATGATGCTGGGGACGTCAGCCTCGGTGTAGGCGTTGGTGCCCGCGGTGTGGTGGACGAAACCGCCGTGGATCGTGCGGTAGCTCGGGGCCGTCTGCTCGCGGAGCGTCTCGTCGGCGCCCCACTGAGCCCGGCTGTAGATCGTCGGGCTCGAGGTGTAGGTGGACGCGACCAGGTTGAGGTCGGAGTCCTTGCTGCCCTTGTGGACGTTGGTCGCCCGGGGCTTGTCCTTGTCGGTCTCGATGTCGGGAAGCTCGGAGACCGTGTCCTCGGGCTTGCCCGGCTCGATCACCGCGAGCTCGAGGTCGCCGGGGATCTCGGCAGCGTCAGGGACGATGATCCGGGTCTGCACCTGGTCGACGTGCCCGGCCAAGAACTCGTCGGTGCCCGGGCGGACGCCCTTCGCCTCCGCCGTGCCGGCGTCCGGACCGTGGTCCTCGACGTCGACCACCATCGGGCTCCACGACGACCACACGTCGTCCTTCAGGGTGCGGATCTCGGGGCGTACGTCGTCGGCGATGGCGCCGGACCAGGTCACGCCGATGACGCCGAAGCCGGTGACGTCCTGCGGTTCGCTCTTGATGACGTTGGTGCGGGGCTTGTCGACCTTCGTCGCGTGCTCGGTGGCCTTGCCTGTCGAGGTGGTCAGCGCGACCTCCTCGACGTGAGACTCGACCGGGCCGGCGGGAAGGGTGGACGGCTCCCTGTTTGCTGCCTCGAACGCGGCCAGCGGGCCGGACGTGGTCGGCTCGGCGGTGGCGGAGTTCAGCGTCAGGGGGATCGCCACTGCGGCCGCGCCGAGAATGAGGGTGGTGCCGGAGATGGACGCGATCTTGGCGCGTCGGGGCATCGAAAGCCTCCGTGGGGGAAGTAAAGAACGGGCTGAGGAAACCTATACCCCCGCGGGGTGGGGTGTCGCACCTATATTGCGGTGTCGCGCAGATCCGTCTTCAAGACCTTGCCGCTGGCGTTGCGCGGAAGGCTGTCGACCAGGACGTACGCCCTCGGCTGCTTGTAGTTGGCCAGGCGGTCCTTGAGCCACGTCGAGATGGTGTCGGCGGTCAGGTCGTCGCGTACGACGACGAAGGCCTTGCCCACCTGGCCGAGGCGGGCGTCGGGGACACCGATGATCGCGGCCTCGACGATGCCGGGGTGGCCGGCGAGGGTGTTCTCGACCTCGGCGGGGTAGACGTTGAAGCCGCCGACGGTGAACATGTCCTTGATCCGGTCGGTGATCTTCAGGCAGCCGTGCTCGTCGAGGAAGCCGACGTCGCCGGTGTGGAGCCAGCCGTCCTCGTCGATCGCCTCGGCGGTCGCCTCGGGATTCTCGAAGTAGCCGAGCATGACGTTGTCGCCACGGATCCAGACCTCGCCGTCCTCGCCCGGCTCCGCGTCCTCGCCTGCCGCGGTGACGGTGCGGATCTCCAGCCCCTCTACCGCCGGCCCGACCACCTTGGCCACGTGCTCCGGATCCTCGCCGGGACGGGTGGTGGTGGCGACCATGCACTCGGTGAGGCCGTACGCACCCTTGACCTCGTCGATCCCGAGGATGTCGCGCATATCGGCGAAGAGGCTCTCCGGGACGCTCGCGGCGCCGGCGATCGCGAAGCGCAGCGAGGAGAGGTCGTACGCCTTCAGGTCGGGGTGGTTGATGAGCGTGGTGAAGATCGTGGGGGCGCCGGGGAGGACCGTGATCCGCTCGTCCTGGATCAGCTGCAGCGCTTGGGTCGGGTCGTAGGTCGCGATCGGGTAGACCGTCGCGCCCGAGGTGAACGCAGCGATGAAGCCCGCCTTGTAGCCGAAGCCGTGGAAGAACGGGTTGACGATGGCGTAGCGGTCGCGCGTGGTGAGCTCGGCGCCTCGCGCCCAGACGTCGGCGACCCCGATCGTCTGGCGCTGGGCGCTCATCACGCCCTTCGGCTTGCCGGTGGTGCCGGAGGTGAACAGCAGGTCGGCGAGGGTGTCGGGGGTGACCGACGCCTTGACGTCCTCGAGCCGCTGGTCGGTCGTGTCCTCGCCTCTGGCGAGGAAGTCCTCCCAGTCAGTGGCCGAAGCGGAGCCCGAGGCGGTTTGTCCGGCGAGGTCGACGATGGTGAGCAGGTGCTCCGGGAGCGGCCCGGCGTCGTGGAGCATCTGTACGTAGTCGGTGCCGAGGAAGCCGTTGACGGTGACCAGCGCCGTGGCGCGGGAGCGCTCCAGGATCTCGCGCGCCTCATGGCCCCGGTAGCGGGTGTTCAGCGGCACCACGGCCGCCCCGATCGTCTGCGCGCCGAGAACCGCGACCGGGAACTCCCAGCGGTTGGGCGCCCAGATCGCGACGCGGTCGCCGCTGCGTACGCCGCTGGCCAGGAAGGCGCGCGCGGCTCTGTCCGCTGCCTCGGCGAGTTCGGCGTAGGTGAGCGTCGTGGGGCCGTCGACGATCGCCGGGTGGTCGGCGTAGGTCTGCTTGGCCTTCTCGATCAGGGCGGGGATCGTGCGCGGGGTCACCCTCGCTAGCGTAGTTGAGCAACTGCTTGTTTGGTAGGATTCGTCCATGACTGACACGGGGGTTGCGCCGAGAAGGCGGGGGACGGCGTCGGGGTCGTCGCGGCGAGCTGAGCTGCTCACGCTGGCTGCCGAGATGTTCGCGACCAAGGGCTTCGCCCAGACGACCGTACGCGACATCGCAGACGCCGCCGGGATCCTGTCCGGCTCGCTCTACCACCACTTCCGGTCCAAGGAAGCGATGCTGACCGAGCTGCTCTCGGGGTTCCTCGACGGGCTCAACGCGCGGTTCACCGAGATCGTCGAGAGCGGTGTGGACCCGCAGGCCGACCTGGACGGACTGATCACCGAGTCGTTCCGGACCATCCACAACGAGCGGCTCGCCGTCGCGCTCTACCAGAACGAGGCGTCCTTCCTGGCGACCGTCGAGGGCTTCGAGTTCGTCGCCGAGCGCTCACGCGACAACGAGGCGCTGTGGATCCGGGTCATCGAGGCCGGCCAGGCTTCGGGCGCCTTCCACGGCTCCCTCGACCCCGCGCTGACCTACCGGTTCATCCGTGACGGCGTCTGGTCCACCGTCTCCTGGTACCGCCCCGGCGGCCGCCACACCCCCGAGACCCTCGCGGAGCAGTATCTGAAGCTGCTCCACGCCGGCATCCTGGCGTAGCGGGCCTGTCCTAGGGATACCCGGTCGACCGGTATCCCTGGGGTTGACGGGCACTGAAACACCCGTCAACCCGATGAAGTTCCCGTCCAGTTGCCCGCGGTGTCTCAGGGTTCGGGCACCTCGCGGTGGCGCAGGCCCTTGGGGTCTTCCGCGGCGATGATCTTCATCTCGTCCGGGGTGGGCTCGCGGGTGAGTGGCGCGTTGGTGACGTCGATCGGGAAACCGGTCGCCTCCTGGAGCTCCTCGGGCGTGACGCCGGGGTGGATCGAGTCGACCTTGATCAGGCCCCGCTCGTCGTAGCCGAAGACGGCGAGATTGGTGACGACGACGCCGAGGTCGTGGAAGCGCGCGGCGGTGCCGACGGCACGGTCGTTGCCGACGCCGCTGGCGACGTCAACGCGGTCGACGAAGATCCGGGCGGAATGCTTGGCGACCCAGTAGTCGACACGGTGGTTGACGGTGTTGCCAGGGGCGCCGCGTACGCCGATCAGCTGGCGCTTCGGCTGCCGCCAGTCGCCGATCGAGGAGATGTTCTGGTTGCCGTGGCGGTCGATCTGGCTGGCGCCCATCATCGAGTGCCGGCGGCCGCTGGCGACGATGTCGAAGATGCTGCGGAACGGCACCCAGGCCTCCGGGGTGCCGCCGGCCGCCGCCGTCTTCAACAGCGGCGGAGCCTCGGCCATCATGAACGCCTCGCCGTCGCTGAGCGCGAGCTCGGGGGTGTGGGTGGCCTTGGCCAGGCGTACGCCGATGGCCGGGACGATTCCGACGGCGTGGGCGAGCACCTCGCCGGAGCCCTTGAAGGCGTCGGAGACGGCGGCCACGCAGACGTCCGCTCGGCTGATCGTTTGCAAAGTCACAGGTAACGCTCCTCGAACTCGGTCCAGTCACTGTCGGAATCCGACTTGGCTGCGGCGGCGTACGTCTTCTGGAACTCTTCGTCGCGGCCGTAGTCGGGCTCGCAGCTGGTGAAGTGGGCACCGCCCGGGGCCTCGACGACGTGATTCACGAAGATCCGCGGGACCAGGAGCGTCTGCGGCGGGGCCTTGGCGGTCAGGTCATCGGTGGAGACGATCTGCTCGACGGACATGATCGTGCTGTCGGCGGCCATCGCGAAGAGGTCGTCGAAGTACGGGTCGGGGCCGAGGTACTGCCCGTTGCCGGCCGCGTCGGCGCGGTTGAGATGGATGAGCGAGACGTCGAGACGGAGCCCGGGGACGGCGACGTACTCCTCGTCGTCGTAGGGCGACTTCACCGTCTTGAGGTCGGGGTTCATCGCCATCACGTCGCTGCCCAGGCCTGCGCGGATGGGCTGGAACGACAGCCGGTTGGCGCCGGCCTTGAGGCCGGCGACGAACATGCCCTCGTCGTACTCGCTCGTCTCCGGGATCTCGCCCCGCTCACGGGCGCGGGTGAAGTTCGGGTCGAGCGGGATCGAGTCGAGGCTGACGAAGCCGTAGACCAGCTTGCGGATCCTCCCGGCACGGGCGAGCAGGCCCACGTCGGGGCCGCCGAACGCGACCACGGTCAGGTCGGTGATGTCGCTGCGGAGGATCTCCTTGACCAGCGCCATCGGCTTGCGCCGCGAGCCCCAGCCGCCGATGCCGATGGTCATCCCGGACTCGAGCTTGCTGCTGACCTCGGTGAGGGGCAGCGTCTTGTCGATAGGGGTCTTGTTCACGTGTCTCCTCGGAAGAGCTGGGCGGTGGCGTGGGCGCGCTTGAAGTAGAGGTGGGCGTCGTGCTCCCAGGTGATCGCCACCCCGCCGTGGAGCTGGATCATCTCCGCCGCGACCTGCGAGAACGCATTGGAGCACCAGGTCTTGGCAGCGCGGACGAGGCGTCCATCTGGGCTCGGCTGCGTGAGCTCCCAGGCCGCCGCCCAGCTCATCGTCCGCGCGGTCTCGACCTGGACCAGCAGGTCGGCGCACCGGTGCTTGAGTGCCTGGAAGGAGCCGAGCGGCCGACCGAACTGGTGGCGCTCCTTGAGATAGGCGACCGTACGCTCCAGCGCCTCGCGCGCGGCCCCGGCCTGGAGGGCGGTCATCATGGTGGCGCCGACGGTGGTGACGTACGCCGGGTCGACCGTGCCGACGAGGACACCTGCGGCGTCGTCGACGGTGACTGTCGCGAACCTCCAGGTCGGGTCCAGCGCCGGAGTCGGGGTGACCGTGGCCGCCGAAGAATCCACCGCGTGGACCTGGTCGCCGCGCAGCACGAGGAGGATCTCCGCGCCAGTCGCGTCGATGACGAGATCGGACCCCGGGGCGACCACCGCGGCCGTGGCGCCGGTGGCGATCCGCTCCAGCAGCTCACCGGCCTGTGGGGTGCCGGCGGCGGTGAGGACCTGGGTCGCCAGCAGCGTGCCGACGAACGGCGACGGCGTGAGCGTGGCGCCGAGCTCCTCGAGGACGAGATGCGCCTCGATGTAGGAACAGCCGACACCGCCGTACGCCTCAGGGACCGCCAGCGCGGTCACCCCGATCTGCTCGCTGAGCGTCTGCCACAGGGTGGTGTCGTAGCCCTCGGGCGTGCTGATCGCCGCCCGCAGGTCCATCGACGCGGCCCGCTTGGCGATCAGCGTGTGCACGGTCGCGACCAGGTCGGACTGCTCCTCGGTGAGCGCGAACCTCATCGGCCCTCCACCAGCGACTCGAGGATCCGCGCACGATGCTCGGCCGGCGTGCCCCAGGCACCGACCAGCGCGCGCACCTTCAGGATCCACAGGCTCAGGTCGAACTCGCGGGTGTAGCCGATCGCGCCGTGGACCTGAAGCGCGGTGCGCGAGGCGAGGTACGCCGCGTCGCCGGCCGCCACCTTCGCGGCCGAGACCGCGCGGCCGCTTGTCGGGGTCCCGGCGTCGAGCTCGACCGCCGCGTTGTGCACCAGCGGGGCCGCGAAGTCCAGGGCGACGCGTACGTCCGCGAGCAGGTGCTTCACCGCCTGGAACTCGCCGATCGGACGCCCGAACTGCGTCCGCTGCTTCACGTAGGCGACCGAGTCGTCGAGCAGGCGCAGCCCGGCGCCGTGGAGCTGGGCCGAGCAGGCGAGGGTGCCGAGGTCGAGCGCCGTCGTCGTGTCGATCGTGGCGATCTCCGCGCCCGGGGTCACGTCGAAGAGTCGTCGGGTCGGGTCGACCGACTTTCGCTCGGCGCCGACAACCGCGTGGCGGAGGTTCGCGGACGGGACTGTGTTGGTTTCGACACCGGCTCGCTGGCGCTCGCCGGGCTCAACCAACGCGTCGCTGGTCGAGCCGCCGGAGCCGCTAGGCGGAGGCGTGTCGAGACCAACACAGTTCTTCAGCGCGTACGTTCGTTCGGAGATGTCCGCATCCACGGCCCATGCTGCGGGCGCCACCGAGACGATCGCTTCGCCGGAAGCCACCCGTGGGAGGAGGTCCGAGTCGGGCGTGCCGGCGAGGAGTCCCGGCGCGACCGAGGCGGACTCGATCCAGGGCCCCGGGACACCGTGGTAGCCGAGCCGCTCGAAGGCGACGGTCAGGTCGACAGGAGTCGCTCCCACGCCCCCGTGCTCCTCCGGCACCAGCAGCCCGGTGACGCCGAGCTCGGCGAGCCGTTGCCACAGCTTGAGTCCGGCCGAGTGGTCACCGGCCGCCCAGGCGCGCGAGACCGAGGGGACGTCGGCGGCGGTCAGCAGGTCATCGAGTGCTTCGGAGAAGGCGTGCTGCTCCGGCGTACGTCCGAACCTCATCGGCCACCCCTCGGCAGGCCGAGCACCCGCTCGGCGACGATGTTGCGTTGGATCTGGTTGGTGCCGGCGTAGATCGGGCCGGACAGCGAGAAGAGGTAGTCGTCGAGCCAGCGCCCTTCGAGCTCGGCGTCGGCGCCGAGCAGCGAGAGCGCGGTCTCGTGCAGCGAGAGGTCGAGGTCGGACCACCACAGCTTGTTGATCGAGCCCTCGGCGCCGACCGAGCCGCCGGCCTCGACGTGGGTGACGGTGCCCCAGGTGTAGAGGCGGTAGGACTCGGCCCCGATCCAGGCGTCGACGACCTGGTCGCGCAGATGCGGCTGCGGGTCGGAGGCCCACAGGTCCAGCAGCCGCTCCGCCGCCGCACAGAACCGTCCCGGCGAACGCAGCGACAGACCCCGTTCGTTGCCCGCCGTCGACATCGCGACCTTCCAGCCGTCGCCGACGCCGCCGAGCACGTCCTCGTCGGGCACGAAGACCTCGTCGAAGAAGATCTCCGCGAACCCGGGAGTGCCGTCGAGCTGGTCGATCGGGCGGACGGTGACGCCGTCGGCGTCGAGGGGGAAGAGGAAGTACGTCAGGCCCCGGTGCCGTTCGGCGGAAGGATCCGAGCGGAAGAGGCCGAAGCCGCGGTCGGCGAAGGGCGCGCGGCTGCTCCAGGTCTTCTGGCCGTTGAGGCTCCAGCCGCCGTCGACGCGGGTGGCCGTTGCCCGGAGCGAGGCCAGGTCGGAACCGGCCTCCGGCTCGGACCACGCCTGCGCCCAGACCAAGGATCCGTCGGTCATGTCGCGCAGGTAGCGCTCCTTCTGGGCCTCGGTCCCGTGACCGAAGATGATCGGCGCGAGCAGCGAGATGCCGTTCTGGCTGATCCGGGTGGGAGCGCCGGCGAGGTAGTACTCCTCCTCGAAGATGACCCACTCGGTGAGCGATGCGTCCCGCCCGCCGTAGGCCTCGGGCCAGGTGACGACCGACCAGCGGCCGGAGGCGAGGGTGCGTTCCCACTCCCGGTGGGCGGCGGCTCCCTCGGCGGTGTCCATCGACGGCAGCCGACCGGGGTTGTTGGCGGCGAGCCACTCGCGGGCCTCGACCCGGAAGGCCTCCTCGGCCTCGGTGAACTCCAGCGTCGCTGTCATGACTTCATCGACCTCGCGTTCATGCCCGCGAGCGAGTCCTTGCCGACCTCGGCGTTGTGGGCGTGGGCCGCGTGGTGGAGGCCGAAGACCGAGTCCATCCCGGCGCGCATCCCCATCAGGTCCTCGGCCTGGTTGACCGCCTTCTTCGCCAGCGCCAGGCCCAGGCGTGGCATCTCGGCGATCCGCCCGGCGAGGGCGAGCGTCTCGGTCTCGAGGTCGTCGCGGCGTACGACATGGTTGACCATGCCCCAGCGCTCGGCCTGCTCGGCGGAGAAGCGGTCGCCGGTGAAGAGCATCTCCTTGGCAGCGCGGGGGTTGGTGACCCACGGGTGGGCGAAGTACTCGACCCCGGGGATGCCCATCTTGACCACCGGGTCGGAGAAGAAGGCGTCGTCGGAGGCGACGATGAAGTCGCAGGACCAGGCCAGCATGAGGCCGCCCGCGATGCAGGCGCCCTGCACCATCGCGATCGTCGGCTTCGGCAGCTCGCGCCAGCGGCGGCACATGCCGAGGTAGACCTCGGACTCGCGCGCGAAGCGGGAGTCGACGCCCTCCTTGCCGACGTGGTCCCACCACATCACGGCCTTGCGCTCGAAGCTCTCGTCGATGTCGCGGCCCGGCGTGCCGATGTCGTGGCCGGCGCAGAAGTGCTTGCCGTTGCCGCCGAGGACGATGACCTTGATCTCGTCATCGTTGGTCGCTCGGGTGAACGCCTCGTCGAGCGCGTAGGTCACCTTCGAGTTCTGGGCGTTGCGGTATTCGGGGCGGTTCAGCCGCACCACCGCGACGGGTCCGTGGGTCTCGTACGTCACGACACTGGTCTCGGTTGGAGTGGCGCTCATGCCACAGACGCTACCAAACAAGTGCTTGGTTTGGTAGGTTGTCGGGCATGGACCTGACCTACTCCGCCGAGGACGAGGCCTTCCGCGCCGAGGTGCGCGAGTGGCTGGCCGAGCATCTGGTCGGCGAGTGGGCCGCGCTGCGCGGCACCGGCGGGAACGGCCGGGACCACGAGTCGTACGAGGGGCGGCTGGCGTGGAACCGCTACCTGGCCGAGCACCGCTGGACCTGCCTGGGCTGGCCGGAGGAGCACGGCGGGCGCGGATTGCCGCTGTTCCAGCAGGTGATCTTCCACGAGGAGTACGCCCGGGCGGACGCCCCGGTCCGGATCAACCACCTCGGCGAGGAGCTGCTCGGGCCCACCTTGATCGCCCACGGAACCGACGCCCAGAAGGAGCGGTTCCTGCCGAAGATCGTGGCCGTGGAGGAGCTGTGGTGCCAGGGCTACTCCGAGCCCGGTGCCGGGTCCGACCTGGCCGGGGTGCGCACCCGCGCGCGGCAGGACGGATCCCAGTGGGTGGTGGACGGGCAGAAGGTCTGGACCTCGAACGCCCACCTGTCCGACTGGTGCTTCGTGGTGTGCCGGACCGAACCGGGATCGTCGCGCCATCACGGCCTCTCCTACCTGCTAGTTCCGATGGCGCAGCCCGGCGTCGACGTACGACCGATCGAGCAGCTCACCGGCACCTCCGAGTTCAACGAGGTCTTCTTCGACGGCGCCGTCACCTCGGCAGACATGGTCGTGGGTGAGCCCGGCGACGGTTGGAAGGTCGCGATGGCGACCCTCGGCTTCGAGCGCGGGGTCTCCACGATCGGCCAGCAGGTCGGCTTCGCGCGTGAGCTCGAGACGGTCGAGGAGGCAGCCCGGGCCAACGGCACCATCGACGCCCCCGGCATCGCCGCCCGACTCAGCCAGGCCCACGTCGGCCTGGAGGTGCTCCGGCTGCACGCGCTGCGGACCCTCTCTGCGTACGACTCCGGCTCCTCCGGTCCAGAGGCGAGCGTCTCCAAGCTGCTGTGGGCGCGGTGGCACCGCGAGCTCGGCGAGCTGGCGATGGACGTTCTCGGGCTCGCCGGGCTGACCACCGGGGAGGGCTACGCGCTCGACCGGCTGCAGTCGCTCTACCTCTTCTCCCGCGCCGACACGATCTACGGCGGCTCGGACGAGATCCAACGGAACATCATCGCCGAGCGCGTGCTCGGCCTGCCACGAGAGGCCCGTGCATGAAGCCGGAACAACCAGCCCCCGCGTACGTCCCCGGCCACTCGCTCCTGGACGGACGGGTCGTCGTCGTGACGGCCGCCGCCGGTGCGGGGATCGGGGCGGCGGTGGTGCGGAAGGTGCTCGAGGAGGGTGCGAAGGCGGTCGTCGTCTCCGACACCCACGAGCGACGGCTCAAGGAGTCGCGCGATGCCCTCGCCGAGGAGTTCGGGGACGATCGGATCACGGCCGTGACCTGCGATGTCACGCAGGAGGACCAGGTCCAGGCGCTGCTCGATGCGGCGGAGCCGTACGGCGGTGTCGACGTGATGATCAACAACGCCGGCCTCGGCGGGACCGCCTCGGTGCTGGAGATGACCGACGAGCAGTGGTCCCGTGTTCTCGACATCACCCTGACCGGGACGTTCCGATGCATCCGCGCGGTCGGACAGCGGTTCGTGGCTGCCGAGAAGCGTGGCGTCATCGTCAACAACGCCTCTGTGATCGGCTGGCGGGCGCAGGAGGGGCAGGCGCACTACGCCGCCGCCAAGGCCGGGGTGATGGCGCTGACCCGCTCGGCTGCCGCCGACCTCGCGCCGCACGGGATCCGGGTCAACGCGGTCTCGCCTTCTTTGGCGATGCACCCGTTCCTGGAGAAGGTCACCTCGCCCGAGCTTCTGGTGGAGCTCAAGGGCCGCGAGGCGTTCGGCCGCGCGGCCGAGCCCTGGGAGGTCGCCAACGTCATGGTCTTCCTGGCCAGCGACTACTCGTCCTACATGACCGGCGAGGTCATCTCCGTCTCCAGCCAGCACGCCTGATCGAGAGGATCACACATGCCTGAGGCTTTCATCGTCGACGCCGTTCGTACGCCCGTGGGGAAGCGAGGTGGCGCGCTCGCCGGGATCCATCCCGCTGATCTCGGCGCCCACTCGCTGGCCGCGCTCGTCGACCGCACCGGGATCGACCCGGGGGCCGTCGACGACGTGATCATGGGTTGCTGCGACACGATCGGCGGGCAGGCCGGCGACGTCGCGCGGACCGCGTGGCTGGTGGCCGGGCTGCCCGACCACGTACCCGGCGTGACCATCGACCGGCAGTGCGGCTCCTCGCAGCAGGCGGTGCACTTCGCGGCTCAGGGAGTGATGTCGGGGACGCAGGACCTGGTCGTCGCGGGTGGGCTGCAGAACATGTCTGCGATCCCGATCTCGGCGGCGATGCTGGTGGGGGCGCAATATGGCTACACCACCCCGTTCGCCGAGTCGCCCGGCTGGGTCAAGCGCTACGGCGACCAGGAGGTCTCCCAGTTCCGCTCCGCCGAGATGATCGCGGAGAAGTGGGACATCTCGCGGGAGGACATGGAGGCGTACGCGCTCGCCTCCCACCAGCGGGCGAAGGCCGCGATCGCCGAGGGGCGGTTCGACCGGGAGATCGTGCCGGTCGGCGACTTCGCTGTCGACCAGTGCCCTCGCGACACATCCCTCGAGAAGATGGCCTCCCTGGAGCCGCTCGCTCCCGGCGGACGGATCACCGCGGCTGTCGCCTCCCAGATCTGCGACGCGTCCTCGGCGTTGCTGGTGGCCTCGGCCGCGGCCGTACGCACGTTCGGCCTGACCCCGCGAGCCCGGATCCATCACCTCTCGGTCCGAGGTGACGACCCGGTATGGATGCTCACCGGACCGATCGAGGCCACCCGTCACGCCTTGGCGAAGACGGGTCTGACGGTCGACGACATCGACCTGTTCGAGTGCAACGAGGCCTTCGCCTCCGTCGTCCTTGCGTGGATGAAGGAGCTCGACGTCCCGCACTCGAAGGTGAACGTCAACGGCGGCGGCATCGCCCTCGGCCACCCCATCGGCGCCACCGGCACCCGGCTGATGACCACCCTCCTCAACGAACTCGAGCGCACCGGCGGCCGCTACGGCCTCCAGACCATGTGCGAAGGCGGCGGTCAGGCCAACGTCACCATCATCGAGCGACTGTGAGCACGGCTCGCTTTTCATGTCGTTTCTCGGCGCGTTCGGCGGCCGGTGAGCCGGGGGTGGGGAACCAGCGGTGGGTGACCGCGGCCTGGCCGGCGGTCCACAGGCCGCTGATGACCCAGTAGACCAGCAGGGCGAGGGGGACGCTGCTGCCGGCGAGGAGCATGCCGGCGGCTGAGATGACGGGCATGAGCTCCTGCATCCGCACCATCGACTCGGGCAGGTCGGCGCGCACCATGTTGGGCAGGACCCACAGCCGCTGGCTGAGGTAGCTGACCGCGGCGGCGGTCGCGGCGAGGCCGAGGGTGATCACCAGGTGGGTGGTGTCGCCGGAGAGGTAGCCGCTGCCGGTGAGCGGAGTGCCCAGGAAGGTCGCCGCTCCGAGTGAACTGACCAGCGAGTCGTTCATCGCGCCGACCGCGTTGTTCCGGCTGACGTCGGAGAGCAGGTGGTAGAGCGCCAGGAAGATCGGCAGCTGGGCGAAGGCGGCGAGCATGGCGAAGCGGGGTACGCCGTGCTCCTCGTTGATCTTGCGCCGCTCCTCCATCATCGCCATCACGTCGGCCTGACTCGGGCTCTTGGACGAGTTCTTCTTGGTGTACTTCTTGGTCAGCGCCTGCAGCTGCGGCCGGGCCCGGGCGGAAGCGTGGGAGTGGCGTACGCCGCGGATCGTGAGCGGGAGGAGGACGAGCCTGACCAGCACCACGACGGCGGCGATGGCCAGCAGCCAGCTGACGTTGGGGCCTACGAAGGAGAGGACGTGGTGGGCGCCGGCGAGGACGGCCGCGAGCGCATGCGACAACGGGGCGAGAACGGACATGGGTGTGCTCCTGAGATGGATGAGTAGGGCTGACGGGCTCGCCGGATTCGGCGAGTGTCAGGCCTGCTCAGGAGCGCGCGGACGGCGCGGGGAGCACACCGGGTCGGTGACCCGGGCAGCGAGATGGTGAGGTCCGTCGGAGACGTCCGGAGGGACCGTCGAACGCGCCCTGACCAGGGCGAACGAGCTCACGTTGTGGAGCGCTCCGACCGCGACGGCCGCGAGCGCGGTCGAGACGGCGATGGTGAGCAGCGCCTGCTCGGGATCGACGCTCATCAGCGCCGGGAGCATCAGCGTGAAAAGTGCGACGAGCGCGATGCGTACGCGGCTCGTCTCGTTCTTCACGACTCACACTCTACCGATCGAGGTCAACCACGCCCTCATCTCAGGTCGCGCCGCATCAGCACGCGCGGGTGGCCGGCGAGGACCGAGGTGGTGTCGGCGGCCCAGGTGAAGCCCGCGGCCTCGAAGTTCTTGCGGATCCCGGCATACGCCATCGTCAGGTCGACCTTGGCGCCCTGGTTATCGAGCGGGTAGGCCTCGACGGCGGGAGCGCCATGGTCGCGGGCGAAGTCGACGGCACCCTCGATGAGCGTGTGCGAGATGCCCTTGCCGCGGTGGCCGGGGCGGACCCGGATGCACCACAGCGACCAGACCGGGAGGTCGTCGACGTGAGGGATCTTCCGGTTGCGGGCGAAGGTGGTGTCCGCGCGCGGGGCGACGGCGGCCCAGCCCACCGGCTCATCGCCTTCGTAGGCCAGGACGCCCAGCGGCCCGGAGGCGAGCAGGTCGCGTACGAACTCTCCTCGCGCTGGCCCGCTCAGCTCGTTGTTGAGCTTCGACGGAATTCGGTAGCTGAGGCACCAGCACACGCTGGCGTCGGGGCGTTTGGGACCGACAAGAGTGCGTACGTCCTCGAACACCGTCGCCGGGCGAACCTCGATGGCCATGGGTCCACCCTGAGGCTCAGACGCGGGTCGCGTCCAGGTGTTTGAGTCGGTCGGTGGCCTGGGCGACGATGCGGTCGACCAGCTCCTCGCAGGTGGGGAGGTCGTCGAGGAGGCCGACGACCTGGCCGCTGGAGAGCATCCCGGCATTCGTGTCGCCCTCGACGAGGCCGGCGCGGAGCAGCATGGGGGTGTTGGCGGCGAGTACGACCTCGGCCCAGGTGCGGTCGCCGCCGTGGACCATCGCGCGGCCGTCCTTGATCAGGGTGCGCCAGGGGAGGCCGGACATGTCCTTGAACTGGCGGGTGCGCTTGAGCGTGCGCAGCAGCTTCGCGGTGAGGCCCTCCTTCTCGAGGGTGTCGATGAACTCGGTGCGGAGCAGGCGATGCGGCATGCCGTCGGCCTTGGTGGTCACGACGGTCCCGTCGAGGCCGAAGGACAGGTAGCGCCGTCGGACGTCCTCCGGGACGGCCGAGTCGGCGGTGAGCAGGAAGCGCGTGCCCATGCCGATGCCGGCGGCGCCGTACGCCATGGCCGCGGCGAGTCCACGGCCGTCGAAGAAGCCGCCCGCGGCGACGACGGGGATGTCGACGGCGTCCAAGACGCTGGGAAGGAGCAGAGTGGTCGGGACCGCGCCGGTGTGGCCGCCGCCCTCGCCGCCCTGGATCATCACCATGTCGGCGCCCCAGCCGGCGACCTTCTTGGCGTGCTTTGCTGCGCCGATCGAGGGCATCACGACGATGTCGTGCTCCTTGAGCGTGCTGATGAGCTCGGGTTTGGGTGCCAACGCGAAGCTGGCGACCTTGACGCCGTGGTCGATCAGGAGTCGGCAGCGGTCGGGGGCGTCGGAGGCGTCGGCGCGAAGGTTGACGCCGAAGGGCTTGTCGGTGCGGCCCTTGACCTCGACGATCGCCTTCTCGAGCTCATCGAGGGTCATCGTGGCCGAGGCCAGGATGCCGAGTGCGCCCGCGTTGGCGGTCGCGGAGACGAGGCGCGGGCCCGCGACCCAGCCCATTCCGGTCTGGACGATCGGGTGATCGACCCCGGTCAGCTCGGTCAGCGGCGTACGAAATGTCTGTGCGGTGCTCATCGTCCGTCCTTCACGAAGGCGTCGCGGCGCTCGTCGGCGACGCCGGCGAGGTTGAGCTCGTAGGTGAAGCCCTGCTCGAAGCGGTAGGAGGCGTTCACGTCGACCGGGTCGATGCCGTTGAGCGCGGCCTTGGCCGCGCGGATGACCTGCGGGTCCTTCGCGGCGATCTGTCGTGCGACCTCGAGGGCGGCCTCGTCGAGGTCCTTGCGGGGAACGACCTGGTGGACCGATCCGAGCTCGTGGAGACGCTGGGCGGTGATGGTCTGGGCGGTGAAATAGAGCGTACGCAGCATGTGCTGGGGCACCAGCCTGCTCAGATGGGTGGCCGCGCCGAGGGCTCCGCGGTCGACCTCGGGTACGCCGAAGAAGGCGTCGTCGCTGGCCACGATCGTGTCCGCGTTGCCGACCAGGCCGACGCCACCGCCGAGGCAGAAGCCGTTGACCGCGGCGATGACCGGGACCGAGCACTCGTAGATCGCCTTGAATGCCGCGTAGCAGCCTCGGTTGGCGCCGAGGATGCCCTCGAACCCCTCGATCTGCTGCATCTCCTTGATGTCGACGCCGGCGTTGAAGCCCTTGCCCTCGGCGCGCAGGATCACGACTCGTGCGCCCTCGTCGGCGGCGGTCGTGACGGCGTCGGCGACCTCGAACCAGCCCTTCACCGGCAGCGCGTTCACCGGTGGGTGGTTCATCGTGACGACGGCGATCTGCTCGTCGGTGATCTCGGTGGAGATGCCCATGGTCCGTTCCTAACCTAGCGATTGCTTGGTAGCCTAGCAGTTGCTTGGTTTCTGTACGCAAGACTGGAAAGGGACGCCACCATGGCTCGACTGCTCGAAGGCCGGATCGCGATCGTCACCGGAGCGGGGCGAGGCATCGGCCGGGCGCACGCGCTCGAGCTCGCCCGCCACGGGGCGAAGGTGGTCGTCAACGACTTCGGCGTCTCGCTGGCGGGCGAGGGCACCGGTGAGTCGCCCGCTTCGCAGGTCGTTGACGAGATCGTCTCCGCAGGTGGGGAGGCAGTTGCCAACGCCGCCGATGTGGCCGACTTCGCGGATGCCGAGGCGATGGTGCGGCAGGCCATCGAGACGTACGGGGGTCTGGACATCCTCGTCAACAACGCCGGGTTCGTGCGCGACCGGATGCTCGTCAACACCTCCGAGGAGGAGTGGGACGCGGTCATCCGGGTGCACCTGAAAGGTCATTTCGCGACGCTGCGGCACGCGGGTGCGTACTGGCGCGCCGAGTCCAAGGCGGGCCGGCAGCGGGATGCTCGGGTCATCAACACCTCCTCCGGCGCGGGCCTGCAGGGTTCGATCGGGCAGGGCACCTACTCGGCCGCCAAGGCCGGGATCGCCGGGCTCACCCTGGTCGCTGCCGCCGAGATGTCCCGTTACGGCGTGACCGTCAACGCCATCGCGCCGGTCGCCAAGACCCGGATGACCGAGGGCGCCTTCGACACCTCCGCCATGGCGCTGCCCGAGGACAACAGCCCCATCGTCGCCTGGCTCGCCTCCGGCGACGCCCGCGACATCACCGGCCGGGTCGTCGAGATCGACGGGTCAACGATCACCGTCGAGAACGGCTGGGCCCACGGCCCCTCCGCCGACGCCGGCGCCCGCTGGGACGCCGCCGACGTCGGCCCGGCCCTCCGCAAGCTCCTCGCCCAGGCGCCGGAGCCGGAGAAGGTGTACGGGGTCTAGTTGCAGGAATACCCGGTTAACAGGGTATTCCTGCACTTCTCTGGCAACGCAACGCCAGAGAAGTGCAGGTTTCACCGGTTAACCGGGTATTCCAACGACTCAGCCGAGCTCCCCACACACTGCCGCCGCGATGTCAGCGAGCGGGGTGTCGAGGGGTGCGGCGGTGGGGTCGTCGGAGCGGGTGAGGGCGGCGATGACGATCGGGGCGCCGTCAGGGGTCCAGGTGACACCGACGTCGTTCCGCGACGCGTAGTCGCCGCCGCCGGTCTTGTCGGCGAGCCGCCAGCCGGCCGGAACCCCGGCGCCGAACCGCGTGACGGTGGACTGGTTGGCCAGCATCCAGGTGGTCAGCTGGTCCCGGTCGGCGCGGTCGAGGGCGTCGCCGAGGACGAGCTTGGTGTAGGTCTGCGCGATCGCACGGGGCGAGGTGGTGTCGCGGGGGTCGCCCGGGATCGCGCTGTTGAGGTCGGGCTCCCAGCGGTCGAGCCGGGTCACGGTGTCGCCGAGCGATCGGGCGAACCTGGTGATGCCGGAGGGGCCACCGATGAGGTGGAGCAGCTCGTTGGCGGCGGTGTTGTCGGACCGCGTCATCGTCGCCTCGGCGAGCTGCGCGACGGTCAGGCCGTTGCGGGTCGTGAGCGAGGTGACCGGTGAGTTGACGACGACATCGGCTGCCTCCCAGGTCAGCCGCTGCTGGAGCGTACGCGCGGGGAGATCGCGCAGGATCGACGCGGCGAGCAGGGTCTTGAAGGTCGACAGCATCGGGAAGCGCTCGTCGGCCCGGTGCTCGATGACGCGGCCGGTCCGCATGTTCTTGGCCCAGACGCCGAGGTGACGCTGGTGCTTCTGCTCGAGCGCGGCGATCGAGGGGCTGTCGGTGGCGTACGCCACGGAGCTGCTGACTCCGGTCGCGGCGACGGCGACCGCGGTGGCGGCGCCGCCCAGGATGGCGCGGCGGCTGAGGATCGGTGTGGTCATGCCGAGCATCGTGAGGCCGCCTCGGCAACCGCGTCCAAGGACGATCCGGCATGGACGTATGCATCGCCGACATGGGACGAGGTGGGGGCGATCAGCCATCCTGTACGCGTGGACCTACTGCTTCACCTGCGCGGCTTCGCCGCCGTCGCGGACGAGATGAGCGTCTCCGAGGCCGCCCTCGAGCTCGGCGTCGACCAGCCGCTCCTCAGCCGCCGTCTCCGTGCTCTCGAGCGGGAGCTCGGGGTGGAGCTGCTCGACCGCACCCGCCGCCAGATCGCGCTCACCCCGGCCGGTACGGCGCTGCTGCCGCGGGCCAGGCACCTGCTCGACCAGGCCGACCATCTGCTGCGGAGCATCCGCCGGCACGACCGGGAGAGCTTCGTGGTCGCGGTGCCGTCCGGCTGTGACCCTGCTCCGCTCGGGCGTTTGGTCGCGCTGCTGGAGGCGGAAGGCGTCGACGTACGCCTCGCGAGCGACAGCGACGAGACGCCGCAGCCGGCCGCCTGGACGGTCGAGGCGTGCGACCCGGACGCGGCCACGTGGCTCACCCCGCTGGGCGCGGCCACCGCTCCCGGGACCACTGAAGGGTCGGTGTCGCTGAGCGCGCTGCGACCACGCCGAGGCGGAGAACGTACGCAGGTCCTGGCCCTCCCACGAGACCTCGACGATCCCGCCGGCCGGCTGCGACGGCTCGCGGAACGGGCCGGCATCGGACCGGCCACCTTGCGCCGAGCCCCGCATCAGCTCGCGGTGGCCGAGACCTTGGCGGGGCGCGCGAGCCTGGTCTGCGCGCGGCATGAGGCGGTGACGTACGGACTGAGCTGGTCCCCCTTCGTCGACCAGGTGGCGCGCGGCCACCGGCTGGTCGAGCAGCCGCCGGCACCCGGACCGCTCGCGGCCGGCCCGGTGCGGGAGCAGGCGCTCGCCCTGCTCGGCGCCTGCGTCGGCGCACCTGAGGAAGGACGCGAATGAGTCCGCTCGTCGGCGGCGACCGGGGCCTGATCGATCTCGCCGAGGCCATCGCGGAGCGCTTTCGGGAGCTCCAGGTCCGGGTCGCGTTCCTCGCCCGCGACATCGACACCGGCTACGAGGTCGGGGTCGGCGTCGACCGCCCGATGCCGCTGGCGTCGGTGGCGAAGGTGCCGCTGGCGCTGGTGGTGGCGGACCGGATCGCCCGCGGCGAGATCGACGGAGGCGAGATGGTGACGCTGACCGCCGCGGAGCGGAGCTACGGGCCGTACGGCATCTCGGCCTTCACCCACGACGCGACCTGCTCGGTCACCGACCTGATGCTGATGATGCTCGGCCTCAGCGACAACGCCGCCGCGGACGCGCTCTTCGACCTGGTCCCACCGCGCGAGGTCGACGAGCAGCTCGCCGAGTGGGGCGTGGAGGGGCTGCGGGTGCGGCACCGGATGCAGCCGATGTACGACTACGCCACCCGTGTCGCCGGCCACGACTTCGCCCTCGCCACCCAGCTCGCGGTCGAGGGCCGCCGGCCGGGTGGCCGGCACGTCATCGACTCGCTCGACGTCGGCCGCGCCACGATCGGCTCGCCGCGCGCCTGCGTCGACCTGCTCCAGCGCGTCTGGCGCGACGAGGTAGCCAAGCCCGAGGCGACCGAGCTGGTACGGCGGCTGATGGGCAAGCAGGTCTTCACCCATCGGATCGCCGCCGACCTGCTCGCCGACGACATCGAGCTCGCCGGCAAAACCGGCGGATTCCTCACCCTGCGGCACGAGATCGCCGTCGTCATCCATCCCGCCGGCCGCGTCGCCATCGCCGTACTCACCGACTCCGACCGCACCGCCCGGGTCCAGAACGACGTCGACCTCGCCATCGCCGCCACCGCCCGCGACACCGTCGAAGCCCTCGCCTCCCGCCGCCCCCGCTGAGGCCAGAAAACCAGTCGGCAATCACCCGGTCGCGGTGGTGGAATTGGCCGGTGCCCCTGCCCGGTTTCATCAGCAACCTCATCCCGCCGACACCGTTGTCGCGGCGGTTGGCGACGCAGTCGCTGCTCTTCGCGGCGGGGGACGGGACGTTCAACACCGCGGCCGCGTTCTACCTCGTCGCATTCGTCGGCCTGAGCCCGGCGCAGATCGGTGTCGGTCTGACGGTGGCGGGGATCGCGTCGTTCCTCACCGCCTACCCGATGGGGCGGCTGGCCGACTTCATCGGCCCGAAGCGGATCTGGGCGATCAGCGCGCTGATCAGCGCATTGATGTTCGCGACGATGCCGTTCATCCACGGCTTCTGGGCCTACCTGGCGGTCATCGTCGTCTTCGAGGTGGTCAACAACGCGGGCGGCGCCGGCCGGAATGCGTACGTCCTCGATGTGCTGCCCGACAAGGAGCGGGTCGCGACGCAGGCGTTCATGTACTCCAGCCTCAACCTCGGCTTCACGATCGGCGCTCTGATCGCCGGTATCGCGCTCGCGCTGGACACCGACACGGTCCTCAAGTGGGGCGTGCCGTTCTTCGCGCTGGCCATCGGGATCGCCAACTCCGTCTGGATCACCCGGCTGCCGAGGGCGCCTCATGACGAGCGCCGCGCGGCCGGCGAGGTCGTCGAGAAGCTGCCCGGCCCGGGCGCGCTGCGCAACGTCGGCTGGCTCCTGGTGACGACCTTCACCGGCACGCTGTGGTCCAACCAGGTGCTGCTGCACACCGTGATCCCGCTGTGGCTGGTCGAATTCACCGACTCCCCGCGCTGGCTGCTGGCCTGGCTCTTCGCGACCAACACGGTGCTGTGCATCATCCTCCCGGCCTACACGTCCAAGGGCGTCCGCAACGTCCGCGACGCGTTGCGCCGGGTCTGGTGGAGCAGCGCGTTCTTCGTCGCCGCCTGCGCGATCACGCTGGTCACCCACGACACCCGCGGGTTCCTCACGATCTTCCTCGTCTGGCTCGGCCACGTCGCCGTGACCGGCGCAGAGCTGGCCATCGGCTCCGCCTCGTGGGCCTTCCAGGCCGAGCTCATGGACCCCGAACGACGGGGCGAGTACGAAGGCGTCGCCGGCATCGGCCGCCAGCTCGGCGGTGCCTGGGCACCCGCCCTGTTCACCTTCCTCGCCATGGGCTGGCACCCCGACTTCTACAGCGGCGCCGGCTGGCTCGTCATCGGCGCCATCGTCGTCGCTGCTGCCGCCGCCATGGGGCCCTCGACGAGGATGGCCGTACGTTTCAAGCAGACCCACTTCCCGCACGAGGACGAGCCCGAGCCGGAGCCGGCGGCCGCCTAGCTCAGCACAATCAGCGCAGGATGGTCGCCATCCGGTCGCCGAGGTAGGGCGCGAGGGTGGCGGCGTAGAGCGGCGAGATGTGGAAGCCGTCCTGGTAG
Organism: Nocardioides sp. NPDC023903; assembly: GCF_040639295.1. Taxonomy (NCBI): domain Bacteria; kingdom Bacillati; phylum Actinomycetota; class Actinomycetes; order Propionibacteriales; family Nocardioidaceae; genus Nocardioides; species Nocardioides sp. NPDC023903. The sequence continues at coordinate 28,207 of NZ_JBEZZS010000036.1, read as the reverse complement.
ACCTGCAGGTTGCCGACGACGGGGGAGCAGGTGTCGGGCTCGCAGAAGTAGTCGGTGAGATCGACACGGTGGGCGTTCGGGGTCAGCCGGGTGGCGCCGGCGCTGCCGTCGTCGCGTACGACCCGGTCCCGAGCCCGAGCGCAGGTCGATCCCGCCGCGAGGCCGGCGTCGTCGATGCACGGCTGGACCACGCGCGCGAACCGGGTGGTGCTGCCCTCGAAGATCGGGCTGTCCCGGATCGCGATCACGGGCACGGCCGGGTCCGGCCGGCTCGCCCAGGCCTCCGCTAGGCCACGGCTGAGCGCCTCGGCGGGAGTCTCGTCACCGTCGGCCTCGACCGAGACCTGGCTGGAGTGGATGACGACGTACGCATCGATCCCCTCCTCCTCGGAGAGGTAGGTCGCCAGCCGCGACTTCCACTCCCGGCACAGCTCGACGGTCGTCCGGGGAGCGCCGACGCGATCGCGCGCGTTCCAGTGGCAGCCGGCGCGGCTGGCGACGTCGATGCGCCACCCGCGCTGCCTGGCGATCTCGCGGTAGGCGGGGACGAGCTGGTGGTTGTGCGAGTCGCCGATCGCGAGCAGCCGCCGCGTGTAGCCGCGAGCGGGCCCGAGTGTGCAGACCTTGAACCGCACCGGCCGCTCCTTGTTGGACCAGCAGCCCGACCCGTCGGGCGCCTGGTAGCCGAGGCTGGCGTCGAGCAGCCGGTTCGGACCCTCGCAGCCTGCGGTCGCGGGGTCCATGGCGGCGGCGCCGATGCAGCCGGCGTACCTCTTCGCGGCGTCGACGGCGGCCGCCCTGGCCGCGGCGTCTTGGCGGTCCACCGCGGTGGCGCCGGCCATCGTCGTGCCCGCGACGAGCGCGAGCACGACTGGGATGGCAACGAGCCGTCCGAGGCCGGCGCTGTGCGGTCCGAGGGGCGGCCCGAGGCGGGTGACCGGCACCTCGACGAACCGGTGGGTGAGCCAGGCCAGGACCACCGAGGCCGAGAGCACGACGACCGCGGCGAGGAGCGTGGTCCGGGTGGCGTACGTCCAGCTCAGCCACGCCACCAGCAGCGGCCAGTGCCACAGATAGAGCGGGAAGGAGATGTCCGCGACGAACCGCAGCGGCCTCACCGCGAGGAGTCGCTGCGGCCCCCAGGAGTACGCAGACCCGGAGCCGATCACGACCAGCAGCGCCCCGCCGACCGGCCACAGCGCCCACGGGCCAGGGAAGAGGGCGGCGCCGTCGAGCACGAATCCCGAGGTCACGACGAGCAGCAGCCCGGCCCAGGCGAACAGAGGGCGCGCGGCCCCCGGCGGGCGGAGACGGTCGAGCCCGAGCGCGAGCAGCGCGCCCACGCCGAGCTCCCAGAAGCGTGCGCCGGTGTGGAAGTAGGCCACCTGCTGGTCGGCGATCCCCAGCCGCCACGCGAAGACGAACGAGGCGACCGTCGCCACCGCCACGACGAGCGCCAGCGCGAGCCGCAGCCGGGTCCGCGCCACCCGCCAGATCACCAGCACCACCACCGGCCAGACCAGCAGGAACTGTCCCTGCACCGCCAGCGACCAGAAGTGCTGCAGCGGGCTAGCGCTCGGCCCGGCCGCCCCGTAGGCGAGCTGCGACCGGATCATCTCCCAGTTCAGGACGTACGCCGCCGAGGCAGCGATCTCCCGCAGCGTCGAGCTCCACATCGCCCGCGGCATGACCGTCACCATCAGCACCGCCGTCCCGGCGAGCACGACCAGCGTGGGAGCCGAGAGCCGCAGGAACGTACGTCCGTAATGGTCCCCCAAGCGCAGCTCGGACGACGCGGCCCGGCGGACGAGCGACCGGGTCACCAGGAACCCGGTCAGCGCCAGGAAGACGTCGACGCCGCCGGAGACCCGGCCGTTGCCGAAGAGGTGGAAGACCACCACGAGCGCCAGCGCCAGCCCCCGCAGCCCGTGGATCTCGGCGATGCGCGGCGGTCGGGGAGGCTGCGGCATCGGGTCACGCTAAAGGCCCCCGGTGACCCGGGGGAGAAGTGCAGGTTAAGAGCCGAGGATTTGCTCGAGGTAGGCGTTGCCGAAGGTGCGCGACGGGTCGAGCTTGTCGCGCAGCGCGACGAAGTCCCCGAACCGCGGATAGCGTTCGCCCAGGTCAGCGGCGGTGAGCGTGTGCATCTTCCCCCAGTGCGGGCGGCCGCCGGCCTCGCCGGCGATGCGCTCGAAGGTCGCGAAGTACTCCTCGCGCCAGGGTGAGGAGGGCGCTGTGTGGATGGCGATGTAGACGTTCTCGCGCTCGAACCCGGTGGACAGCGGGATGTCGTCGGCGCCGGCCACCCGGACCTCGACCGGGAAGGAGATGTTCCACGACGAAGCCTCGACGGCGCGCTGCAGCGAAGCGAGGACCTCCATGCCGACAGCACGCGGGACGGCGTACTCGCTCTCCACGAACCGGACCTTCCGCTGCGAGGTGAAGACGCGGTAGGAGATGTCGGTGAACTCGCGTGGCGAGAGGGCGGAGGCGGCGAAGCGGGCCAGCGGCTTCACCAGACCCGGGACGCGAAGACCGAGACCGACGGTCGCGCCGAAGGCCTGGTTGGAGAGGAGCTCGTCGTCGAACCAGCCGCGCACCCGGCCCACCGGCGCCAGCGGTGTCTCCGGCAGCGGCAGCCGGGTGTTGTGCTTGGTCAGGACCCGGGTCGTGTGCGGGAACCAGTAGAACTCGAAGTGGTCCGTGCCGGAGGCGTGCTCCTCGAACGATGCCATCACCTCGGCGAGCTCTCCGTTGCCCTCGCGTGCGCGCAGCGCGTAGAGAGGCTCGGTCTGGAGCGTGACCTCGACGATGATCCCGAGCGCGCCCAGCCCCACCCGGGCGAGGTCGAAGACCTCGGGATTCTCTTCAGCCGAGCAGGCGATCACGGAGCCGTCGGCGAGGAGCAGCCGCAGGCCGCGTACCTGGGTCGCCAGGCCGCCGAAGCGCGCTCCCGTGCCGTGGGTGCCGGTCGAGATCGCCCCGGAGATCGACTGCTCCTCGATGTCACCGAGGTTGGTCATCGACAGGCCGAGCGCCTCGAGCGCGCGGTTGAGGACGTTGAGACGGGTGCCGCCGCGTACCGTCACCAGGCCGGTCGTCGCGTCCGCGCGGACGATCCCCGAGAGACGATCCAGGTTGACCTGGAGGTCGACCGGCGATCCGATCGCGGTGAACGAGTGCCCTGCGCCGATCGGCCTGATCCTCCGCCCGGCCTCCGCCGCGGCCACGACGACCGCCGAGAGCTCTGCCTCGTCGCGAGGCAGCACGACCTCGATCGCGCCCGCGTGCTGGTTGCCCGCCCAGTTCTGCCACTCCCTCACGCGGGAAAGGGTGTCGCCTCGGAGGCGCCCGGTCAACGCCTTCGCCCACATCGATCGGCCCGCGCGGCGGCACAGTTCGTCACCTCCCGTTGACGGGAGCGCCGCGTGGGGCATAGACACTTGCGTCGTGGTCACGACTTCCCACCATCTCTCCGCCCAGCAGCACGAACGGCTCGACCGGGCGACCGCTCGTCTCGACGGACCCGTCGGGGCGGTGGACCTCGCGGCGTTCGACGCCAACGCCGACGACCTCGTGCGCCGTGCCGCCGGCACCCCGATCCGAGTGGCCAGCAAGTCCGTACGCTGCCGGGCCCTGATCGACCGGGTGCTCGCCCGCGAGGGATACGAGGGGATCCTGGCCTTCACGCTCTTCGAGGCGCTGTGGCTGGCCGAGTCGCACTACGACGTCGTGGTCGGCTACCCGACCGCCGACCGAGCCGCGCTCGCCACCCTCGCGAAGGACGAGGAGAAGCTCGCCCGGGTCACCCTGATGATCGACAGCGCCGAGGGGTTGTCGCTGGTCAAGGCCGCGATCGGCACCCCGGTCGCCCCCGTGCGCGTGGCCATCGACCTCGACGCCGCGCTGGTCATCGCCCGCCGCATCTGGCTCGGCGCCCGCCGCTCCCCGGTCCGCACCCCCGAGGACGCAGTCGCTCTCGCCCGGATCGTCGCCGAGGACCCGGACTTCCAGCTGGTCGGGCTGATGGCCTACGAGGGCCAGATCGCCGGCACCGTCGACCGCCCGCTCGGCGGCAACCCGCCCCCGGCCGTCATCAGGAGGATGAAGAAGGCCTCCATCGCCGAGATCACCGAGCGCCGCGGGAAGATCGTCGCCGCCGTACGCTCCCTGACCGATCTCGAGTTCGTCAACGGCGGTGGCACGGGCTCGATCGAGTCCACCCACGCCGACCCCTCGGTCACCGAGATCGCGGCCGGGTCCGGGCTCTACGGGCCGACCCTCTTCGACCGCTACGACGGCTTCACGCCCCACCCCGCGGCGTACTTCGGGCTGAGCGTGGTCCGCCGCCCAGCGCCCGGCATCGTCACCGTCGCCGGTGGTGGCTGGATCGCCTCGGGCCCGCCCGGACTCGACCGCGTCCCCAGCCCGACCTACCCCTTCGGCCTGGAGTACGTCGGCACCGAAGGCGCCGGGGAGGTCCAGACGCCGCTGCGCGGCCATGCCGCCGACCAGCTCGCGATCGGTGACAAGGTCTGGTTCCGGCACGCGAAGGCGGGCGAGGTCTGCGAGCGGCTCGACACGCTCCAGCTGATCGAGGGCGACTCGATCATCACGGTCGCGCCGACCTACCGGGGCGAGGGTCAGACCTTCCTGTGACCTGCCGGGTCACTCGCCCAGCAGCTGGAACCAGCTCTCGGTGAGCAGCTCGCACATGCGGTCGTGCTCGACGCCCCAGAACCCGTCCGTCCAGCGCTGGAACAGATAGTCGAGCTGGCCGACCGCGAGTGCGCCACGCAGCCGCCGGCTGTCGGCGTCGAACCGGTCCGCCTTGTCCAGACCCACGCTGACGTCCTCGATCGTCTCGTCCGTCCAGGAGTCCACGATGCGGGTGAGATCGGGATCGACGGCCTGGGCCGCCCGGGCGATCGTGACGATCGGACGCACCGCCGGCCACCGGGCTGTGGCCTGCCGGATCCAGGCACCCAGCTGCTCGCGGGTGCCGGCCGCCACCGCGTCGGCGAGGCCGCCGAGCGAACTGCCCTGCGGGGAGCGGAGCTGGATCAGCTCGTCCTCGAGGCGCTCGGCGATCAAGGCCTTGATGACTTCGGACTTCGAGGGGAAGTAGGCATAGAACGTCACCCGGGTGGTGCGTGCCGCCGAGGCGATCTCGTCGATCGTCGTGGCCGCGTAACCGCTCGCGACGAACCGATCCATCGCCGCGTCCAGCAGGAGCTGGCGAGTCATCGCCCTCTGAGCTGCACGGTTGGTCACGGCCTCACGATAAGCGACGCCGGTACCTCCCTGGGGATTTCCAAGTTTTCTCGAAACCCGATGCCCGGCAGATGGGCCCTCGGTAGGTTCTGTCCCGATGGACGATCATGTGACCTGGGCGGACAAGGGCTTCTGGGAGCCGGGAGAAGCCGTCGATCTCACCACGTACGCAGCCTCCGGCCGCAACCTCTTCGACGGCTCGTTCACCTGGCCGGTGATGGTGCTCAAGAAGAGTGCGCTGGAGCACAACATCGCGACTCTCGCGGGCTTCGCGGAGGAGCACGGCCTGCTGCTCGCGCCGCACGGCAAGACCACGATGGCGCCGTCGCTCTACCAGAGACAGCTGGACGCCGGCGCGTGGGCGATCACGGTCGCTTCACCCAGCCAGGCCCTGGTCGCCCGCCATGCCGGCGTACGCCGGGTCCTGGTCGCCAACGAGATCCTCGACCACAGCGCGCTGAGCTGGGTGGCCTCCGAGCGCGCGGCCGACCCGGAGTTCCTCCACCTGCACTGGGTCGACTCGGCCGAGGGCGTCGAGGCGGCGGCCGAGGCGTCGGCCCTGGTCGGCGTCGAGGACCGGCCGATGGCCGTGCTGATCGACCTGGGCTTCCCGGGCGGCCGCACCGGCTGTCGCTCCGTCCAGGAGGCTGTCGAGCTCGCGCGGGTGGTCGACTCCACGCCTGGCGTACTCCTGGCGGGGGTTGCCGGCTACGAAGGCGGGCTGCGGATGGCGGAGGAGGTCGGCGACTACTTCGACCGCCTCAAGGAGCTCGCCTCGAGGCTGTACACCTTGGGCCTGATCCCCGCCGACGCCATCGTCTCCGCAGGTGGCAGCGCCTTCTTCGACGTGCTCGCCGAGCGCTGGGCCTCGGGCTGGCCGGACGGGATGACGCCTCGCAAGGTGCTGCGCAGCGGGACGTACGTCACCCACGACCACGGCCTCTACGCCGGGAGGACGCCCTACAACCGCATCGAGGGCACCCTGGACCCGGCGATCGAGGTGTGGGCCCAGGTCGTCTCGGCCCCTGAGGAGGGACTGGTCATCGTCGGCATGGGCAGGCGGGACGCGCCCTATGACAGCGGCCTGCCCGTCCCGCTCGCGGTGCGACGCAACGGCTTCGGCGGCGCGGAGCCACTCGAGGGCACCGTCGAGAAGCTGGCCGACCAGCACGCCTTCCTGCGCACCGACGCCGGGCTGCGGCCGGGCGACCTGGTCAGCTTCGGGATCTCGCACCCGTGCACGGCGTTCGACAAGTGGCGGCTGATCCCGGTCGTCGACCTCGACTACACCGTGACCGACCTGGTCCGGACGTACTTCTGAGGACTCAGGCGATGTCGGAGAGACGCACCCTGACCTGGTAGAACGCGCCGTGGTCGGTGGCCCGGCGGGCCGACGGGCCGGAGTAGACCTGGTAGCGGTCGGGACGCAGCGACGGGCTGAGGAAGGCCTGGTCGATCGGCGCCCGGCGGGCGGTGGCGCACTTCTCGTGCGTCGCGAGCGGACTCACCAGACCGGTCCCGGGTGAGGTCAGGTCGCACAGGATGTCGTTGCGCTGGTTGAAGTCACCGGCGACGACCATCGGCACCTCGGCGCGGGCAACCGCCTCCTTGACGATCTGGGCGTTCAGGTCGCGCCACTGCTTCTGCCTGGGGGCCGAGGGAAGGCTCGCCGGGAAGTGCACGGGCAGCACTCCGACGCGCTGGCCGGAGGAACGCTCCTCCAGCACCACCACCGGCGCGCTGACCTGGGCGCCGTGGCGGTAGTACATGGTGACGGTGTCCTTGCTGACCAGCCGGAACACGGAGCGCCGGTAGAAGACCGCGTCGTCGGTGGCGTCGGGCGTGGAGACGAGCGCGTACTCCCGTCCGAACGACTCGAAGGCCTCCCGCTGCGGCGCCTCCACCTCGGCGAGCACGCCGAAGTCGATGAGCGTACGCCGCAGGTGACCCACCACGATCCGCATCCGCGGCACCCCGTCGAGCCGTCCGGCAGCAGCACCCCCGGGCGCGGTGTGGTGATCGGCCCAGGCGTTGAGCCAGGCGAAGCGCTGGAAGCCGGGCTGCACCGGCGCGGCCTGGGCGACCGTGACGGTCGGGCCGGCGGAGGCGGTCGTCGGGACCAGGAAGCTCAGGGCGGCGCCGAGGACACCGCACAACGCGATCGCGGGCACGACGGCGCGCAGGAGCTTGCCCGAGGCGAACAGCTTGGGGGACACGCCTACCGACGGTATGAGTCCGCCATGTGCGCCGAACCAAACGCTTTCGAATACTCAGAAACCTCGGGTGAACTCCGGCGACGGGTCAGGCCGGCGGCCCGATCTCGGCGGTCACGAGGTCCGCGAGGCGCTGGGCGGTGCTGAAGTCGGGAGTGAGGCGGTTCTTGGTGACGGCGAACGAGATCCCGGTGGCCGGATCGGCGTACGCGTAGCTGCCCCCTCCGCCGGGCCAGCCGAGCGCGGTCGGTGCCTCGCCGGCCGTGGCGCCGATGCGGCCCAACGGATAACCCAGAGCCAGCCGGGCCGGGTTGCCGAAGACCTGGTCGATGCCCTCGAAGGCGATCGCCGACAGCTCCTCGAGCTGGTCCGGGGCGATCAGTCGGCCGTCCAGCATCGCGGCGTACGCGGTCGTGATCCCACGTGCGGTGAAGGTGCCCACCGACGGGATGTCGGCCTGGAGGAGCTGAGGGTCGTTGCCCATCGACGCCCGAGGTTGTCGTTCCCAGGGCGCCAGGACGCCGACCGGTTCGGGGGCTTCGGGTGTCGGCGGCGCCGCGTCCTCGAGCCGGGCGAGCCGGTTGAGCTCGCTCGGTGGGACGCCGAAGTACAGCTCACCGGTGACCCCCAGGGGTGTGGCGACCCAGTCGTTCAGCAGCCGTCTCATCGGCATTCCGGTGACCCGGCGCGCGATCTCGCCGACCAGGAAGCCGAAGGTGTACGAGTGGTAGCCGGTCCGGGTGCCCGGTCGCCACAGCGGCTCGGCCACGGCGATCGCCGCGCAGACCCGGGACCAGTCGCCCAGGTCGCCGGGTCCGAGTCCGCCTGGCATCGCGGGCACGCCGACCGTGTGGGTCAGCACGTGACGCAGCGTCGCCGACTCCTTGCCGCACACCCCGAACTCCGGCCATACGTCCGCGACCGGGGTGTCATAGCCGACCAGGCCGTTGCCGACCAGGAGGTGGGCGATCAACGCGGCCATCCCCTTGCCGGTGGAGAGGCTGAAGAACAGCGTCTCCGGGCCGACCGGCCGCCCGGTCCGGCTGTCGGCGACACCGGCGACAGCGTCCACGACCCGGTGGCCGCGGTGGTCGACGGCGACCTGCAGGCCGGTCTCTGTCCCGCTGGCGACGAGCTCGTCCAGGACGTACTGGATCCGGTGCTGGAGGGTCATCGCCGCCTCGTCCGGCCTACAGGTCCATGAAGATCAGGGCGCCCGCGATGTCGGCGGTGCCGTAGTGGAGGTAGTCGTCGACGGTCGCCTCCGGGACGCCCTTCTGTGCGGTCACGAAGCCCACGACGACCGCCTTGGAGGAGTCCTTGGCGACCCACTTCCCGATCACGTCGTCCGCGATGAGGCTGCCGGTGGGCAGGTCGAAGTCGGTCTCCTTGACCGACTCCGCGGCCGCCGTCGCCTCCGCCTCGCTGTCGAAGACGTAGATCACCCGGAGCATCCGCAGCTTGCCGCCCTCGGCGTCGTGGATCCCCATCGCGGCGTAGCCGCAACCCTTCTTCTCCAGGGCCGCCGACGCGATCGGCCCGCAGTCCGGATAGTCCTGAGCGGCCACGTACGTCGCGTTCATGCTCACGTCGCCGAGCTTGAACTTCCAGTCACCCTCGAACAGGTCCGCGGCCAGCCCGCCCGGGACAGGGGCGGCCGACGTGCTCGGCGTGGCCGTCACCGTCAGCGGTCCCGGCTTCGCCGTCGGGTCCTCCTCACCGCGGAGAACGACGATGGCGGCCGTGATGATCACGCCGATGATCAGTATCCCAGCGATCGCCCCGAGCCCGATGACGATCGGCCACGGGTTGTGCGGCTTCTCCGGCGGCGGTGGCCCTCCCGCGCCGAACGAATTTTCGTTCGGCGGCCAGCCAGCTGGTGTCCCGGGCTGGAGGTTCGGCGCAGGAGGCATCGCCCCGTACCCGTCCGGCGGCGGTGGTGGTGTCGGCGTAGTCATCGGACCCCCTGGCCGAGTAAAGATTCACGTAGGAGAAACGTTCCCACGCGGTTCCACGATTCTCTCGTACGCCCCCACAACCGCTGCTACTTTCTGCGATGCGCCAACGGGTGGGCGCCATCTCGGCCCATCACGCTCCGCACAAAGGATCCCCATGCGCGCTCGCTCGACCACGTCCGCCGACTTCTACGTGAGCCAGTAGATGGAGACCAAATGGAAGTTCCTCATCGCGGCCGGCGCGGTCCTGGCGATCTGGGTGATCCTCGAGCTGCTCGGTCTCATGGCCGACGTGATCTTCCGGTCATTCCTGCACAGCTATCCGGTGGCGTTGGCGATCGTCGCGCTGGCGGTCGGTTACCTGCTCGGCCGCGACAGCAATCGCTAGCAGCCGGAAGTAGTCCGGGACGTTTCCGCCCCTATACCCGCAGGTAATAGGCAGAAACGTCCCGGACTATCTCGTTCACACCCTCCCGATCACGGGGCAACCGGGTAGTGGCTGGAGATCGCGATGCGGTTCCAGGCGTTGATGGAGATCGCGACCCAGGTGAGGGCGGCGATCTGCTTGTCGTCGAGGATGCTCTCGACGTCCACCTTGGGGGTGGCGGCGGTGTGCAGGTCGCCGATGCGGGTGATCTGCTCAGCGATGGTGAGGGCGGCCTGCTCCTCGGGGGTGAAGTACTGCGACTCCCACCAGGCGGCGACGAGGGCGAGACGGTCGGCGGTCTCGCCGTTCTTGATGGCGTCCTGGGTGTGCATCCGCAGGCAGAAGGCGCAGCCGTTGATCTGGGAGGCGCGGAGCTTGACCAGGTCGACGGTGAGCCGGTCGAGGCCGGCGACGGTGATGGCCTCCTCGACCGCCTCCTCGACGGCCATCTGGGCCTTGTACGCAGCGGGGAACAGCTTGGTCACGTTGACGTTGGCGAGCATCGGGGTCCTTCGGGTCTGGCCCGCCACAGCGCGGGCACTCGTCAGGTTGACGAGGCGGCGGATGCGATTGTGAGGTCGCCACCTCACAATCGCGATGTCTGGCTCGTCACACTGGGTGAACCGCGGAGGAGATGCCACGATGCCTGACATGGACGACCTGGGCGAGGTGATGGTCGAGCGCCGCCGTCTGATCGCGCTCGCCTACCGCCTGCTCGGCACGGTCGAGGAGGCCGAGGACGCGGTCCAGGAGACCTACCTGCGGTGGTACCGCCTCTCCGACGACGAGCGGGCGGCGATCGACAATCCCTCCGGCTGGCTGAGCCGCGTGACCAGCCGGGTCTGCCTCGACGTACTCAAGTCGGCACGCAGCCGCCGGGAGAGGTACGTCGGCCCGTGGCTGCCCGAGCCGGTCCGGCCGGGCTTCCTCGCCGCCCCCGAGGATCCGGCCGACCGGGCGACCCTGGACGACACGGTGAGCACCGCGCTGCTCGTCGTGCTCGACGCGATGACTCCGGCAGAGCGGGTTGCGTTCGTGCTCCATGACATCTTCGCCGTCCCGTTCGGCGACATCGCCGGTGTGGTCGGCCGCTCACCGGCCGCGGTGCGGCAGCTCGCCGCCTCGGCACGTCGCCGGGTCGCCCAGCAGCGCGACGACGTCGCTCCGCTGCCGGAGCACGACGACGTCGTCCGCGCGTTCGTCTCGGCCACCGCCGGCGGCGACCTCGGCCGGCTGGTGACGCTGCTCGACCCGTCGATCACGCTCCGCTCCGACGGCGGTGGCCGCGTCAGTGCGGCCCTCAACCCGATCCTGGGGCCGGAGAAGGTGGCGCGGTTCCTGCTGGGCGTACTCACGAAGCGGCCGACCTGGGCGATCCGCACCGAGGCCACCGCCGACGGCCTCGGGTTCACGTTCCTCGAGGACGGCGCTCTCCGCGGCGTCGCCAACCTCCGGGTCGCCGGCGGCCGGGTCACCGACGTCTGGATCGTCCTGAACCCGGACAAGCTCGCCCGCTGGAGCTGATCATCAGAGCCACGGCCCGAGCGTCGGCGCGTCCATGAGGTCGTGCGGTCGCCCGGCGAGCCAGGCGGCCACCTCGGGAAGCGGGCCCTCGACACCGATCAGGTCGTCGTCGGCGAGACCGCGCTTCGTACGGATCTCGTCGGCCAGCGCGAGCAGGAAGTCGTCGGGCAGATCGGCGAAGGTGATCCCGACGCCGAGATCGACGGCGTGGACGAAGACCTCTCGGGCCCGCATCCATGGGACGTCGCTGGCCTTGCGGGTGACGAGCTGGGCGGTGATCACCTCGTGCTCCCACTGCTCGGCGGTCAGCCTGTCCATGGCCTCATCGAGCTCTGCGACGCCGCGGTGATACCAGGATCGGAGCTCCTCGGCCGGTCGCGTCGCGGCCGCCTCGATGTCGGCGTTGCGCTGCTCCGTGGAGGCGTACATCCGCTTCTCCACGCCCGTCTCTGCCCAGGAGATCAGGTTGCCGAGGGCGTCGGCGTTGGCGGCGACGTGGCCGACCAGGTGCTTGCGGGTCCAGCCCGGCAGCTGCGAGTCACCGTCGAAGGCCGAAGGATCCAGGCCGTCGATCGCGCCGGTCAGCAGGGCGGTGCCCTCGGTGACCCAGCGGCGGGAGTCGTCGAACGTACGCGTCGGGGTGGTGCCGATCAGGACGGACATCGCGTTCAGCCTTTCACGATCGTGTTGGTGAGGGTGCCGATCCCCTCGATGGTGATCTCGACGCGCTCGCCGCCCCACAGGAACTCCTGCGGCGCGCGTGCATGCCCGACCCCGCCGTTGGTGCCGGTGAGGATCAGGTCGCCGGGGCGGAGCGTGGTGATGGTGGAGATGTAGCGCACCAGGTCGACCGGGTCGAAGAGCAGGTCGGAGGTGTTCGCGCTCTGCTTCTCGACGCCGTCGACGGTCAGCCGCGCGGCCAGCTCCGGACGTACGCCCCCGGGCAGCTCGTCAGGGGTGACGAGGTAGGGGCCGACCGGCGTGGTGGCCTCCCACATCTTGCCCTGGAGCCACTCGCGGGTGCGGAACTGCCAGTCGCGGACGGAGTAGTCGTTGGCGGCGGTGAAGCCGGCGATCGCGGCTGTGGCCTGCTCCTCGTCCGCGCGCCGAACCGTCTTGCCGATCACGATGGTCAGCTCGCACTCCCAGTCGAGCTGCTCGGTCTCGGCGGGCTTGGTCACCGCGTCGTTCGCGCCGGTGAGCGTGTCGGCGAACTTCGCGAACAGGACCGGGTACTCGGGCAGGTCGCGGCCCATCTCCTCGATGTGGCTGCGGTAGTTGAGCCCGACGCAGACGACCTTGCTGGGCTGCGGGACGACCGGCGCGAAGTCGGCTGCCTCGACCGGATAGGTCGTCGAGCCTGTCGAGGCCGCCCGAGAGCCCCAGTCCTCCTCGGCGAGGAGCTCGCCCAAGGAGGCGTAGCCCAGGTCGACGTGCTGGTCTCCGTCGAGCCTGACCGCGCGGGTCCCCTCGGCCGTACGGATGGTGGCGAGCTTCATCGTCTGGTGTTCCTCACTTGTCGATCTGGGTGCGGTCGGGACGCATCGCCTCGAAGACGTGGCCATTGTCACAGCGCCTCCCCAGCTCGCTCAATCTCCTGCGAAGGCGAGCGATAGATGCCAGGTTTGGTGTGATCAGGAAGAGGTGGGATGGACAAGCCGCTCAAGACCCGGCCCCCGTATGCGATCACCAGCGTCGACCACGCACTCAAGCTGGCGGCGATCCTTCAGGTCGAAGGCCGCATGACCGTCTCGGAGGCAGCGGCTCGGCTCGACGTCGCTCGCTCCACCGCCCATCGGCTGCTCGCGATGCTGGTCTACCGCGACTTCGCGGTCCAGGACGAGGACAAGGTCTACCGCGCCGGACCGGTGCTGGAGCTGGCCGCCCACTCCCGCTCGACCGCATCCCGGCTCCGCCAGGTGGCGCTCCCGCATCTGCAGCGCCTGGTCGACCTGCTCGGCGAGTCCGCGAACGTCGCCGTACGCACCGGCGACACCTGCCGGTTCATCGCCTCGGTCGAGTCGCCCCAGTCGCTCAAGGTCGGCTCCCGCGAGGGCATGGTCTTCCCCGCCCACCGCACCACCGCCGGCCTCCTGCTCCTGGCCCAGATCTCCGACGACGAGCTCGCCTCGATCTACTCCCGGGAGAGGTACGCCGACCACCTGACCGACCGCCCGGACATCGAGACGCTGCGTACCGAGCTCGAGCGCGTACGCCGCAACGGCTTCGCCTTCAACGACGGCCGCTCCGAGCGTGGCGTGGTCGCCGTCGGCGTCCCCGTCCGTGGCGCCGGGGGCGACGTCGTCGCGGGGATGTCGATCTCCATGCCCAGCGTCCGCTACGACAAGGAGTCCCTGCCGAGCGTCGTCGCCACCCTGATGTCCGGCGCAGCGGCTCTGGAGCGTGACCTGATCCACGGGTGATCTGCGTCAAGTTGGTGCCGGTAGCCTCGGGTCGCGAGTTAATCTGGGCCCAATGAGCAACACCCCGCCCTCCAGCGATTCCCGAGAAACGAAACCAACGCGCATCGACTGGATCGCGACCTCCGCAGGCGCCCTCGCTGCCGTCACCTCCGCCCTGCTGCTCTCCACGCTCGGTGCCGTCGGGACCCTCGTCGGCGCGGCGATGGGCAGCGTCGCGGCCACGGTCGGCACCAACCTCTACTCCCAGTGGCTTGCGAAGAGCCACCAGAAGGTGACCAGCGTCCAGGCCCTGGCCCGGTGGCGGGCGGCCGGGCTTGCCGGCGTACGGAGCGGCTCGGAGCCCGCGACCGAGCCGGCTTCGGATTCCGTGGCCGAGGCGGCGGAGATGGCCGAGGACGGCGACGCTGAGCCGATGCCGTCGTGGCAGGAGCGCCTCAAGACGCTGCCCTGGAAGCGGATCGCGCTGCTCTCGCTGGCGATGTTCGTGGTCGTGATCGCCGTGATCACCGTCTTCGAGCTGCTGGCCGGACGCAGCGTCAGCTCGATCACGCGCGGCGGAGACGGCGGCACGACGATCTCCCGGGTGACCGGCGGCGGCTCGGAGAAGGGCGACGAGCCGCGAGGCGAGGATCCGTCGCCGAGCAGCACCGCGTCTCCGGAGGAATCCGCGAGCACGAGCACCGAGCCCTCGGAGTCGGCCGAGCCGTCGGAGTCGGCCGCGCCGGAGGAGCCGAGCGCCGAGCCGTCGACCTCGACCGGTTCGAGCGCCACGCCGTCGGCGCAGCCGAGCGAGAGCGGCAGCGCCTCGACCCAGCCTTCGCCCACAGTGGGAGCCTCACCCGAAGCAGGAGACCAGGCGACCCCCTGAGCCGGGCTCACATCCGGAAGAGGATCTCCGCGCCGAGGTCGGTGTTGCCGTAAGAGGTGTACTCCTTGCCCTGGGCCACGGTGATGCCGTCGCTGGCCGTGACCATGGTGTAGACGACGTACTTGCCGTAGTCCTTCACCTTGAACCAGCCCTGGGTGTAGCTGGGCAGGGAGGCTTCCTTGGGCGGGATCACGTGCTCCGGCTCGATCTTCGTGGCGGCCTTGCCTGCGGCCTCGACGGTGCTGAAGTCGTAGATGAAGTGGGTCATCCGCAGGTTGCCCCGCTGAGCCTTGTAGGAGACCCGGACGGCGTAGTCGCAGCCGAGATCGCGGATCGCTGGCTTGAGCGTCGCCTTGCAGCCGGAGTAGTCCTTGCCGCTCAGGTAGCGGGCCTTCAGCGTGACGTCGCCGTAGGTGAACTCCCAGGGGCGCGGGACGTCGGCCTTGGAGAGGTGTTCGGGACCGATGGTCGAGCGCGACGTGGTGGCGCCGTCGCTCGGGTCGGCCGGGGAACTGGTGCCGGGCCAGGCGGGCTTGCCGCTGGACTCGCCGCCGACGTCAGTGCTTCCGCCGCCCTGGCTCGGCGACTCGCTCGGTGTCCTGCCGGCCGACGGCGTGTCGCTCGCGGTCGGCGATCCGGCGGTCGTGGCCGCGTCGTCCCCGCGGGTGAAGAGGGCGTAGACGACGACCCCGCACACGACCACGAGCCCGAGGGAGACAGCGATCGTCAGCACCTGGCGCAGCGGGCCGCCCTGGGCGGCGCGCTCCTTGCGGGCGTTGAAGGCCGGCCGGTTGCCGCCGATCTCCTCGGAGAGCCCGATCAGGCGCTCGTTGTAGTCGAAAGGGGCAGGCTGCTTCTGCGGCTCCTCGTCAGGCGCGCCCGAACCGGGGGAGCCTGGGGGCGGCGGATACGGCATGGGGTTTGTCTACCATCTATCAACGGTCGCCACGCCGAAGGTTTGGAAGACGGACGAAATACCGCCCGAATCCCCGCTCGTGCAGCGAGATGAACACGGATACCCACCGTACGCGGCCCGCGACCCGGGCACCTACAACTTGGCAATGCTTACCCAATCCTCTTCTGCGGGCGAGGTGCCGAAAACCCTGCGGAATCGCGTGTTGCTGCATTGCAAGAATCCGAAGAACGAGTCTTTGCAATGCAGATTCTTGGGGAATCGAATGTGGTGCGGGAATTGGGAAAGAACACGAAACTCAGTTACCCGCCCCCGGTAAGCCGCGAAACCCGTGGATTCGGGGGCGGAAGCCCGCAACACGTGGGCCTTTCCCCCAGGAGGAGACGTATGAGGTTCCAACGCACCACCTTCCGTCCCCGCACGATCGCCGCGCTTGCCGCGGGTGTGGGTCTCGCGGCCTCCGCCGCCGTCGCCGTCCCGGCTGCCGCCGCGGACGCCGAGTTCAGCAAGGCCGAGGTCGCGTCGGTCAAGTCGGCTGTCGCCGAGTCCGCCCCGGTCGGCTCGTCGTGGTACACCGACCCGGCCACCAACAAGGTCGTCGTCACCGTCGACGAGACGGTGTCCGCGTCCGAGATCGCCCAGGTCAAGGAGGCCGCCGCCGAGAAGACGAGCCAGGGCGACGAGGCCGTGACCGTCAAGCACACCAAGGGCGAGTTCAGCCCGCTCATCGGCCCTGGCGACGCCATCTACGGCGGCGGCTCCCGCTGCTCGCTCGGCTTCAACGTCAAGGTCGGCGGCGCCGACTACTTCCTGACCGCGGGCCACTGCACCAACGCCGTCTCGACCTGGTACGCCAACTCGTCGAACACCACGCTTCTCGGCTCGACCGCCGGTTCGAGCTTCCCGGGCAACGACTACGGCATCGTCCGCTACAACTCGACCATCTCGAAGACCGGTGGCTTCACCGCGGGCACCGCTCGGGTCGGCCAGAGCGTCACCCGTGACGGCTCGACCACCGGTGTCCACACCGGCACCGTGACGGCGGTCAACGCCAGCGTCCGCTACGCCGAGGGAACCGTCAGCGGCCTGATCCAGACCAACGTCTGCGCCGAGCCCGGTGACTCCGGCGGCGCGCTCTACTCCGGTTCGACCGCGCTGGGTCTGACCTCCGGCGGCAGCGGCAACTGCTCCACCGGCGGGACGACCTTCTTCCAGCCGGTGACCGAGGCGCTCAGCGTGTACGGCGCCACGATCTACTGATCAAGCCCCGACTGATCAAGCCCCGGCTGATCAAGCACAGCTGATCAATCACAGGTACGCCGCGGGGTGAGGTGGTTTGAGCCACTTTGCCCCGCGGCGTACGAATTTTGATCGAACTGCGAAAGTTTTTTGCCGACGACTGGCCGATGAGGTGTCGACAACGACATACTCACAGTGACGTGTTCGGGCACATCGCGGTGGTCGTGCACGTGGCGCGCGCTACCGAAGCGGGCGCCTGGTCGTCCCAGGAGGAACGCATGAGGCTCACCAGGTCACGCAGCCGGCTGCTCGCGGCAGCGGTCGGTCTAGGGCTGGCGGCTACCGCCGCGGCCACGCCGGCGGTCGCCGCACCCCCCGAGGCGGGGGCCCGCGCCAATGCGCTGGCGTCTGCCTACGCCGCCGTCGACTCCGCGGTCAACAGGTCCGCGCTGTCCGGCATCGCCTGGTACACCGACGAGGCCACCGGCAAGGTGGTCGTGACCGCTGACTCCACCGTCCCCGCGTCCGCGCTGAGCAAGCTGACCCGGACCGTCGGCGCCGATGCCGACGCGATCACGATCAAGCGCGCCAAGGGCGAGTTCAAGCCGTTCCTCGGCGCCGGCGACGCCATCTACGGCGAGGGCGTTCGGTGCTCGGTCGGCTTCAACGTACGCAGCGGTGGCACCCACTACTTCCTCACCGCCGGCCACTGCGCCGAAGAGGTGGGGACTTGGTACACGAACTCAGGTCGGACCACCCGGATCGGACCGACGGTGAAGTCGAGCTTCCCGGGCAACGACTACGCGCTGGTGCGTTACGACAACACGTCGCTGACCCACCAGGGCGGCTACTCCGTCGGTGACGCGCGCGTCGGCCAGCGGGTCACCCGCGACGGCTCGTCCACCGGCGTGCACTCCGGCCGGGTCGAGGCGCTCGACGTCTCGGTCCGCTACCGCGGGTCTGGCACCGTTCGCGGCATGATCCAGACCGACATCTGCGCCGAGTCGGGTGACTCCGGCGGCCCGCTCTACGCCGGCTCGACCGCCCTCGGGATCACCTCGGGCGGCTCCGGTGACTGCGACTCGGGCGGCACCACCTTCTTCCAGCCCGTCCGCGAGGCCGTCAACGCGTACGACGTCAACATCTACTGATATCAGCTCGAATGGGGCGAAGTGGTTCAGACCACTTCGCCCTATTTGGTAATGATTTCCGCCTGGTGGTGAAATTTTCTTCCTTCGCATAGCCGACCGATCGACCCGCCGACATACTCCCGAGAAGGCGTGCTCGGGCACATCGCGGTGGTCGGGTACTCCTGGCGCCTGCAACCACGCGGGTGCCTGGTCGTTCGTAGGAGGAACACATGAGGTTCACCACGTCCCGCACCCGTCTGGCCGCAGTCTTCGCCGGTCTTGGCCTGGCAGCCACAGCTGCCACCACGCCGGCTGTCGCCGCACCAGATCACAAAGAGTTCAGTCCGAAGGCGCTGGCAGCGGTCAACTCCGCCGTCGACAAGTCAGCCGTGTCCGGCATCGCCTGGTACACCGACGCAGCGACCGGCAAGGTCGTCGTCACCGCCGACTCCACCGTCTCCAAGGCAGAGCTCGCCAAGGTCACCAAGGCCGCCGGTGCCGACGCCGACGCGCTCACGATCAACCGCACCGCCGGCAAGTTCACCACGCTGCTCGGCGCCGGCGATGCGATCTACGGCTCCGGCTACCGCTGCTCGTTGGGCTTCAACGTGCAGAGCGGCAGCAGCTACTACTTCATCACCGCCGGTCACTGCGCTGACGAGGTTCCGACCTGGTACGCCAACTCGGCCCAGTCCACCCTGATCGGCCCGTCGGTCTCCTCGAGCTTCCCGGGCAACGACTACGCCCTGGTCCGCTATGACAACCCCGCGCTCTCGCACCCCGGCGGCTTCTCGGTCGCCGATGCGTACGTCGGTGAGAAGGTCACCCGCGACGGCTCCACCACCGGCGTCCACACCGGTACCGTCCAGGCGCTCAACGTCACCGTCCGCTACCAGGGCTCCGGCCGGGTCAGCGGCCTGATCCAGACCAACGTGTGCGCCGAGCCGGGCGACTCCGGCGGCGCGCTCTACGACGGCACCAAGGCCCTCGGCATCACCTCGGGTGGTTCCGGCAACTGCAGGACGGGCGGAACGACCTTCTTCCAGCCCGTTCGTGAGGCCGTCAACGCCTACGGCGTGACGATCTACTGATCCGCCCGACCGCTGGTCGAGCCCCGATCATGGGGCTCGACCAGCGATCGTCTCAGACTGCGACCGGGATGAGTGCCGAGTCGGCGGAGTCCTTGATGAGCCGGGCGTACGCATCGAAGAGCCGCTGCTCGGAGAGGCGCTGCCGGTTGCGGAAGATCCGCTCGAAGTGCTCCTCGCGCTGAGCGAAGGCGGCCTTCCAGGACTCGGCCATCTCGGCCGGGTCGAAGCTCGAGACCAGGCGGAGGTCACCGACCATGGCCGGAGCGTCGCCGACCGGCGTGGTCACCGGGACCGCGCCACAGGCCATCCCCTCGAGCAGGCACAGCGGGGCAGCCTCGCCGAATGCCGAGGTGAGCGTGATCAGGTCGGCGGCGTTGTAGAGCGGCGCCATCTGGCTCTGGATCCCGAGCGCGTGCAGGTTGGTCTCCAGCGCCGGCCACGAGCCGAGCTCGTCGTTGATGAGCTGGGCGAAGGCCGGGTTGTCCGCGGTCATCCCGGCGCCGCACATGACGAGGTGGGCGTCGGGGTGCTCCTGGACGAACCGGCGCGCGGCCCGGACGAAGAGCGGGATGTTCTTCATCTCGTCGAAGCGCGCCGCGATCATCACCACGGGTGCGTCGCCGTCCACCCCGAGCTCGGCCCGCTTGCCAGCCCTCAGCTCGGCGTCGGTGCGGAACTTGTAGAGGTCGACCCCGTTGGGGAGGACCGGCAGCCGCTCCAGCGGGATCCCGGTCGCCTCGTGGTAGGCCCGCTGGGTCGACTCCGCGCAGCACACCGCCGCGGTTAGCAGCCCGGCGCGGTCGAGGTCGATGAGCTCCTGCACGCCGGCACCCTGGTGTTCCGGGTCGGAGCGGTGCAGGCAGGTGATCAGCGGAGTCCCCGAAGTGCCGACCCTGCCCAGCACCGTGAGCGGCTGCTCCTTGAGGGAGAGCACCACGTCTGCCTTCGCCACCGACTGCGCCACGCGCTTGAGCTGGCTGGTGGTGATCGGGCCCGAAGGCGTACGTCTCAATGCCCGCACCGGCACGCCGGCCGAGGTCAGGCGGCGATAGGAGTTGTCGGAGGAGATCCGCTGCGCGGTGAACTCGCGCTGTACGCGGTCGCTGAGGCTCAGCACGCTGTGTCGCTGAGGCGTGGTGGCGTCGAGCGCGCGGACGACTGCGGTGTGCAGGATCCGGGCGCCACCGGCGAAGAAACCTTCGTACAGGGAGAGGACGGAAGGGCCGTCCTCGAGGTATGTCACGGTGGACATGTCGACCTCACTTTTTCCGCAGGAGGCATCGCCCGAGCGGTGATGGTGGTGGGGCTACGGCAGAGATATGCGGCTTCGTCCGGACGCTAACGCGTCCGCGGGCGCATCCCAAGACATCGTCGTCTCGGGGCGAAGGATTTCACTTGATCGTCATCTTCACGCGCGCATCGTAGGGAGCGACGGAGGATTTATCGAAACCGGCGGGGATCCGGCTTCGATTTACGTTATCCGATGTGGTGTTCGTCACGCTATGCGTTCCTCGACATTGTTCGGTGAACGATTGGCGCGGGTCTCGGACGCGCTGCCGAATAGGGCCCCGAGGGTGGCCGGATCCCGCTACGTTCGGGAAGTATGACGACCGAGGTGACGACGTACCGCTATGTCCGTTTCGCTCTGTGCTGTCTGCTCGCGGGGCTGGCGATCTCGGTGGGCGCCGAGACGATCACGAGCGGCGAGTGGCAGACCTCCATCTCGTCCTATTACTACACGCCGGCGGGCCCGGTCTTCACCGCGGTGCTGTGCTCGCTGGGCGTGTGCCTGGTGGTGCTGCGCGGCTATACCGACGCGGAGGACACCGCGCTCAACCTCGCCGGGCTCTCGGCGCCGATGGTCGGCTTCGTGCCGACCCCGGAGATCGGGCAGGAGATCGACAAGGCCGCCATCGTCAACAACGCCTGGAGCTATCTGGCGGTGATGGCGATCGGCTGGGTGGTCGTGCTGATCTTCGGGCTCCGCAAGCGCGCCGCCGCCGGCGCCTGGCCCTCGCGATGGGGCGCCATCGGCCTCGTCTCCGTCGCGGCGGCGTGGGTCGTCGGCGTGGGCTGGCTGCTGATCGACCAGGAGACCTTCGCGACGAAGGCGCACGGGCTCGCGGCGCTGTTCACCTTCACTCCGTTCGCGCTGGCGGTCGTGCTCAACACCGATTGGGGCGTGCGGAAGATCGCGCAGGAGGCCGACAAGGCGCGTACGCGGCTGGACAAGACCTACTGGGCGCTGGTCGTGGCGATGGTGGCGCTGCTGGCGGCCGGCATCGTCCTGGGCCTGACCGGCTGGAAGTACTGGCTGCTGGCGACCGAGGTATCGCTGCTGGCCTGCTTCGCGATCTTCTGGATCATCCAGAGCTTCGACCTGATGGACCCGGAGCGCGACGCGCTCACGACGCGCCCGCGGGACCCACTCACCGGAAGTCGATGAGCAGGTCGTCGTCGCCGTTCTCGGGGTCGGTGATGACGCGGGGGAGGCGTACGGCGGTGTCGGTGCGCTTGGCCAGCGGCACCTGCGGCTCCACCTCCTCTTCCATCTCGACGACCTCGACGGTGTGCTTGAGCTGCGCGTGCGGGAGCACCTGCGTACGCCAGGCACGGCAGTTGTAGGGCAGCTGCATGCCGTCCATGCCGCGGCCGTAGTCGTCGTAGAAGGCCAGCACCTCGCGCCGCTTCTGGTCCTGGGCCTCCGGCCGGAGGGTGGCGATGTTGGAGCGCGACTGGACCAGGTCCTGGATCGAGTGGCGGTCGACGACCTGCCAGTGCCGGAACGTCTGGGCCTCCACGGCGGAGAAGAACCCGGAGTCGTCGAGGATCGGCGCCGGGTCGAAGCCGCCCTCTTCTGTCAGTCCAGTCTGTTTGCCGATCAGCTTGCCGAGCTTGCGCACCCAGGGGATCCGCTCGTCACGCTCGTTCTGGACCACGGCGAGTCGTCCGTCCGTACGCAGCACCCGCCCGATCTCGGCCAGCGCCTTGGCGTGGTCGAACCAGTGGAACGCCTGGCCCACGACGACCACGTCGTAGAGGCTGTCGCCGGTCGGGATCTGCTCGGCGGTGCCGCTGGTGGCGCGTACGTCCGGGAGCTTCCCGGAGAGGATGTCGAGCATCGCGTCGTCCGGGTCGGTCGCGAAGACGTCGTGGCCGAGGCCGACGAGCACCTCGGTCAGCTTGCCGGTGCCGGCTCCGAGCTCGAGGACCGAGCACGGCTCCTCCCCGACCAGCCACTTGACCGCATCCACCGGGTACGACGGGCGCCCGCGGTCATAGCTGTCCGCCACGCCTCCGAAGGAGCGCGCGGGATCGGGGTTGGCTGGGTCCGTCATCTCGGTCAGGGTAACGCGCGCTTAAGGTTGACGCGTGAAGGACGATCCGCTTGCCCGGTTGGTGTCGCTCGAAGGTGTGGCCTCGGGGTTCGCCGCAGCTCGTGACGGTATCGACGTGATGCTGCGTGACCGGGGACTGCGGCGTACGTCTCCGGAGAACACCGCCGAGTCGCTGCTTCGTGGTGCGCACGCCTCTGCCGTGCTGGAGGGATCCGGCTCTACGTTGGGTGAGGTGCGGGACTCCGGCGGGGACGCGATCGCGCAGGACGCGGTGCGGCTCTCGACCGAGCTGCTCTCGCTGGTGCCGGTGGTGAAGCACGCGCCGCTGCAGGCATTCGCGCGGCTGCACGCGCTGGCGGCGGCGGGTTCGCTGGACGCTGAGGAGCTGGGCCGGCCGCGCTCGGCCGACTCGGCCGAGCGGTTGCGGCGTCTCTCCGATCTGCTGCTCGCCCCGACGTCCGCGCCGGCGTTGGTCGTGGCGGCGTTCGTACACGCCGATCTGGCGACCGCTGCTCCGTTCGCGTCCCACAACGGCCTGGTCGCGCGTGCCGCAGAGCGGCTCATCCTGGTCGCGCGCGGCGTGGACGAGAAGTCGCTGGTCGTGCCTGAGGCCGGACATCTGGCGCTGCGGGCCGCCTACGAGTCGAACCTGCGCGGCTTCCGCGAGGGTGGCCAGGCGGGCGCGCACTCGTGGCTGCTCTACGCGGCCGAGGCGTACGCCGCCGGGGCCGAGGCCTCGCCGCTGCGCCTGGACGCGGCCGAGTAGACGAGGGCAAAAGCAGGTGGCACCCGGTGGGTTGTGAGCACCGGGTGCCACCGCTGACACGAGCGTTTCTGGTTACCAAGCGTGCAAGGTCTGGTCACTGCGTCGGGATTTCTCCCCGGCTACAGCACCCCATCAGATGGGTGGATCGCCGCGTGGGTGCCTGTCGCTCGTGTTCGTCTTGTTACACCTCTGTTTCTACGCTGATCGGCGGCCAGATACAAGGCTGGAATTTCTGCAGGATGAGGAGGATCATGTCGCTCCTGCAGAATTCTGAATTCGAGCCGGGTCAGGCGCCGAGGCGACGGCGCTTCGTGCCCGCCCAGATGACGCCGCCGGCAATGGCGACGGCACCCCCGACGGCCAGTGCGGCCAGGGTCGGCGTGGACGGGCTGAGCACGCGGCTGCGCAGTGCGACCGGCTTGTTGAAGACCAGGATGTCCCAGCCCCGTTCCTTGGCGGCCTTGCGGAGGTCCTTGTCGGGATTGACCGCGAACGCGTGACCGACCTCCTCCAGCATGGGGAGGTCGGTGACGGAGTCGGAGTAGGCGTACGACTGCTCGAGGTCGTAGCCGAAGCGCTCGGCCAGCTCCTGGACCGCGCGGGCCTTCTCCTCGCGGTAGGCGTAGAGCGCGATCTCGCCGGTGTAGCGACCGTCCTCGATCTTCATCTGGGTGGCGACGACGTGGTCGGCGCCGAGCATCGCGCCGATCGGCTCGACCAGCTCGGTGCCGGAGGCGGAGACGATGATGACGTCGTGGCCCTGGGCGTGGTGCTGCTCGATGAGCTGCACGGCCTCCTCGTAGACGAGCGGGTCGACCACGTTGTGGAGGGTGTCGGCGACGATCTCCTTGACGGTCGCCACGTCCCATCCGGTGACCATCTCGGAGAGCGACTTGCGCATCTTCTCCATCTGGTCGTGGTCGGCGCCGCCGACGACGTAGACGAACTGCGTGTAGGCCGAGCGGATCATGGCCGCGCGGGTGATCAGGCCGCCGGCCTGAAAATGCTTGGAGAACGCAAGCGTGCTCGACCTCGCGATGATCGTCTTGTCGAGGTCGAAGAACGCAGCGATGCGTGTCATGGGCACATCGTAGACGGCCGTTGGGTGGGCCGATCGCCATCCACAGGGCGGGTTCGGGACCGGGTTATCCACAGGCTCCGGATTTGCGGGTGGAATTGTCGGCGTCGCGGCGGATCCTGCTGCCATGACCTCGGAACCTCTCGTCATCACCTCGGACTCGTTGCTGGCCGCTGAGGCGGCTCGTCTGGCCGCCGCCTCGGGCGTCACCGTCGAGGAGTGCCCCGATGCCGTCGGCGCCCTGCGTCGATGGCAACGACCACCACTGATCCTGGTCGGCGCCGATCTCCTGGCGGAGGTGGCGTCGCTGCGCCCACCCCGAAGAGACGGGGTGTACGTCGTGGGCTGGGGCTCGACCGGCGAACCCCTGCTCCGGGCCGCGCTGGAGATCGGCGCCGAGACGCTGCTCGAGCTGCCGTCGGCCGAGACTGTGGTCGCCGGGCTGCTCGCCGACGTCAGCGACGGTGAGGGCGGCGACGGCATGGTCGTCGGCGTGCTGGCCGGATCGGGCGGTGCCGGTGCGACGACGTACGCCGCAGCCCTGGCCAGCCTGGGAGCCGACCGTGGGTCGACGCTGCTGATCGACGCCGACCGGCTCGGCCCGGGAGCCGGGCGGGTGCTCGGTCTCGACGAGATTCCCGGGGTGACCTGGGGCGATCTCGGGCAGACCGCCGGGCGGCTGGGAGCGCGGGCGCTGCGTGAGGCGGTGCCGCATGTCGGGTCGCTGGGCCTCCTGGGTTGGCCAGGTGGTGATGTGGTGCCACCGAAACCGGAGGTGGTGCGCGAGGTGCTCGCCGCCGCCCGTCGCGGCCATGACCTGGTCGTGGTCGACCTGCCACGCGAGTCGGACGCCGGGGCCGAGGCGCTGCTGACCGGATGCGACATCGTCCTCGTCGTCGTTCGAGCGAATGTCACCGGCACGGCGTCTGCGGCCCGGCTGATCTCTCGCCTTCCCGAGCGGGATCGGGTGCGGATCGTCGTACGCGGCCGCGCGGCCGAACCGGAGGCCGTCGGGCGTGCGCTCGGACTCCCGGTGATCGCGTCGATGTCCGACCAGCGCGGGCTCTCGGAGGCCATCGACCTGGGCCTGGGGCCGATCCGCTCGAAGCGGGCACCGCTGGCTCGTGCCGCGGCCGAGGTGTTGATGCGCTGCCGGGTCGGCGCGGGGGTGATGGCCGCATGATCGGCGCGGTCGACATCGCGCCCCAGGTCGTCGACCTCGTCCGCGACCACTTGGCGCGTACGCCGGGAGAACTCACCCCACACCGGGTTCAGGAGGCGCTCCGTGCGGAGGGTCGGATCGTCGGTGATGCGACCGTGCTGGCGGTCTTCGAGATGCTGCGCCGCGACGTGGTCGGCGCGGGGCCGTTGGAGCCGCTGCTGCGGTTGCCGGGAGTGACCGACGTCCTGGTCAACGGGCCCGATCAGGTCTTCATCGACCGTGGAGCCGGCCTGGAGCCCGCTCCGGTCGCATTTCCTGACGACGATGCAGTTCGGCGGCTGGCGCAGCGGCTGGCTGCGGGGGCCGGCCGCCGTCTGGACGATGCCTCGCCCTACGTCGACCTGAGGCTGGGCGACGGCAGCCGGTTCCATGCGGTGCTCGCGCCGCTGGCTCGACCGGGCACGGTGATCTCGCTGCGGGTGCCTTCGGCGCGGGCGTTCACCCTCTCCGAGCTCGAGGCTTCGGGAATGGTCGTTCCCGTGGTGGCAGACCTGTTGCGCAGGCTGGTGCTGGCGCGGTCCGCCTTTCTCGTCTCGGGAGGCACCGGCACCGGGAAGACGACCCTGCTGGCGTCTTTGTTGTCGCTGGTGCCGCCGGAGGAGCGGCTGGTGCTGGTCGAGGACGCTTCCGAGCTGCGTCCGGACCATCCGCATGTGGTCGGCCTCGAGGCGCGTCCGGCCAACATCGAGGCCGCGGGCGCTGTCGAGCTCCATACGCTGGTCCGCCAGGCCCTCAGGATGCGGCCGGACCGGCTGGTCGTGGGGGAGGTGCGTGGCGCCGAGGTCGTCGACCTCCTCGCCGCGTTGAACACCGGCCACGAGGGCGGCTGCGGCACGCTGCACGCCAACTCCGCCGCCGACGTCCCGGCGCGGGTGGAGGCGCTGGCGCTCGCCGCCGGCCTCGGCAGGGAGGCGGCGCACAGCCAGTTCGCCTCCGGTGTGGACGTGGTCGTGCACCTGCGGCGACGTGAAGGCCGCCGGGTGCTGACCGAGATCGCGGTCCCTCTGCGTGGAGCCGATGGGCTGGTCCGGATGGAGACCGCCTTCTCGGTGGCCGCCGATGGCGGCGTGATCGCCGGACCGGCCGCGGACCGGCTCGAGGCGCTGCTGGGAGCCGAGCGGTGAGCGGGCTGAGCCTCGGGCTGGTCGCCTGCCTGGCGGGAGCTGCCGCCGCGCTGATGCTCCGCCCACGAGCCGCGGTCGGATCACGATCGCCTGCGTGGCGGGTGCCGCGGTGGTCATTCCTCCTGGTCGCCCTGATCCCCATCGTCTTCCCGGGCAAGGCGGTCGTCGCGGCTGTCTTGCTCGGGATCGCCACCTATGGCGGTGTCGCTCTGTGGCGGCGCCGCTGCGAGCGGATCGAGGCGGGACGTACGGCCAACCGCGTCGTCGAGGCCTGCGAGCAGATGGCCGCCGAGCTGGCCGCCGGGCATCCACCCGGCCCCGCGCTCACGCAGCTCGCTACGGA
Organism: Nocardioides sp. NPDC023903; assembly: GCF_040639295.1. Classification (NCBI taxonomy): domain Bacteria; kingdom Bacillati; phylum Actinomycetota; class Actinomycetes; order Propionibacteriales; family Nocardioidaceae; genus Nocardioides; species Nocardioides sp. NPDC023903. The sequence continues at coordinate 1,279 of NZ_JBEZZS010000036.1, read as the reverse complement.
GTGGCCGGTGATCGAGCCGGTCGCGGAGGCGCAGCGCATGGGCTCCGACGTCCCCGCCGCCTGGCGGCAGGTCGCCGAGATTCCCGGAGCCGGATCGCTCCGTGTGGTCGCCGCAGCCTGGCAGATCGCCCACCAGACCGGGAGCGGTCTCGCGGACGCGCTCGACCGGGTGGCGCTCGACCTGCGGGCAGCGGCCGCGACCCAGCGGGTCGTCGACGGCGAGCTCGGATCGGCCCGCTCCACCGCTCGCCTGATCGCGGGCCTGCCGGTGGCTGCCCTGGCGATGGGGAGCGGCGTCGGCGGCAACCCGCTGGAGTTCCTCTTCGGCTCGCCCGTCGGCCTGGCCTGCCTCGGTCTCGGACTGCTGCTCGGCTGGTTGGGGCTGTGGTGGATCGAGGGCATCGCGCGTGGGGTGGAGGCGAGATGAGCGTCTGGCTCGCGGCCGTCGCGCTCGGGCTGGCAGCAGCGTTGCTGCCAGCGCCGGCCTCACCACTTCCCGGCAGGGTCGCGGCCGTTGCGGATCGAGGTGATCCCGGCGGCTGGATGATGCGCTGGCGGCCGTTGCTGGCGCTGCTCGCGGCTGGCGCCGTCTACTCGTTCGTCGGCGGCACGGCGGGTACCGTACTCGCCGCTCCGACGGGTGTCGTCTGCTGGCTGGTCATCGGCCGGGTCGAGCCCGCCGAGGTCCGGCGCGAGCGGGAGGCCGCGAAGGCCGAGCTGCCTGCCTTGGTCCGCCTGCTCTCCGCCGCACTCACCTCAGGCGCGGCGCCTGCCGAGGCGCTGGTGGCGGTCGCGGCAGCGCTCCCCGGCCCGGCAGCCGCCAGACTCCTGCCGGCGGCTTCTCGGCTTCGTCTGGGAGCCGATCCGGAGAAGACATGGCGCACCCTGGTGGACGATCCCGCTCTGGCGCCGTTGGGCCGGGCCCTGGCCCGAGCTCAGGCGACCGGTGCCCCGGTCGCCACGACGGTCGAGCGCCTCGCCGACGACCTGACCAGAAACGCCCGCGCGGAGGTCGAGGATCGCGCCCGCGCGGTGGGAGTCAAGGCCGCCGTCCCGCTCGGCATCTGCCTCCTCCCCGCCTTCCTGCTGCTCGGCGTCGTCCCGGTCGTCGGCGGCCTCCTCTCCAACCTCGGCATCTGACCCACCTGCCGAGGCGTCACCCCGGTCGGCCGAGACGTCACCCGCGTCGGCCGAGTTGTCCGGAGAGCGCGCGGGACGCCCGGTGTCAGCGACTCGGTGGCCGAGAAGGTCCGCCAGGCGGCACGCGAGCTCGGCTACG
>NZ_JBEZZS010000035.1:0-54023 GCF_040639295.1 Nocardioides sp. NPDC023903 | reverse complement strand
TCACCTCGGCACCGCCATGCCTGAGATGCCGGTCGAGGACCGCGCCGCCGACACCTGGGAGCCCCTGATCGCCCTGGCCGACCTCGCCGGAGGTGTCTGGCCCGACATTGCCCGAGACGCGTGCATCACGTTGACCGAGACCCGCGACGCCAACGCCCAGACCACCCTGCAGACCCGTCTCCTGACCGACTGCAAGGCCGCGTTCGGTGACGCTGAGGCACTGCCGACCACGGTTCTTCTCGAACGGCTCCACGCGGACCCTGAGGCCCCCTGGGCGACCTACCAGAACGGCGGTCTGACCGCGATGAAGCTCGGATTCCTGCTGCGTGACTTCGACATCCGCTCCGACACCATCCGGTTCGCGGGCACTCAGGCCAAGGGGTACCGCCGCACCACGTTCGCCGACGCCTGGGCTCGCTACTGCACCACCCCAACCTGCGTCGTGTGCCACCTGCCGATGACCCACGACGACGGCACCCAAACCCACCCGACCTGTGACCCGGAGGAGGCCCACCGATGAGCACCGCAACGACGGGTATGGGGGCACAAGCCGTACCAGCCGTACCAGCCGTACCACGACGGTGTTTCCCCAGGTCGGACCGCGATTTCAGGTGGTACGGCTTGAAAAATCGGCCCGTACCAAAGCCGTACCAAATTTCCCAAGCCGTACCAGCCGTACCAAAGCCGTACCACCCCAAAACAGCATCTGACCAGCCTAAACACGTGTTCGGTACGGCTGGTACGGCTGGTACGACTTACCCCCTCCCAACCCGCTCGACCGACCGGAAGGACTCGAACCGATGAGTGGCAAGAAGGCTGTCGAGAAGCTCGAAAGGCTCTGGACGATCAGCGATGTGAGCGAGTACCTCGGCGTACCCGTCGCCACGCTCTACGCCTGGCGCTCTGCCGGGCGAGGCCCGGCCAGCCGCCGAGTCGGAAAGTACGTGCGCTACGTGCCGGACGAGGTCCGGGCGTGGGTGGAGGCCCTGCCGATCGGAGTTGCGTCTTGAGTAGGTACGAACGACTTGAGCCGGGGGAGCGCGCCGAGGTCTCGGCCACCCAGCAGGAGGACGGGCGCTGGCTGGCGATCCAGTACTACCGGGATCACTCGGGCGCTCCCCGGCGAGGAAAGGCGACCCGCAAGACGGAGACGGCCGCGAAGAAGGCCGCGCGGGCCAATGTCGATAAGGCCCTCGCGGTCGGTGGTGGGGTGTACAAGCCGAGCACTCGCTTCGAGGTCGCGGTGAGCGATTACCTCGAAGAGGTCAAGGACCTGGTCGAGCGTGGTTCGCGGTCGCCGACGACATACGACGCCTACGTGACCCACGCGGAGAAGCACGTCATTCCTGCCATCGGCGATCTGCGCCTCTCAGAGCTGACGACAGGACGGCTCGACGCATTCCTGACCAAGACCCACCGGACCAAGGGCTACTCAACGGCGAAGACCTGCCGGACCGTGCTCTCAGGAACATGCGGGCTGCTGATGCGCCGCGACGTCCTGCGGGTGAACCCCGTGCGCGACGTCGGCCGCATCGAGCAGGGCCGCAAGAAGGCCGCCCGGGCTTTGAGCGAGGAGGAGGTACACACCTTCCTCGACATGCTCGATGAGAGCGAGTACGCCACGCGGAAGGATCTGCCCGACCTGCTGCGCCTGCTGTTCGCGACCGGTGTCCGGATCGGTGAGGCGCTCGCGCTCCGCTGGTGTGACGTCAACCTGGCGACCGGCGTCATCGTCTTCGACGGGACGATCGTCTACGTGAAGGGCGTCGGCCTGGTCCGCAAGACGACCAAGTCGGTGACGTCCGATCGCATCCTCCAAGTGCCCGAGTGGTGTCGGTCGATGTTGGCTGACCGGTACGTCGGACAGGACCTCTCCGCGCCCGTCTTCCCGAACGCCGTTGGCACCTGGCGTGACCGGAGCAACGTCGGCCGCGATATCAGGAAGGTGCGGGGGAAGGTGTTCGGCTGGCTCACCTCTCACACCGCCCGGAAGACGGTGGCGACCGTGCTGGACGAGCGCGGGATGACGGCTCGCCAGATTGCCGACCAGCTCGGCCACGCGCGGCCCTCGATGACCCAGGACGTCTACATGGGTCGCAAGGTTGTGAATGGTGCCGTGCTGCACCTCGACGGCTTGTACCGGTCACAGTCGGAAGACGCTGTCTAATCTCCACTTCCAGTGGTCTCGGGAGCCGCGCCCTCGTTGGGACGCGGCTTCCGTATTGAGTCAACAAACTTGTTTATATCGCACTCGCCCTGAACTGGAGAATTCTTCTCTTGGTGGACCTCGGCGTTCGGGTATTTCTCGATGATGTTGCCGTATTTCTCATACTCGCTAGCGCACTGAATTGGGGCAGTTTCGTTGGGAATGGCCCAGTCGGTGATCGCGCCGCCAGCGCCGGTAGCTAGCGTGATCGCGCCTCCAGCGACCAATAATGCAATCGAGCGTTTGAATTCGCCCAAGCTATACCAGGCCACGGCTATCGCCACGCTCCCAACGCAATGCCGTCAGCTCTCGGTGAGTCATATCTCGTGCGGACTGCACGTTTGGAGGAATTGACACTTCGAGAAGTTCGGCCTCCGAGAATGCGCCGAGGTATCTCAGGAGGGTTACCGCTTCAATTAGCAGTTCTCCGTGCCTGGCCAGTGTGTGGGCGTCGCCGATCTCTACAAGGGTCCGGGCAAGTTCCTTGCTATGCACGGCGACGGAGATCGTTTGGTTCAGCCGCTCGCGAGTCAAGCGCTTCTTTCGAATATCTGCAAAGACGTAGTCGAAATACCCGAGGAGAGTGAGAAGTATTCCTGCTGCGGCGCCGAACCTAACCATCGGATTGTCCGCATAGGTTGATTGAAAGAAGACTCCAACAGCGGCAATCAAAATGGCGATCAGAACGACTCCTGGAAGATTAGCGGAGTTAGAAGATTCCCGCCGCTCGCGGATGTCGTCGCTTCCCCAATATTCGAGCCACGTCAACGCAGGGGAAAACAAGAAATGGAGCCACAGGCCCAGTGTAACTGCGGCTGTTATAGACCCGACCCCAATGGTGCTCGTGAATTCAAGGGCCGGGTCTATGACGCGGATCGTTGCTCCTGTTGACAGGACAGCAAGGATCGCAAGCAAGGCGAAGAGTACGCCGACGAATATGGCACGTCTGACCCGTCGAATTTTTCGAGGGGATTCGACTGGCGCTTCCGTGCCCCGATAGGCGTCGGAGTCTCTATGAAGGGCGTCGTAGAGGGATGTTGCTGGCGGTCGCGGCAGATCGACTGACATGAGAGCGCGCAACTTGGCCGCTTGGGCAGCGGCATTGGCCAGCGCGGCAGTTTGGGTTGACTCGCGATCCATGGTGGTCAGCATAGGACTGGGCAGCGGGCCTCGCTGGGGATCAGGCGAGGCGGTAGGAGTGGCGCCAGCGAGTCCGCAGGTTGTGGCCCCCGCGGTCAACATTGCTGCGGAGCGGATTGAGTGCCCGATTGAATGCCCGCGTCAAATCCAACGAATCGGCCCCCCACCTGTTTGTGCAGGTGAGGGGCCGATTTCCTGTACGCCATGTAGGACTTGAACCTACAACCCGCTGATTAAGAGTCAGCTGCTCTACCAATTGAGCTAATGGCGCATGTCATCCGGCCCGTCAGGCGCGCTCGGCGACGAGAAGAACATTAGCAGCGGGCTCGGATGCGCCCCAAATCGAGGCTGCGCTGGATCAACGGGGTCAGCGGAGCTCCAGGACGGCTTGGGCGGCGTTGTGGCCGCCGAGGCCGGAGACGGCGCCGCCGCGCACGGCACCCGAGCCGCACACGAGCACAGTGCCGACGTCGGTGGCGACGCCCCAGCGGGCGGCGGGAGTGGTCAGGTCGGCGTCGTCGGGGGCCCAGGGCCAGGCGAGGTCGCCGTGGAAGATGTGGCCGCCGGGCATGGCCAGGTCGGCCTCGATCTCCTGGGGGATCTTGGCCTCGATGCACGGCTCGCCATCCACAGTCCGGGCGACGACGGAGGAGATCGGGTCGAGCAGGTGGCGGTCCAGGGAGGCGATGGCGCGCTCGACCGCCTGGGCCTTGCGCTCCTCGCGCGTGGCCGGGTCCTCGAAGAGGGTCGCGGGTGCGTGCAGGCCGAAGTAGGTGAGGGTCTGGGTGCCGGGCGGGACGTCACCGAGGATGGAGGGGTCGGTCAGCGAGTGGCAGTAGACCTCGCCCGGCATCTCGGTCGGCACCGAGCCGGCGGCTGCTTCGGCGTACGCCTTCTCGAGTTCCGAGTAGGACTCGCCGAGGTGGAGGGTGCCGGCGAAGGCGACCTTCGGGTCCTCGCCGGAGCGCAGCCGGGGGAGGCGCTCGAGGAGCATGTTGATCTTGAGCTGGGCACCCACCGGCTTGTCGGAGGCGGAAGGGGTGCGGCCGAGGAGGCCGTCGAGGACGTACGGAGCCAGGCCGGAGAGGACGTAGTCGGTCGCCACGGTGTGGGAGCCGGAGGCGTCGGTCCAGGTGACCTCGGCGCCCTCGCCGACGGCACCACCGCGGATCGAGGTGACGGTCGCGCCGGTGAGGACCTGCGCGCCACCTGCGTACGCCGCCTTGGCGATCGCCCCGGTGACCGCGCCCATGCCGCCGACCGGGACCCGCCACTCGCCGGTCCCGTTGCCGATCAGGTGGTAGAGGAAGCAGCGGTTCTGGATCAGGCTCTCCTCGCCGAGGCCCGCGAAGGTGCCGATCAGGGCGTCGGTGGCGACCACGCCGCGGACCAGGTCGTTGCCGAAGCGGCGCTCGATCGCCTCTCCGAGCGGCCGCTCGACGATGTCACGCCAGATCGGCGCACCCACCTCCGAGCGGATCGCGGCACCGGTGGGAAGCGGAGAGGTGAGCGTGGGCGCGACGGCCCGGGCGAGGTCGGAGACCTCGTCGTAGAACGACTGCCACGCGGCGTACTCCTCGTCCGACCCGGTCACCGCGCGGAAGCTCGCCGCGGTCGCCTCGCCCTCGGGCGTCTCCACGAGGAGGCCGGTGGCCCGCGAACCGTCGAGGTAGGGGGAGTACGACGCGGTCTGCCGTGACGCGAGCTCGATGTCGAGCCCGAGGTCGGTGCGGATCTGCTCGGGGAGCAGCGAGACCAGGTAGGAGTAGCGCGAGAGCCGGGTCGGGAAGCCCTCGAACGCCTGCGCCGAGATCGCGGCACCCCCGACGTGGTCGAGCCGCTCGAGCACCAGGACCGAGAGGCCCGCCCGGCTGAGATAGGCCGCGGCGGTGAGGCCGTTGTGACCGCCGCCGGCTACCACTACGTCGTACTTCTCCTGTGCCATGGCCCCGATACTAGGAGGTGGCCAGAGCGGCGTTGGCCCGTTCGGTGAGGGTGGCCAGGACGCGCGCGGTCACGACCAGGTCCTCGGCCGGGATGTCGGCGAAGAACGACCTGGTCAGCGGCTGGACACGCTCGGTGATCTGCTGCTGGAGACGGTCACCCTCCTCGGTCAGGGTGAGGCCGTCGGCGATCAGGCCGCGGGCGATCGCGGCATCGAGATGCGACTCGACCTCGGCCGCGGAGATCTTGATGTTGTCGGCCGTCGCCGCGACCAGATCGGCACGCGAGGCGTCGCCCTGGCGCAGGTAGTTGAGCAGGAGCGACTGCTCGAAGGTCAGGTCGTGGTCGTCGAGCACGTTGAGGAGGTTCTTGCGCAGGGCGAAGTAGGCGACGCCCAGGTTGGCGCCGGTGAGTGGGGGCGTGGCAACGGTCATGATCAGTCTCCAGGTGTGGGATCGGTGTCGATGGGTGCGGCGAGCATCGCTTCGAGCGCTGCTTGCGCCTCGGCGGCGCGACGGCTGTTGCGGCCGCCGAGCGGTGCGGTGAGCTGGTCGAGCAGCCGCCCGGTCACCGCGATCGCCTTGCGGGTCACCGCGGTGCCCTCGGGCGTGATGACGAGGCGTACGGCTCGGGTGTCCTTGGTGTCGCGGACGCGCTCGATCCAGCCCCTCGTCTCGAGCTGTCGGGCGAGCTTGGAGACGTACATCGGCTCGAGCCCGGTGAGGTCGGCCAGCTGCTTCTGGGTCGGCGCCTCCGAGGCGCTGAGGCCGTGGAGGGAGGCGATGAGCGTGTACTGCGCATGGGTCAGCCCCAGGGGCGCGAGCGCTCTGTCCATCGACACCCGCAGACGCATGGCGAGGCGCCACGCGACGTATCCGATCGTCTGCTTCTTCATGAGAGAAACCGTACATGTTGATCATAAACATGTATAGCAATTAACGCTGTCGGTGGTGCCTGGCAGGATCGGGAGCATGGCTGAGCGTCCTGATGTCCCCGAGGCGATGGTGGTGCGGCTGAGGGAGATCCTCACCGCGTTCCCGAAGTGCCTCGAGGACGACGCCTGGGTCGGGGTGCGCTGGCGGGTCGGCCAGGCGACGATCGCGCACGTCTTCGGCGGGGAGGACCAGCTCTTCCGGATCGTGTTCCGGGGCGAGCCCGATGAGGTGGTGGCCTTCGAGCACCTCGGCCACCCCTACTTCAAGGCCGGCTGGGGCGGCAACGTGGTCGGGATGATCCTCGACGACGACACCGACTGGGACGAGGTCGCCGAGCTGCTGACCGACTCCTACTGCATCCAGGCTCCGGTCAAGCTGGCCGCTCTCGTCGAGCGTCCGGCCGTGACGACGGAGTAGGGTCCGCTCGTGCATGTCGAGCAGGTCAAGAGGTACGTCGCTTCCTCGCTGCTCTGCTCCGTCGTGATGCTGCACTCCCTGGCGATGGCCGCGCTCGGTGCGACCGGCGCCGACAAAGGTGGCGCGCGCGAGGGTCTTTTCGTGATCTCGGTGCTGCTCGGAGCGGGTGCAGTGGCCGGCGTACGTCTGATCAACAAGCTTCCGCTGGTCACGCCTTGGTTTCTCGTGGCGCCGGTGATTCCGGTCCTGGTCTACTACTTCGTGCTCTGGAAATAAACCCCGGGAGATATCGCCTGATTGGGACTTTAGACCCTAGGCCTTCGGCTGGGACTCCGGCATGTTGCCATGGTAAATCTGAAGCAACAGATTTACTCATGTCGGGAACAAGTTCATATGAAGGAGTTCGTGTGCGTCGTATGGCCATGCTGATCCTCGGGGGAGCCGTCGCGGCGGCCGGGGTCGGCTGCGGTTCGGACAGTTCCATCGACTACGGGTTCTACAGCAACAACCACGCTGAGAACCCCGCGATGGAGAAGAAGGTGATCACCGTCGACAGCACCGAGAGGATCCAGCAGAACCAGCAGCTCGGGTTGACGGCTGAGGGCACCATCAAGGGCGAGGCACCCGGAATCCTGTTGAGGGTGATCGTGCAGGACGTCTTCGAGACGTCGTTCACAGACGGCACCCCGACCCCGCCGGGGTCGCGTGTGATGGCCGTCGAGATCCAGGTCATCAACGCCGGGTCGAGGGTCTTCAACGACACTCCGGCCACCGGCACGACGGTCATCGATGCCTCGGGCAAGAAGTACAAGAGCCAGCCCAGCACGGTGACGGTCGACGGCGGCGAGGTGTTCCCGAATCCGTTCGGGCTGCAGCCGCGGGACCAGCGCACGGCCTTGGTGCCGTTCGTCGTTCCGGTCGGGGTGAACATCAAGCAGGTCGGGTTCCAGATCGACAAGGGCGGCGAGAGCGGCCTGTGGCGGGTTCCGTAAACCAGAACCTTTAAATCTGGATTCAGCACCAGCCTCCAGGCAACCTTCTGGCGGCATTACGCGTCACCATCTCTGTGGTGATGAGACGATGTGTCTTCTCGGACGTAATGCTGCGTGGTCAATTGGAGGTGTGGTGCGGGTCCGGGTCCTAGGCGCCGTCGAGTTGGTCTGTGACGACGGCACGGTGCAGAAACTGTCGCGTACGCGGCGGACTCTGCTCGCCCTGCTGGCGTCCGCGCGTGGGGCGCCGGTCTCGTCAGACCTCCTGGTCGATGAGCTGTGGAGAGGTTCACCCCCGGCAACGGGGGTGAACCTGCTTCACCAGCGCGTCCGTGACCTGCGCCGGGCGCTTGGCGAGGACCGCCGCCACCTGCAGAGCCGGGCGAACGGCTATGCGCTGGTCGGCGCGGACATCGACCAAGTTCGTTTCGAAGACCTGGTCGAGCAGGGCCGTGCCTCGATCGAGGCCGGAGACCACGAGCGGGCCAGCATGCTCTTCGATGCTGCGCTGGCGCTGTGGACCGGCGGTGCGTACGGCGCGGTCGGTGAGTCGCCGATGATCGCGACCGAGGCCGCGCGGCTCGAGGAGCTGCGGCTGGTCGCCGTCGAGTCCAGGGCCGCCGCTGACCTGGCGCTCGGCCGGCAGGCCGCCGTGGTCGGTGACCTGGGACCGGTCGTCCGGGCCAACCCGCTCCGCGAGGGCCTGTGGCTGCTGCTGATGACGGCGCTGTGGCATTCCGGCCGTACGGCGGAAGCCCTGGACGCCTACCAGCGACTCTTCCGCGTCCTGCGCGAGGAGCTCGGGGTCGAGCCGTCCAAGGACGTACGCGACCTGCAGCTGCGGATCCTCGAGGGAGACGATCCCGAGCCCGCGCCGGCACGGACGTACGAGGAGATCGTGCCGCGCCAGCTGCCGCCGGTCGTCTCCGCCTTCGCCGGCCGCGAGGACCATCTGACGATGCTGGACGAGCTGGTGGCGAAGGACGATGGCGGGGCTGTCGTGATCTCGGCGATCGCGGGCACGGCGGGGATCGGCAAGACGACCCTGGCGCTCTACTGGTCGCATCGGACCGCTACCCGTTTCCCGGACGGACAGGTGTTCGTGAACCTGCGCGGCTTCGACCCGTGCGACGCCCTCGATCCGCTGGATGCGCTCGGCGTGGTGCTCGAGGCGTTCGGGGTGGAGCGCTCCCGTCAGCCCCAGGACATCGACGGCCGGGCAGGGCTGCTCCGCAGCAAGCTCGCCGGCAAGCGGGTGCTGCTCGTGCTCGACAACGCCCGCGACAGCGAGCAGGTACGCAGCCTGATCCCCGGCAGCCCGGGGTGCGTGACCCTGGTGACCAGCCGAAACAGGCTCTCCGGCCTGGTCGCGGAGGCCGGCGCGAGACCGATGGAGCTGGGCCTGCTCGACGACGCCGAGGCCTATGAGCTGCTGGCCGGGCGGCTCGGCAAGGACCGACTCCTGGCCGAGCCGGAGGCCGTGGAGCGGATCATCGAGCTGTGCGCCTCGCTGCCCTTGACCCTGTCGGTCGTAGCCGCCCGGGCGGCGATCCGTCCGGCCTACTCCCTCGCCGACCTGGCCGAGGAGCTCGGCGAGTCCCGCCTCGACGGGTTCGGCGGCGGGCGGGGTGACCTCCGGGCGACCTTCTCGTGGTCGGTCCAGCACCTGCCCGATGCCGCGGCCGAGCTGTTCCGGCTGATCGGCCTGCATCCCGGGCCGACGCTCACCTGCGTGGCCGCGGCCAGCCTGGCCGGGATCTCCCGCGTGCGGGCCCGACGCCTGCTCGACGAGCTCACCGAGGCCAACCTGCTGACCGAGGTCGCGCCCGGTCGGTTCGTGCTGCACGACCTGCTCCGGGAGTACGCCGCCGACCTCGCCACCCACGAGCCCGACGAGGTCCGCGAGGCCGCCGAGCTGCGCATGATCGACCACTACGTCTTCAGCGCCCGGGCGGTGCACAGCGCCTACGACCCGCACCAGCGCCACCTCGATGCGCTGGAGCCGATGCTCGAGGGGGTCACCCCCGAGATCGTCGGAGACAGCGTCGAGGCACTGGCCTGGATCGGCAGCCAGCTGCCGGTGATCTCCCGGGTGATCGACGTCGCCGTCGCCCGCGGGATCGCACCCGATCGGATCGTGCTGCTCGTCGGCGCCCTCGAGCGCCTGCTCGACCTCCAGGGACGCTGGATCGAGCTCGCCGCGCTGGCCGAGGCCGCGCTCCCGGGTGTGCGCCGCAGCGTCTCCCAGGGCGGCGACCCTGCGGGGCTCGGAGTCATGCATCGCGCCGCCGGGGCGGCCTGCGGGCGGCTGGGCCGGGTCGACGACGCTCTCGAACACCTGGGCCGGGCCCTCGACCTGGCCATGGAGTCCGCCGACCTGGTGGGCGAAGGAAAGACCCTGCACCGGCTGGCCACGGTGGCCACGGCCTCCGGCGATCATGCCGGGGCTGCCGTGTACGCGGCTCGGGCGGCGGAGGTCTTCGCTCGCGCGGGCGACCCGATCCGGGCGGCCTGGACGACCGGGCGGCTGGGTCTCTACGAGGCCCTCAACGGTGCCTACGAGGCCGGGCTCCGCCACTGCGAGGCGGCGCTCGCGGAGCTGCGCCGGGTGGCGCCCGGCTACCGCAGCGAGGGCAACGTCATCGCCACCATCGGCTGGATCCACCAGCAGCTCGGCTCTGTCGACGAGGCTGCCGGTCACTTCGAGGAGGCCGTGACCAAGCTCCGTGCCGCCGGTGACCTGCCTGGTCTGGCCGACGCGCTCGGCCACCTGGCCGAAGCCCGCGCCGCCCTCGGCAAGGACGAGGACGCCCGCTGCGCGAGGGTCGAGTCGGCCTCGATCCTCGCGCAGCTGGGCTGATCGTTCTGGCTACGCGGTGGGCAGCTTGTAGTCGGCGTACTCCTCGCGCAGGGTCTTCTTGGAGAACTTCCCGACCGAGGTCTTGGGCACCTCGTCGATGAAGACCACGTCGTCGGGGACCTGCCATTTGCCCAGGTTGTCGGCCAGGTAGCCGAGCAGCTCCTCCTTGGTCACCGACTCGCCGTCCTTGACCACCGCGAAGGCCAACGGCCGCTCGCCCCACTTCGGGTGCGCAACCGCCACGACGGCAGCCTCGGCGATGCTCGGGTGGCCCATGATGAGGTTCTCGATCGCGACGGTCGAGATCCACTCGCCACCGGACTTCACCAGGTCCTTGGTGCGGTCGACGATGCGTACGTAGCCCAGCGGGTCGATCGCGGCGATGTCACCGGTGCGCAGCCAGCCGTCGGGGGAGAAGGAGGTCGGTGCGTCGACCTTGTAGTAGCCCGACGCGATCCACGGGCCGCGGCACTCGAGCTCGCCGGTCGTCTCGCCGTCCCAGGGAAGCTCGTCGGTCGTCCCGGGCTCCACGATGCGGAGCTCCACGCCGACGGCGGGGATGCCAGGAGACGTACGGTAGTCGGCCTTCTCCTCCTCGGAGAGGTCGGTGATCTCGGCGCGCTCGTTGTACACGCTGCCGAGCGGCGACATCTCGGTCATGCCCCAGGCCTGGGTGATCGGCAGGCCGATCGCCTCGCGCCAGGCCTCGGAGAGCGACTTCGGCACCGCGGAGCCCCCGCAGATGACCACGCGCAGCGAGGAGAGGTCGGCGTCCTTCAGGAGCGGGACCATGCCCATCCAGATCGTGGGTACGCCGGCCGCGATCGTCACCTTCTCGGCCTCGAGGAGCTTGATGATGCCGGCGGGCGAGAGGTCGGGGCCGGGCAGGATCAGGTTGGCGCCGGCCAGCAGCGAGGAGTGGGCGAAGCCCCAGCCGTTGGCGTGGAAGAACGGCACCACCGGCAGCACCCGGTCGCGGTCGTTGGTGCCGAACAGCGTGCCGGCCAGGGAGGCCAGCGCGTGCAGGTACTGCGAGCGATGGGTGTAGACGACGCCCTTCGGGTTGCCGGTGGTGCCGGAGGTGTAGCAGATCCCGGCGGCGGTGCGCTCGTCGGTGACGCGGCCCTCGATCACCGCCTCCTCGGCGTCGGCCATCAGCTCCTCGTAGGAGACGACTCGCGGGTCGTCGGGGAGCGGGGTCGGCGCCCCGTCGTCCATCACGACGACGTGCTTGAGCGTGGTCAGCTGGGGGAGGAGCGGAGCCAGCAGACCGAGCAGCGACCGGTCCACGAAGACGGCCTCGTCCTCGGCGTGGTTGAAGGTGTAGACGAGCTGCTCGGGGAAGTAGCGGATGTTTCCGGTGTGCAGCACCCTGCCGGTGCAGGGGACGGAGTAGTAGAGCGCGAGGTGGCGCAGGGTGTTCCACGCGAAGCTCGCCACCCGGCCGTCCTCGGAGATGCCGAGCCGGTCGAGGACAGTGGCCTGCTTGCGTACCTCCACGGCCAGGTCCTTGAACGTGTTGCGCTCCAGACCTGTGGCGGTCTTGGTGACGATCTCCCGCGTCGGGAAGACGCGCTCGGCGCGCCGGATGATCGTGTCGATGGTCAGCGGTGCGTCTTGGATCAGTCCTTGCATGCTGCACATCGTTACCCAACGTGGCGTGGGTCACAACGAGTTCGCGCGAACTTCTTGCCAGGCGATGCGGTCGACCTGTGGCGCGCCGGATGCGCAGCGGTCAGAATCGACTGCGTGAGCACTCTCTTCGTCGCGGCCGGTGGTGGGGGTGATGCGCTCGGCGTGCTTCTGGCGCGCCGGGTCCTCGAGCCCGAGATGGACGACGGCGACGTGCTCGTCTCGACCTGCGCCTGGGAACGGCTTCGCATCGACCCGGTCCCGGGCCCGCGCTCGCGGGGCGACTTCGTCGGACTCCGCCTGGTCGACGGCGTCCGGGCAGAGATATCGACCACGACCGACACCCTTCCTCCGGGCCGGTCCGTCCTGCCGCGGCTGGCCGGTGACGTCGCCGCGCGCCTCTTCCTGCACGACCTCTCCGACGGTGCGGTCGGGCTCGCTCAGCAGCTCCAGCATCTCGCCCGGGCCCTCGGCGCCGACTCGCTCACGGTCGTCGATGTCGGTGGCGACGTGGTCGGGCGAGGCGACGAGCCCGGCCTGCTGAGCCCGTTGGCCGACTCGCTGACGCTGGCCGCTGCGTTGCGCAGCGATCTGCCGGTGCGGCTCGCCGTCGTCGGCCCCGGTGTGGACGGAGAGATCCCCGGAGAGCAGGTGATCGCCATCCTCGGCGGGCTCGGCGCGCGTCATGCGGGAACGCTGGGAACCGCGGATGTGGACCTGGTCAGCGACTCGCTCGCCTGGCACCCCACCGAGGCGACGACGCTGGCCGCGGCCGCCGCGCGCGGCCTTCGAGGTGCCGTGGAGATGAGGCGAGGACAGACTCCGGTCCCGGTGAGCGAGATGAGTGCCACCGTGTGGCGCCTCGATGTCGTCGAGACGTACGCCTTCCCGCTCGCCGAGGCGCTGATCAACACCCGCTCCCTGGGGAGCGCCGAGACGATCATCCGCGGCATCACCGTCGACGAGCTCGACTACGAGCGGCGACGGGCGAGGGAGCGTCGCGAGATCCCGTCGCGGACCGTGACCGCTGCCGACATCGCGAACGCGAGCCTCGCCCGCGGGGCTTCACACATCACCACCCGCCGCCTTCTGGAGGCGACGAGCGGGGACGTACCCAGCTACGAGACGGCGCGCTTCGACGGGCTCGGGCTGTGGGCCTTGGAAGCGCTCGCGCGGGGCTGAGACCGCTCAGACGACGGCCTCGGAGGTGGTGAGGGCCAGGGCGGGCGTGGAGGCGGCGCGCGGCCAGACCTCGGCGAGGATCTCGACTCCGCGGCGGACGAGCTCGGGCCGGGGCGTGATCGCCAGCCGCAGGTGACGCTCGTACGCGCCATCGACCCCGAACCGGGGCCCGGCGGTGACGAGCAGCCCGTGGGGTCTGGCGGCGAGGGTGAGCTGGGAGCTGACCGGCGCGGGCAGGCCGACCCAGGCGGAGAGACCACCGTCAATGCGCGGCGGCAGCTCCCAGTCAGGAAGGTGCTCCCGCATCGCGTGGTAGAGCGCCGCACGGCCGGCGGCGAGCTGGTCGGCTCGCTCGCGCAGGATCTCGGGGAGGTGCCGGAACAGGATCGTGGTGACCAGCTGCTCCCAGATCGGGGTGCCGAGGTCGGTGGCGGAGCGTCCGCTGGCGATCTGGGTCAGCAGCACCGGGTCGGCGCGGATCCAGCCGACCCGCAGCCCGCCCCACAGCATCTTGCTCGCCGAGCCGATGTGGACGACGCGGGCCCCGTGCTCGCCGGCCATCGCGGCCAGCGGCGGGAAGGTGTGAGGTCGGTCGATGTTCAGCTCGGCGGTGGTGTCGTCGGCCACGAGGAGGGTGTCGACCTTCGCCGCGGCGTGCAGCAGTCGGAGCCGGTCCTCGGTCGACATCGAGCGAGACGTCGGGTTGTGGAAGTCGGGCATGACGTACGCCATCACGGGGGTGGTCCGGGAGATGGCCGCCTCCATCGCGGGCATGTCCCAGCCGGCGTCGGTGGTTACCGGACTCGTGATGATCCGGGCGCCGGCGAGGCTCAGGGCGTCGTACGCGTTGGGGTAGGACGGGCTCTCCGCGTAGGCCCGGTCGCCGCGGCTGATCACGGTGCGGGCGAGCAGCGCGATCGCGCTCTGGCCGCCGGTGGTCACCATGATCTGGTCGGGATCGGTCGGCAGACCGCGATCGGTGTAGCGAGCCGCGATCTCGGCGCGGAGCTCCTCGATGCCCCACAACGTGTAGCCGGGTCCGGTCATGTGGTCGGCCAGCCGTCGGGTCGCCTCGACGGCGGCCTCCGGCAGCCGCCGGGTGGCCGGCAGAGTGGCTCTGACCAGGTCGATCTCGCCGCCTTCGGTGAACGAGTCAGGTGCTGTGGGTGGGAGCTTCGTCGTCGTACCCGACCCCTGGACGCTCAGCGCGTAGCCGTGCTCGCGCAGTCGCCGGTAGGCGGCCGTGATCGTGGTGCGGCTCAGCGTCAGCCGCTCGGAGAGCTCGCGCTCGGAGGGGAGACGTACGTCGGCGGAGAGTCGTCCGTCGATCAGCAGCAGCTGGATCCGTTCGGCGAGGTTCTCGTACGCCGGGCCTTCACCTTGCCACTGACCGAGCAGGCCAGCGAGCGCAGTGGCACCGATTCTTCCGCGAGGCATGAGGCCACCTTACCGCGATTGGCTTCTTTACCTTCGATTGGACCCGTGATTGGCTTTGCCATCGTGAAGGATCTCTCTGTGAAGTCGCTCTCCTGGTTGATAACTGGACTCTTCCTCTACGGCATCGCACTCGCCATGCTCGTGCAGGGCTCGCTGGGCCTGGCGCCCTGGAACACGCTGGCATCGGGACTCGTCGAGATCACCGGGATCTCCTTCGGGATGATGACCAACCTGATCGGGCTGGTCGTCCTGCTGCTCTGGATCCCGCTGCGGCAACGGCCCGGCGTCGGCACCGTGCTGAACGTCCTGCTCGTCGGCACCTCGGCGGAGATCGGCCTCTGGCTGCTTCCCCAACCGACGGAGCTGATGCCCCAGGTCGCGCTCTTCACCGGCGGCCTGCTCCTGCTGGCCGCGGCGACCGGGATCTACATCGCGCCCGGCCTCGGCCCGGGCCCGCGCGACGGCCTGATGACCGGCCTGCACGAGCGGACCGGCGCCCCGGTCTGGCTCTGCCGTGCGGGCGTCGAGATCACCGTCCTGGCGATCGGCTGGCTCCTCGGCGGAATGGTCGGCATCGGCACGGTCGCCGAGGCGCTGCTCATCGGTCCGATGGTGCACCGCACGCTGCCGTTCTTCCGGACGATGTACGCCGGGCGGGCGGCCGCCGCGGCGGTCGCCGCCGAAACACGCGCGAGTGCATGATTTAACCCACACGAATTTCCTGTGGCGCCCCCGACAGGATTCGAACCTGTGACCGTCGGATTAGAAGGCCGATGCTCTATCCAGCTGAGCTACGGAGGCGTGGCCCGAGTGAGCACCCCGCTGGAAGGGGGTTTGCGCAGGCCGCGCACGATCTTACCGGTGCCCGTATCCCCTGTGTGCATCGGAATCCGAAACGCTGGCCGGAGTGTTACCAAGGTGTGGGGGGTATTTGGGTGCACTGTCCCCACACTGTCGACGTGAGTGTCCGATTGGCGGACCACGAGGGTTCGAGACTGGACCCGATCATCGGTAAGGTCCCCGGACATGACTATGGAGTCCATGTGCACCTCGTGCGGTGCAGCCGTCACCGGTATGCGCTTCTGCACAGGTTGTGGGACCCCCGTCAGAAGCGCTCATCAGCCGCCGTCGCAGGGTGCACCGGAGCCGGTCGCACCCCCGCGACTGCCGCAGCGGGGTGCCGATCCTGAGCAGGGTGGTCTGTCGTTGCCGAGGCGTGGGCAGGAAGTCGCTACGCCCGCGCCCGAGGCCGACACGGAGCCGGCCCCGTTGCCGCTCGAGCAGGTCAGGCGTACGCCGGGGGCCTCGATGGCGCCCCAGCTGAGCATGACCGCGCCCAGCGGTGAGCAGCCGGCCTTCGGTGGTGGCATGGCGCCGCCGCCGGCGGGTTCGGACGGTGGGGGCCTGTTCGGGCTGGCGGCGCGTACGCCGAAGTTCGAGCCGGAGCTCGCCTCCCAGTCGCAGTCGCTCTTCCTGCCCAAGCGCAAGAAGGTCGAGGAAGAGCCCGAGCCGACCCCGGAGCCGATCCCGGAGCCGGAGCCGCAGGCACAGGCGGCCGCACCGACGCCGCTCCCTGATCTGCCGACACGGCCGCCGGCACAGGAGCGCGCACCCGAGCCGCCCGCGCCCGCGCCTGCCCCCGCCCCGCAGATGCCGGAACCGCAGGCGCCCCCGACCCCGGAGCCGATGGCCGCGCCTCCGCTGCCCGAGCGCCCGGCCGCGGCGTACCACCAGAGCGCGGAGCACCCGACCTTCGTCGAGCCGGCTCCGCAGTTCGGTAGCCCGGTTCCCGAGGCGACCTACGAAGCGACCCACGAGGCGATGCCGCCGGTCGAGCGACGCCAGCCCGAGCCGCTCCGTCCCGACGAGACCCAGGTCGCGATGAGCCCTCGGTTCGACGCCGTCGACGAGGAGGCCGGCGGGGGCACCCGTCCGCGTGACGAGTTCGAGCAGTTCGCGCCGCCGCAGCCGCAGTTCGACGCCCCGGCGCCCGAGTCGCGCTATGACGACGGCCAGCCCGATCTCGGCCAGCCCGACCAGGGCCAGCAGGCCCCGGCGTACGGCGACCCTGCCTACGCCCCGCTCGCGCCGCAGCTGGAGCCGGACCAGGCCCAGTGGTCCCCGGGCTACGACCAGCCCTATGGCCAGCCCTACGACCAGCCGTACGACCAGGGCTACGAGCAGTCCTTCGGACAGCCGCAGGACCGGTCCCAGGACGAGTTCGGCCAGCCGTACGGTGACCCCTACGGCCAGAACCCCTACACCGACGCCACCCTCGTGGGGCAGCCGCCGGTCGGCGGTGGGCCCAACACCCCGGCGCCGCCACCGATGGCGCCGCAGGGCTACGACCCGTACGGGAACGGCTACGACGCCCGCTACGAGCCGCAGCGCGGTCAGGGCGGTCAGGGCAAGGGACCTGGTGGTCTCGACCTGAAGCGCTGGGGCCTGATCGTCCTCGCGCTGGCCGTCGTGGTCGCGATCATCGCCTTCGTCATCGGCCTGATCAACAGCAACGGCGACGACGCCAACGCCGAGACCGGCTCCGCCACGGGCGCCACCACGGCCGAGGGCGGTGCCGCGGCCGAGGCCAAGAAGATCGATGACCTCATCAAGACCTCGGCCAAGGACAAGGCGGCCATCGGTGCCGCTCAGGCCGACCTCAAGGCGTGCGAGAACATCGACGAGGCGATCCAGACCTTCCAGGACGCCGCGGCCTCCCGCGAGAAGCTGGCCGCGGATGTCGCCAAGATCGACACCGCCGTCCTCCCGGGGTCGCGGAAGCTCGTCAAGAACCTCGAGTCCGCGTGGATGACCTCGCAGAACGCCGACCTGGCCTTCGCTGCCTGGGGCGAGAAGCGCAAGGTCAACGCCGACGGCGAGTGCGTCGGTGGCAAGGGCAAGCTGGAGAAGGCGACCACGCTCAGCCTGGCCAGTCACGACCCGAAGAAGGCCGCCGCCAAGGCATGGGGGCCGATCGCGGAGGAGTACAACCTCGAGCCCGTCGAGTGGACGAAGCTCTGAACTGATCTGGGCCTCGAGCTCAGCGTGAGCGGAGGTACGCCGCCATCGCCCGTTTGATGGCGGCGGCCGTCCGCGCCTGGAACCGGTCGGACTTCAGCAGGCGCGCGTCCTCGGCGTTGCGCATGTTGCCCGTCTCGAGCAGCACCTGCGGCACCGTGGTGAGGTTTAGGCCGGCCAGGTCGTCGCGCTCCACGAACCCGCCCTCACCGAGGTAGGAGGCCACCGGCATCCCGGTCTTCCGCATCTCGGTGCGGAGCAGCTGGGCGTAGCGTCGCGAGGGTTCGACGACTTCGTCGTTGGTGCCAGACGGCACCGGGATCAGCAGCGAGTAGCCCCGCTCGGACTCGGCTGCCCCGTCGGCGTGGATGTCGATCGCCACGTCGGCCTTCGCGTCGTTGATGATCTTCGCGCGCTTGTCGATGCACGGCCCGACCCCGTCGTTGCTGTCCCGGGTCATGACCACCTTCGCGCCGGACTCGCGCAGATCGGCGGCGAGCTTCGTGGCCACGGCCCAGGTGAAGTCGGTCTCCGGGTAGCCGTCGTCGGTCGCGGTGCCGGTCGTGTTGCACGGGCTCGGCGAGCGCCCGTTCCACACCGGCTCGTTGATCACCTCGGGCGCACCCGCGTTGCCGCCGTTGTGACCCGGGTCGATCCCGACCACGGCTCCCGCGAAGATGTCGTCCGAGCCGCTCGAGGCGGAGGCGGACGGGGACGCCTCTGCCGATGGCGATGCGGCGGGCTGCTGTCGTGGCGTACGTCCTGGACTGCACGCCATCAGGGCCGAGGCCAGGGCGAGGCAGCCGGCCACGGCGATCGCTGACCGAGGCAACTCGGTGAGCAGCCGCTTCCCTCGTGGAACTCCACGAGGGAAGCGCGACCCGACTGAGTCACCTCGGTCAGCATTCACGTCACAGATGCTGGCCCATCCACGCCTCGACGTCGTCGGCCGTACGCGGCAGGCCGGCGGAGAGGTTCACGGAGCCGTCCTTGGTGACGACGATGTCGTCCTCGATGCGGATGCCGATGCCGCGCAGCTCCTCGGGGACGAGCTTGTCCTCCTTCTGGAAGTAGAGGCCAGGCTCGACGGTGAGCACCATGCCCTCCTGCAGCGGGCCCTCGATGTAGGTCTCCTTCGACGCGGAGGCGCAGTCGTGGACGTCGAGGCCGAGCATGTGGGAGACGCCGTGGAGGGTCCAGCGGGAGTAGGTCTTGTTGTCCTCGGAGAGCGCTTCGTCGACCGAGACCGGCAGCAGACCGAGATCGTCGAGGCCGTGGGCGAGGATCTCCATGGCGGCGAAGTGGCCGGCCCGGAAGGTCACGCCCGGGCGGATCGCCTCGATGCCGGCCTGCTGGGCCTTGTATACGAGCTCGTAGAGGTTGCGCTGCAGCGGCGTGAACTTCCCGGAGATGGGCAGGGTGCGCGTGATGTCGGCGGTGTAGAGGTTGTGGCCCTCGACGCCCATGTCGAGCAGCACCAGCTCACCGGGGACGATCGGGCCGTCGTTGTCGATCCAGTGCAGCGTGGTGGCGTGGGAACCGCCGCCGACGATCGAGTCGTAGCCGAGGTCGTTGCCTTCCGCGCGGGCGCGGCGGAAGAAGGTGCCCTCGATCCAGCGCTCGCCGTGCTTCAGGACCTGGTCCCACTCGCGCACAGCGTCGGTGAAGCCGCGCACGGTGATGTCGCAGGCCTCCTTGAGCTCGCCGAGCTCCCATTCGTCCTTGATCAGGCGCAGCTCGGAGAGCGCCTTGGCGAACTCCTCGTCGCGGGAGGCCTCGGCGGGGGCGATCAGCTTGTCGACGTCGGCAGAGACTCCGCGGAGTACGCGGGTCGGGGTGCTGCCGGAGAGGTCGGACTCGAGCTGGTCGACGTGGCGTACCTCGATGCCGAGCGAGTCGGAGAGCTCACGGGCCGAGGGGCGCGCCCCGGCCCAGAGCGCGCCGTACTGACGGTCGCGGAAGAACTCGTCGGTGTCGCGACCGCTGCGCGGGCGGGCGTACAGGACCGAGCTGCCGTCAGGCTCGATCACGACGACGGCGTCGGAGGTCTGGTTGCCGGTCAGGTGCACGTGGGCGGTGTCGGCGCGGAAGCGGTAGTCGGTGTCGTTGGCGCGGACCTTGTAGGTGCCGGCCGGAACGACCAGCCGCTCACCCGGGAAGATGCCCGAGAGCCGCTGCCTGCGTGCGGCCGCCCAAGGCGTGATCGGATGCTCGGGAACCTCGACCTCGCGGTCGTCCCAGCCCTCCCTCATGAACTTGGACCACGCCTCCGGAACCGTCTGGTCGTGGCTCTCGGTGTGGTCGTCTGCAGGAGTGGGGGCGCCTTTGTCCGTCATACCGGAATCGTACGCCGCGCCGGATCCACAACGCTCGTGAGTTCCCAGGCCACGCGGGTCGCGAGGACGTCTCGATCGGTGTCTGGTCGCGCGTGCGGTCCGCCCGCCCGATAGTCTGGCGCGCATGGGGGCGATCCCGAAGGATCCGACGAGAAGCAACCGCACGTTCACCATCGTGGTGGGCGTGCTTGTCGTGCTGACCTCGCTGCCGGTGCTCGGCATCGTGCTGCTGAGCACCAGCGTCGTCAACGACCATCTTGCTCCGACCGGCGCGATCCTGGGAGTGCTCTTCGCGGCCATCCCGGTGGTGCCGCTGGTCTATGCCTTCCTGTGGCTGGACCGCTACGAACCCGAGCCGAAGTCGCTGCTGGCGCTCGGCCTGGGGTGGGGCGCCTTCGTCGCCGTTGCCGCCGCGCTGATCGTGCAGAGTGTGGGTGCGCTGCTCGCCGGGTGGAGCGAGCCGACCCAGCTCGCGATCGTGGCGCCGGTCACCGAGGAGGCGGCCAAGGGCCTGTTCCTCCTCGTGCTGCTGGTCTGGCGCCGCCACCTCCTCGACGGGGTGCTCGACGGGATCGTCTACGCAGGCATGGTCGGCATCGGCTTCGCCTTTACCGAGAACATCCTCTACCTGGGCGGCACCTACAACGGCACGCCCGGCATGGGCGACAGCTCGACAGGACACATCGGTGAGTTCACCGCCGTCTTCGTGATGCGCTGCCTGTTCAGCCCGTTCGCCCATCCCTTCTTCACCGCCGGCATCGGCATCGGCATCGGTGTCGCGGTGGTGACGCGCAAGCGCTGGTTGAAGGTCGTGGCGCCACTGCTGGGCTACGCCATCGCGGTACTCGCTCACGCCACCTGGAACGGCTCGACACTGCTCTATGACGGGGCCGGGTTCCTGCTGGCGTACGTCGTGGTGATGGTGCCTGCGTTCGTGTCCTTGGTCGTCTTCGCGGTGTGGCGGCGAAAGTCCGAGCGGATCGTGCTGACCCGGTCGCTGACCGACGCCGCCCAGCGCGGGCTGATTCCTTACACCGACATCGGCTGGGTGGTCGATCTGCGGCGCCGGGAGCAGGCGCGGAAGTTCGCGTCGACTCACGGAGGGGCTCAGGGGGTTGCGGCCATGCGTGAATACCAGCAGGCTGCCATCGAGCTCGGATACTTGCACTGGCGATTCCTGCGCGGCAACCCGCCGCCAGACTTCGCCGCCCGGGGGAGGGCATACGTTGACCGCATCAGTGAGGTACGTCCACACATCGCGTTCCCGAGCGGGCAGGTGATGATCGGATGAGTGAAGACCACAACCACGACGACACCGCTGCGAAGCCTGCCCCGGAGCCGGCTCCAGAGGCTGCTCCAGAGGCTGCTCCGGAGCCCCGGCCGGCCTACGAGGCGCTGACGGCGGGGATGCTCGCGGAGAAGCCGACCACCGAGTTCGAGGCCGTCCGGGCCGAGATCGAGGCGTCCGGCGGCGAGAGCAACCGGATGGTGACCTCTCTCATCCAGCTCCACCAGGCGCTGACCGAGGTCACCCTGCCGCTGGACCTGCCCGGCACCGACGAGCAGCGGGCCGCCAGGCAGAACATGGTCGAGCAGCTCGAGGACTACGTCATCCCGCGGATGATGACCATCGACGCGCCGCTCCTCGCGGTCGTCGGCGGCTCCACGGGCGCCGGCAAGTCGACGCTGGTCAACTCGCTGGTCGGCACCAAGGTGACCACGCCGGGGCTGCTGCGGCCGACGACCCGTTCGCCGGTGCTGGTGCACAACCCCGAAGACGGCCGCTGGTTCGGCCAGGACCGCCTGCTCCCCGAGCTGGAGCGGGTCAACCACCCGACCAACGACCCCGGCGCGCTGCAGCTGGTCGCCAGCGACCGGCTCCACCCCGGCCTGGCGATCCTGGACGCGCCCGACGTCGACTCGGTCGAGGAGGCCAACCGGGTCCTCGCGGCCGAGCTGCTCGCCGCGGCCGACCTGTGGGTCTTCGTCACCTCGGCCGCGCGGTACGCCGACCAGGTGCCCTGGGAGTTCCTCCAGCTCGCCGCCAACCGCTCCACCGCAGTGGCCGTGGTGCTCGACCGCACTCCGACCGAGGCCGTACAGACCGTCGCCGGCCACCTGGCCCGGATGCTCGCCTCGCGCGGGCTCAAGGATTCACCGCTCTTCATCGTCCACGAGGGCGAGGTCTCCGAGCACGGGATGCTGCCGGCCGAGCACGTCGCAGAGGTACGCGCCTGGCTCGACATGCTCGCCGACGACGCCACCGCGCGCCATCAGGTCGTCACCCAGACGCTCGACGGTGCGGTCCGGGCGCTGACCCTGGAGGTCCACCCGATCGCCGACACCGCGGACGGTCAGGGAGAGGCCGCTCAGCGGCTGCGTGCCGATGCGGACATGGCCTACGACGAAGCGCTCAAGTCGATCATGGCGGCGACCGCCGACGGGACGCTGCTGCGCGGCGAGGTGCTCGCGCGCTGGCAGGAGTTCGTCGGCACCGGGGAGATCCTCAAGGCGCTCGAGACGCGGGTCGGCATGCTGCGCGACAAGATCCTCGGCTCGATCAAGGGCAAGCCGCAGCAGGCCGAACGGGTGACCGAGGCCGTGCAGGGTGGCCTGGAGATGCTGATCCTGGAGCAGTGCGAGGCGGCTGCCGAAAGGGCCGAAGCGGCCTGGCAGATGAGTCCCGCCGGGCGCGGGCTGCTCGCCACCGGCCCTGCCGACCTCGGCCGAGCCTCGCGTGCGCTGCGGCCCAAGGCCGAGCGTGCGGTGCGCGACTGGCAGCAGGACGTGCTCGACATGGTGCGCAGCGAGGGCCAGGACAAACGTACGACCGCGAAGTTCCTCTCCTACGGGGTCAACGGCCTCGGCGTGGCGCTGATGGTGGTGGTCTTCGCCTCGACCGGTGGAGCGCTCGTCGGTGCCGAGGTGGGCATCGCCGGCGGCACGCTCCTGCTCGGCCAGAAGCTGCTGGAGGCGGTCTTCGGCGACCAGGCCGTTCGCGGGCTCGCGTCTAAGGCGCGCAAGTCGCTGGAGGTACGCATCGTGGGGCTCGTCGACGAGGAGCGTGCGCGCTACACGGGTCAGGTCGACGCGCTGCAGATCGACCACGGTGCACCGGAGCGACTGCGGCACGCCGCGCGGAAGGTCGGCGACGCTCGTTTCGCCAGCCAGCGCGGCGATGACTGAGACTTGTCAGGAACTGAAGGGGGATCATTGAGCGGCCTGCTC
This sequence comes from Nocardioides sp. NPDC023903, assembly GCF_040639295.1. Taxonomy (NCBI): domain Bacteria; kingdom Bacillati; phylum Actinomycetota; class Actinomycetes; order Propionibacteriales; family Nocardioidaceae; genus Nocardioides; species Nocardioides sp. NPDC023903. The sequence goes on along the minus strand of NZ_JBEZZS010000035.1, from coordinate 30,696 downwards.
GAAGGTGCAAAGAACCTGGTCAGCCGAGGTGGAGACCTCGGTGATCGGCTGGACGGACTGACCGCTGCGACCGTGGCGGCGACCGGGCGCCTCGACGACGGACTCGTCGAGGACGCGCGCTCGGTGGTCAACAAGGCTCAGGGACGCCTCAAGCTCTCCGCCGACCACACGGTCGTCGGGGTCGCCGGGGCGACCGGGTCGGGCAAGTCGTCCACGTTCAATGCCCTGACCGGGCTGGAGCTCTCTGCCGTCGGGGTCCGGCGGCCGACCACGTCGTGGGCGACCGCCTGCGTGTGGGGTTCGGAGGGCGCTCAGGAGCTGCTCGAGTGGCTCGGCATCCCCGAGCGTCACCAGACCACCCGCGACTCGATGCTCGACACCCGCCGCGAAGGGCACGAGCTCGACGGCGTCGTGCTGCTCGACCTGCCCGACCACGACTCCACCGAGGTCTCCCACCATCTCGAGGTCGACCGGTTGGTCGAGCTCGCCGACATGCTGGTGTGGGTGCTCGACCCACAGAAGTACGCCGACGCGGCCATCCACGACCGCTACCTTCAGCCGCTCCGGACCCACTCCGAGATCATGGTCGTGGTGCTCAACCACATCGACCGCGTTCCCGAGGACCGTCGTGAGTCGATGCTGGGTGACGTACGCCGCCTGCTCGACCAGGACGGCCTGCGCAACGTCCCGGTGATCCCGGTCTCGGCCAAGCTCGGCTGGGGGATCCCGCAGCTCAAGACCGAGATCGCTCAGCGGGCCGCGGCGAAGCGGGCCAACAAGTCCCGGCTCTCGGCCGACATCAAGACCGCTGCCGTGAAGCTCGCCAAGGCGTCCGGCGACGCCAAGCCGCGCTCCCTGGCCAAGCCCCGGGTGGAGGCCCTCGAGGACGCGATCTCGGAGGCCGCCGGGGTGCCGACCGTGGTGGACGCGGTCGAGCGATCCGTACGCACCCGGGCCCGTGCGGCCACGGGCTGGCCGCTGGTCTCGTGGGTCTCCCGGTTGAAGCCGGATCCCTTGAAGCGGCTTCACCTGGCGCTGGGGGAGGAGGCGACCCAGCTGGCTGGGCGCGCCCGGACCTCGCTGCCGCAGACCACCGCCGTCGAGCGCGCGCGGGTCGACACCGAGGTGCGTCAGCTGGCCGACGAGGCCGGCGCCGGGCTCGCCTCGCCGTGGCGCGACGCGATCCGGCGGGCATCGGTATCGCGGATGGGTGACCTCGCCGACCGGCTCGACGCCTCGGTCGGAGGAGTCGACCTGAACGCCGAGCGGCTGCCGCTGTGGACCGGGCTGGTCAAGGCCCTCCAGTGGCTCCTGATCATCCTCGCCACCGTCGGCCTGGTGTGGTCGCTGGCGCTGCTTCTCTCGGGAGCCGCTCAGGTCGGCGACGTGACGCCTTCTGTCGCCGGGGTCGAGCTGCCGTACGTCCTGTTCATCGGGGGTGTCGGGCTCGGGCTGGTGCTGTGGGCCGTCTGCCATCTGCTGGTGATCACCACCGCTCGACGTCGGGCGCGCGCGGCCGATGCGCGGCTGCGTACGGCGGTCGCCGACGTCTCACGTGAGCTCGTCGTCGACCCGATCGAGACCGAGCTGGCGGCCTACACCGCCCTGCGGCACGGGGTGGCCAAGGCGCTGCGCTGATCGGTCGGCGGGCCGATCACTGTCCACAGGGACGGTTCGATCCGGGGTTGTCCACAGGCGGACGTACGCCGCCCGGAACTGTCGGTGGTCGAGCGCAGGGTTGTCTCCGAGGCCCGCATCAGGCGGGCGCGAACTCTGAGGAGACAACGATGAACGACTCGATCATCACCCTGCGCGGCAACGTCGGCGCTGACCCCGTCGTGCGGAGCGTCGGTGAGTTCTCGGTCGCGAACTTCCGGATGGCGTGCACACCGCGGAAGCTCAACCGGTCCACCGGAGAGTGGAGCGACGGCGTGACGCAATGGTTCTCGGTGAGTGCTTGGCGTCAGCTGGGGGAGAACGTCGGGCGCTCGCTGCGAAAGGGCGACCCCGTGGTCGTCCAGGGACGGCTCTCGACCCGCAGCTACGTCAACAAGGACGGGCTCGAGGTCAACACTTTCGAGGTCGAGGCGACCGTAGTCGGTCACGACCTCAACCGCGGCATGAGCAGTCTCTCGCGCAACCCGCGCTCCCTGGCCGCGGTCGCCGCCCCCGCCCCTGGACCCCGCGACGACGACCCCGAGCGCGACCCGCTCTCCGACTGGCGGGCGCCGGGCGCGGACCCGTGGGACCAGAAGCCGGCAACCGCGGACGATGGCGAGGCGACTGATGAGACGGAGACGTCCGTGGCGGCCTGAGGTGAGCCGGGCGTGCGGCGGGGTGCGCCGGTTGTACCGGCGTGCCTCTCCCTCATTAGGGTGGGCACCATGGCCGACTACATCCTTTCCCTGCGCAATGTGCGCAAGGCCCATGGCGACAAGGTCGTCCTCGACAACGTCACCCTCTCGTTCCTGCACGGTGCCAAGATCGGCGTTGTCGGCCCGAACGGCATGGGTAAGTCCTCGCTGCTCAAGCTGATGGCGGGGCTGGACCATCCCAACAACGGTGACATCGTCCGCGACCAGGACGCGACCGTCGGGATGCTCCAGCAGGAGCCGCCGCTGACCGAGGGCAAGACCGTCCTCGAGAACGTCGAGGAGGCCGTCAGCGAGATCAAGACGAAGATGAAGCGCCTCGAGGACGCCTACATGGAGATGGGTGACCCCGATGCCGATCAGGACGCCCTGATGGCCGAGACCGGTGATCTCCAGACCTTCCTGGACAACATCAACGCCTGGGACATCGACTCCAAGCTGGAGCAGGCGATGGACGCGCTGCGCTGCCCTCCGGGCGACGCGATCGTCGACAACCTCTCCGGTGGTGAGCGCCGCCGCGTCGCGCTGTGCAAGCTGCTCCTGCAGGAGCCCGACCTGCTGCTCCTCGACGAGCCCACCAACCACCTCGACGCCGAGTCGGTGCAGTGGCTCGAGGGCCACCTGAAGAGCTACAAGGGCGCCGTCCTGGCGGTCACCCACGACCGTTACTTCCTCGACAACGTCGCCGAGTGGATCGCCGAGGTCGACCGCGGCTCGATCCACGGCTACGAGGGCAACTACTCCACCTACCTGGAGACCAAGAAGGACCGTCTCAAGGTCGAGGGCCTCAAGGACGCCAAGCGCGCCCGGATGCTCGAGAAGGAGCTGGAGTGGGTCCGCTCCAACGCCAAGGCCCGCCAGACCAAGTCGAAGTCGCGTCTGGCCCGCTACGAGGAGCTCGCCGCCGAGGCCGACAAGGCCCGCAAGATCGACACCGCCGACATCAACATCCCGCCGGGCCCGCGCCTGGGCGACGTGGTGATGGAGGCCAAGGGTCTGGTCAAGGGCTTCGAGGGCCGCACGCTGTGGGACGACATCTCGTTCTCGCTCCCGCGCGCGGGCATCGTCGGCATCGTGGGCCCCAACGGCGTCGGTAAGACCACGCTGTTCCGGATGATCACCGGCTCCGAGAAGCCCGACGCGGGTGAGCTCAACGTCGGCCAGACGGTGAAGATCTCCTACGTCGACCAGAGCCGCGGCGGCATCGACCCCAACAAGAACGTCTGGGAGGTCGTCTCCGATGGCCTGGACTTCATCAAGGTCGCCAACTTCGAGATGAACTCGCGGGCCTACGTCGCCTCGTTCGGCTTCAAGGGTCCCGACCAGCAGAAGAAGGCCGGCGTGCTCTCCGGTGGTGAGCGCAACCGCCTCAACCTCGCGCTCACCCTGAAGCAGGGCGGCAACATGCTGCTGCTCGACGAGCCCACCAACGACCTCGACGTCGAGACGCTCTCCTCCTTGGAGGACGCGCTGCTCGACTTCCCCGGCTGTGCCGTGGTCACCTCCCACGACCGGTGGTTCCTCGACCGCATCGCCACCCACATCCTCGCCTGGGAGGGCACCGAGGAGAAGGAGGGCGAGTGGTTCTGGTTCGAGGGCAACTTCGAGTCCTATGAGGCCAACAAGATCGAGCGCCTCGGCCAGGAGGCCGCCCGCCCCCACCGCGTCACCCACCGTCGCCTCACCCGCGACTGACCAACCGCCGAGTCGGCGCGTTCTGACCAAAACCCACGCCGAGTCGGCTCGTTACAACGAGCCGACTCGGCGTGTTTGTCACAGGGTTGCGGGCTCGTGCGTCTCTGCCGGGCGTACGCCGTTCACGGCGGGGGTGATCCGGCGCTCGAGGCGCATCGAGGCGGCGACGATGCCGACACAGCCGACCACCATCAGCGCGATGAACATCGTCGACTGGCCGTGCTCGAGCAGGAAGCCGGCCAGGATCGGGCCGACGATCGCCCCGGTCTGGAACGAGGCCGAGTTGATCGCGTTGTAGCGTCCGCGCAGATGGTCGGGCGCCATGTCGTTGGTCAGTGCCGGGTAGGCCGACTGCATCAGCGTCTCGCCGAGCGCGAAGAAGAGTCCCTGGAAGGCGACCACGCCGACGATGGCCGCGACGGAGCCGGGAACCAGGCCGGTCGCCCCGAACACCACCCAGGCGACGGCCCAGATGGCAGCCGTGGCGACGAGCACCCGAGTACGCCGCTTGCCGCTGACCCGGTTCATCACCCAGAACTGGGCGAGCACGATCACGGCGCAGTTCACCACGAACGCGAACCCGATGACCCGGGTGGAGACCTCGGCGATCTGACGCGAGTAGGCCGGGAACCCGCTCTCGATCTGGCCGTAGCCGAGGGTCGAGAGCAGAACCCCGATCACCACCAGCCAGACGACCTCGGGACGACGCAGGATCTTGGCGTACGACGCGGTGGCGTCGGGCTCGTCGGCGGCAGGTCGCGCGGCGCGGCCGTGCAGATGACGCAGCGGGCCGAGCAGGACCAGGGCAGGGATCGTGAAGGTGGCGGCGTTGGCGAGGAAGGCGTAGGTGAAGGTCTCGGGCCGGCTCACGTCGATGAAGAGACCACCGATGACACCGCCGACGCCGATGCCGAGGTTGATCAGCGCGAAGTTCACGCCGTAGTAGCGCTGCCGGAGCTCACCCTCGACCACGGTGGCGACCAGCGCGTTCGCGGCCGGCCACGACACCCCGGCCTGGACGCCCAGAAGGCACAGTGCCGCACCGGCGAGCACCGGGGTGGTGGCGAAGGCAAGCATGACGTCGCCCGCGATCGCGCAGACCAGACCGCCGAGGATGACGGGACGGGCTCCGTACTTGTCGATCAGGCTGCCCGCCGGGCCAGTGACGATGAAGCCGGTGATGGCGATCAGGCCCATCAGGGTGCCGGCGAGGCCGAGGTCGAAGCCGCGTACCTCGTGCAGGTAGATGATCGTGAACGGCAGCGTCATGCCGCGACCGAGGAGCTGGATCGCAACCGTCGACAGGAGCCAGCGGCCCTCGCGTGGAAGTGCGGCTATGAAGTCACGGAGACCGAGAGCAGGGGGAGTCGACACCGCACAATCTTCGCCTTTACCTGGAGCCGTGGCGAATTGTTTCTAGGGGCTTGTGACGGCTCGGGGCGACACGATTGCCGGGCTTAGGTCCCGGCTCATTCTGCCGTTGGTCCCGACTGTTTCAGGGCTCTTGTCCCGGGTGCGGATCGAACCTTCGGTGACAACTTCCTTGCCGTTAAGGGGTGCCAGTGCATGGAACAGCTCGTAGACAGGGCTAACGTAATGCCCCGTGGGTGATGAGACTCGGTGGCTGGATGAAGAGCAACAGCGCTCCTGGCGTGCGCTGATGATGGGGATGACCCTGCTCGATGACCGCCTGGATGCCGATCTACGCACCCGCTTCGACATCTCGCTGCCGGAGTACGAGATCCTCGTACGCCTCTCCGAGAACGACGGCGCGATGCGGATGGCTCAGCTCGCCGACTCCCTGGCCCACTCGCGCTCCCGGATCACGCACACGATCACCCGGATGGAGCGTGCCGGACTGGTCGAGCGCCGCAACTCCGCCGACGACGGCCGGGGTGTCGTCGCCACCCTCAGCGAGCGCGGCTTCGGGCTGCTGCGCGAAGCGGCCCCCGTCCACGTCACCGGCGTACGCGACTACCTCATCGATCTGGTCAGCGAGGACGACTTCGCGGCTCTGGGTCGCGTGATGAACGCCGTCTCCGACCACCTCATCAGCGACCGCCCCGGCATCGAGATGCGCTGAAACGCCGACTCGGCGCGTTATAACGCGCCGACTCGGCGCGCCTGCCTGGGGCAGACGCGCCGAGTCGAGGAGTGTGTCAGATGCGCTCGAGGATCATCGCCATGCCCTGGCCGCCGCCGACGCACATGGTGATCAGACCGGTGGTCTTGTCGTGCCAGTCAAGGCTGTTGAGCATGGTGTTCTGCAGGCGCGCGCCGGTCATGCCGAAGGGGTGACCGACGGCGATGGCGCCACCGTTGATGTTGAGGCGGTCGATGTCGATGCCGAGGTCCTGGTAGGACGGGATCACCTGGGCCGCGAAGGCCTCGTTGATCTCGACCAGGTCGATGTCGCCGATCGACATGCCGGCGTACTTCAGCGCATTCCGGGTCGCCTCGACCGGGCCGAGGCCCATGATCTCGGGGGAGAGGCCGGAGACGCCGGTGGACACGATTCGCGCCAGCGGGGTGACGCCGAGCTCGGCGGCCTTGGCGTCGGACATGACCACGACAGCGGCGGCGCCGTCGTTGAGGGCGCAGCAGTTGCCGGCGGTGACGGTGCCGTCCTCGCGGAAGACCGGCTTGAGGCCGGAGATGGCCTCCAGGGTCACGCCCGCGCGGGGGCCGTCGTCGGCCGAGACGACGGTGCCGTCAGGAGTGGTGACCGGGGTGATCTCGCGGGCCCAGAAGCCGTCGGCGATGGCCTTCTCGGCGAGGTTCTGGGAGCGTACGCCGAACTCGTCCATCTCCTGGCGCGAGATGCCGCGCGAGGTGGCGAGGTTCTCAGCGGTCTGGCCCATCGCGATGTAGACGTCCGGCAGCAGGCCGTCCTCGCGCGGGTCGTGCCACTTCTCGTTGGTGCCGGCGGTCGCGGTGGTCCGCGACTGGGCGTCGTCGAAGAGGTGGTTGACGGTGTCGGGCAGGTGGTCCGAGGTGCCCTTGACGAAGCGGGACACGGTCTCGACGCCGGCCGAGACGATGATGTCGGCCTCGCCGGCCTTGATCGCGTGCAGCGCCATCCGCGAGGTCTGCACCGAGGAGGAGCAGTAGCGGGTGATGGTCGCGCCGGGCACCTTGTCCCAGCCGTTCAGCACGGAGACCACACGGCCCATGTTGTTGCCCGACTCGCCGCCCGGCAGACCACACCCGAGCAGCAGGTCGTCGATGTCGTTGGGGTCGAGACCCTCGACCTTGCCGACTGCTTCCTTGGTGATGAGTGCCGCAAGGTCGTCGGGACGGAAGTCCTTCAGAGATCCCTTGTTGGCTCGCCCGATCGGAGTGCGGGCGGCGGCGACGATGACTGCCTCAGGCATGAAGACTCCCGGTTACTGATGAGTAGGTTGAACTGTGGTCGACACCATACTCGCCCGGACAGCGTCTGGTCGCCAGGCCCAGTGCCCAAGATCATCTGGAAGGATCGGCCACGTGCGCCACCTCTACGAATGCCCCATGCGTTGGGCCGACCTCGACATGCTCGGCCACGTCAACAACGTCGTCTACGTCGACTACCTCCAAGAGGCGCGCGTCGACATGCTGCGCACGCACGCCCGGAGCCCGCAGACCCAAGGCCTGGCCGAGGGTGTCGTGGTGGCCAGCCACCAGGTCACGTACGTCGCCCCGCTGCTCTTCGACTTCACGCCGGTCTACGTCGAGTCGTGGGTGACAGACATCCGGGCGGCCAGCTTCACGATGGCCTACGAGATCTTCCGCGACCAGCCCGACGGCACCCGCAAGGTCTTCCTGCGGGCGAGCACGGTCCTGGCACCGTACGTCTTCGCCACCGAGTCGCCGCGCCGGCTCAAGCCTGAGGAGAAGGCCAACCTCCAGCCGTACCTCGAGGCCTACCCGGAGGAATGGGCGCCGAAGCCGCTCGCGCTGGGCGAGACGAAGCGGCTCGAGGACGGGCGCTTCCCGCTCTTCGTCCGCTTCTCCGACGTCGACGCCTACGGGCACGTGAACAACGTGAAGTACTTCGAGTACTTCCAGGAGTCGCGACTGGCGCTGATGAAGCGGCTCAGCTCCCACAACGAGATCAACGGCTGGCCTTCGGTCGTGGTCGCGCAGACCGACGTCACCTACCACGCGCCCGTCCTCGCTCGCTCGGAGCCGTACGACGTGTGGAGCTACGTCTCCCGGCTGGGCACCAAGTCGATGACGATCGAGTCCGAGATCGCCGACGGAGACCTCAGGCTGGCCCGCGGGCAGGTCACGCTGGTCTTTTACGACCTGGAGTCGGGGAAGGCCATCGAGCCCAGCCCGCAGGTGCGTGCGGCCGTCGAGAGCGTGCTCTAGACAGCCTCAGTCGCGCCGGTCGTCATCGTCGCAGTCGTCGCGGCGATCGTAGCGGTGCTCGTCGTGGTGGTCGCGCCGGCAGCCGTCGCTGTCGCGGTCGCCGTACCAGCCGTCCGCGTCGGCCCACTCGCTCCAGTCCCAGCCGTCCTGGGTCGCGGTGAAGTCCTGGCTGGGCATGGACGGGACGCCTGAGGTCTCGTCCGACTTCTCCCCGGCGCGCGTCTTCCGGGCGCTCAGCGTGCTGCCCTCGGCCGGGGATTGCGCGCTCGGCGCGGAGTCGGGTGGCGCGAGCAGGTCGCGGGAGGCGAGCTGGGTGGCGAGCGAGGCGTCGGCCGGAGGGGGCAGCGTGCCGACCGAGGTGTCCTCGGCGGCGTCGATGGGCTCGGGCGGACCGGTCGGGCCATCAGCGAGCGGAGTCTGCGGACCGGTCGCCTGCTGCGCGGGCTGGCTCGACTGGTCCGGTCCGATCGACCGTAGACCCCCGATGAGCAGTGCCATCGCGACGATGGCGACGACTGCAAGCCCGATGCCGACGATAGCCCGCTGAATTGCCCGCATGCGTCCTCCGAGAGCGCTCTGGTCAACTAAATGTTCTGCTTGAGTCCAGTAGCCTCCCAGTGCTTACGTCAGTTGTCGAGAAGCGGGACCTTTGTCAGCGTTTCATGACCCGGCCCCCATCGGGTCACAGCCAGCGTCGGGCCTTGAGCAGCACGTACAGGACGATGGCGGCGACCACGATGATGCCGCTCGAGACGATGAAGCCGCTGAGCTGACCGAACCCGGGGTAGGGGACGTTCTGTCCGAAGAAGCCGGTGACCAGGGTGGGCGCGGCGATGATGGCCACCCACGCCGAGATCCGGCGCATGTCGTCGTTCTGCCGCACCGAGGTCGCGGCCAGCTCCTCGGTGGCCAGCGCCAGGTGAGTGCTGGTGCGAGCCTGATAGAAGTCGATCACTCCGCGGACGAACTCGCCCTGCCCGTCGGCCATCGTGCGCACCATGTCGAACCGGTCGGCCAGCTCGGCCGCTCGGGCCGCCAGGCCGGCGACCGGCCCGGTCCCGCGTCTCGCCAGCGCGCGACACGTCTCCGCGCTGTGCGTGGCGATGGTGCGTACGGTCAGCAGCGCGTGACCGACCTGGAACAGGTCCTCCAGCAACGTCGCCGGATCGTCGTCGGGGTCGTCATCGGTGACCTGCTGCTCGATCCGCCCGGACTCGCGGGCCAGGTCGGCGACGAGCTGTGTCTCGCGGCGGATCATCGACGAGGCGATGGCGTAGGACAGGTCCCAGGACGTACGCAGGGCGACGTCGCCCTTCAGGATCCGCTGCCGCACGCGGTCGGTGTCGATGTGCGCCACCTCGGGGGCGACGACCGGGTTGACCGGCCCGTGCACGGTGACCAGGTAGTTCGCGCCGATGAACTGGTCGAGCTCGACGTAGTGCACGTGCCCGCCGGTCCCGAGCTTCGGGGCGTGCAGCACCGTGAAGACGTGGTCCTCGTAGAAGTGGAACTTCGAGATGTGGTTGCGGGCCATGCAGTCGCCCAGCGCGAGCGTGTGGAAGGGAAACCACTCTCCGAGCTGCTCGGACGCCTCCTCGTCGCACTGCGGTACGTCGATCCACACCACGGTGTCCGGCTCGTCGAGCAGATCGGGGACCTCCTTCGGGACGTGCTCGGTGAGCCCGGTCGGGCGTAGTGCGTAGACGATCATGTGTGGGGGGCCTCTTCTCAGATCCAGTTGCGGCGGCGGAAGAGGATATAGAGGACGACGTTGACAGTCAGCATCAGCCCGAGCGCCATGAAGTATCCGTAGCGCCATTGCAGCTCGGGCATGAAGTCGAAGTTCATCCCGTAGACCGTGCCGACCAGCGTCGGAGCGAACAGGATCGCCGCCCAGCCGGAGATCTTCTTGACCTCGTCGTTCTGCTGCACGCTGAGCTCGCTGAGCGCCTTCATCTCCTCGTTCTGCTGCTGGGCGACGAGGGTGGCGTTGACGGTCAGGATGTCGCGCAGCAGGTTGCGGAACTCGTCGATCTGCTCGACGGTCCCGATCACGTGGTCCTCGACGTCGCGCAGGTAGCGCTGGAGCTCCTCGTCGGTGCGGTACTTGGAGAACCCGGCGGCCAGGGAGCGTACGACGCCCAGCAGGGGCCGGGTCGCCCGCTGGAACTCGACCACCTCGCGGGAGAGCTCGTAGATGCGGCGGGAGACCTGGGTGTCGCCGCGGAACATCTCGGTCTCGATCTCGTCGATGTCGTTGGCGAGTCCGGCCACGACCGGCGCGTAGCCGTCGACGACGCGGTCGAGGATGGCGTACAGCACCGCCTCCGGGCCGAGCCGGAGCAGATCGGGGTTGCTCTCCATCCGGCGCCGGACCGGCGAGAGGTCGGGCTGGGTGCCGTGGCGGACGGTGAGCACGAAGTCGGGGCCGACGAAGAGGTGCAGCTCACCGAAGTCGATGTCCTCCGTCTCGTCGACGTACCAGGCTGCCCGCAGCACCACGAACAGCGTCTCGTCGTAGCGCTCGATCTTCGGTCGCTGGTGAGCCAGGATCGCGTCCTCCACGGCGAGCTCGTGCAGGCCGAACTCCTCGGCCAGCGAGGCCAGCTCGTGCTGGTTGGGCTGGTAGAGACCGATCCAGGCCATCGCGTCGTCGTGGTCGTGGAGCGAGCGGTACGTCTCGGCCAGGGTCGAGGGCGAGTCGACCCGGTCGCCGCCGACGTAGACGGCGCTGTCGATCATGCTGCCGCGAGTCGCAGGCTCAGGCTTCGAGGACCGGCCGCCTCCGCCATGCAGCGGCGGAATCGTCGGCGGGTCGGAACGGCGCTGCTTGGTGAAGGGGCGCAGGAACGGGTGCTCGGACATGATGGCCTCCGGTGATGATGCGAGCGGGATCGCGACGCGGGAACGCGACGCACCAGCCCGGCACGCTCTCCAGGTGGGCCGGACCGGTCAGGGCGAGGTGGTACTCGGAGGTTGGCCGTCCATCTCAGCCACCTCCTCTTCCCTCGCTCGCGATAGCAACCGAATGCCTGTATGTCCGCGCGGAGCCACGTCCGCACCCGGACATGGTAGTGACACCCGGTCAAGGATGCGTCAATCGCGAGGCGTACGCCGTCAGGGAACCGTCAAGGCCGGCCCTCACCGGCCTCGGGCGGGGCTGCAATGGAGTCGTGCTAGATCTCGTCTACATCCTCATCACGCTGGTGTCCTTCGCAGGGCTCGCCGCGCTGGTCGGAGTCATCGACCGACGGTTGGGCCAGCCCTCCGACATCGACACCGGCGCCGCCCCCACCGAGACCGAGCCGCGGGCGGTGAGCCGATGAGCTCCGTCACCGCCGCCGTCCTGCAGATCGTCGTCCTGATCGCAGTGCTGGCCCTCGCGGTCCCTCTCTTCGGCCGCTATCTCGCCCACATCTACACCAGCCCGAAGCACCTGCGGGCCGAGGCCGTGGCGTACCGGGCGCTCAAGGTCGACGCCGAGGCCGACCAGCACTGGCGCTCCTACGCGATGTCGGCGCTGGGCTTCTCGCTGGCCGGGATCCTGTTCCTGTTCGCCTTCGGCCGCCTACAGAACCTGCTGCCGCTCGATGGCGGCTTCGACCCGCTGCCCAGCGACGGGGCCTGGAACACCGCAGTCTCGTTCGTGACCAACACCAACTGGCAGTGGTACTCCGGCGAGGCGGCCACCGGCCACCTGATCCAGATGGCCGGGCTCGCGGTGCAGAACTTCGTCTCCGCCGCGGTCGGCCTCTCCGTCGCTGCGGCCTTCGCGCGCGGGCTCGCCCGCACCCGCAACCAGGGACGGATCGGCAACTTCTGGGTCGACCTGGTGCGTACGACGGTCCGGGTCCTGCTGCCGGCGGCGTTCGTGGTCGCGATCGTCCTGGTCGCGGCCGGGGCGGTGCAGAACCTGCACTCCGTGCACGAGATGACCACGCTGACCGGCGGCACCCAGCCGCTCACCGGTGGCCCGGTCGCCAGCCAGGAGGCGATCAAGGAGCTCGGCACCAACGGCGGTGGCTTCTACAACGTCAACTCCGCCCACCCCTTCGAGAACCCCAACCCGTTCACCAACCTGCTCGAGATCTGGGCGATCCTCGTGCTGCCGTTCTCGATGGCCTGGGCCTTCGGCCTGATCGTCAAGGACAAGCGCCAAGGAGGCGCGGTGGTGGCCACGATGGGCACTCTCCTCACCGTCGGCATCACCCTGCTGACCTGGGCGGAGATGGCCGGTCCCGGCACCGCCCCGCAGCTCGCCGGAGCCGCGATGGAGGGCAAGGAGACCCGCTTCGGCGAGGCCGCCACGGCGCTCTTCGCCGCCGCCACCACCGGCACCTCGACCGGTGCCGTCAACGGCATGCACGAGAGCCTGACCGCTCCCGGTGGCGGCGTCGCGATGTTCGGGATGATGCTCGGCGAGATCGCACCCGGCGGTGTCGGCTCCGGTCTCTACGGCGTGCTCATGCTCGCCGTGGTCACGGTCTTCCTGTGCGGCCTGATGGTGGGACGTACGCCTGAATACCTCGGCAAGAAGATCAGCCGTGACGAGATGGTGCTGGTCGCGGTCTACATCCTGACCACGCCGATCCTGGTGCTGGTCGGCGCGGCGATCGCGCTGACCGCTCCGGCAGGGTTGGCCGGCCTCTCGACCGACGGCCCGCACGGCCTCTCCGAGGCGCTGTACGCCGTCACCAGCGCCGCCAACAACAACGGCTCCGCCTTCGCCGGCATCACCTCGGGCACCCCGTTCTGGAACACGCTGCTCGGGATGCTGATGCTGCTCGGCCGGTTCGTCCCGATGGTCTTCGTGCTCGCCCTCGCGGGCCGGTTCGCGACCGCCAACCGGCTGCCGGACAACGCCGGCACCCTGCCCACCCACCGCCCGCTCTTCGTAGGCCTGCTGACCGGCGTCGCGCTGGTCGTCGTCGGCCTGACCTTCGTCCCGGCTCTCATGCTGGGCCCGATCGTGGAGTCCCTGTCATGACCCAGACCCCCGTACGTACCCCTGAAGAACACACCGAGCACACCAGCCACGTCGAGGCGGCACCGTCGGTGCTCACGGCCAAGCAGATCGCCGAGGCGGTGCCTGGTGCGCTGCGCAAGCTCGATCCCCGCAAGCTGGTGGCGACGCCGGTCATGCTTGTGGTCGAGATCGGTGCGGCCGCCACGACCGTCATGTCGGTCCTCGACCCGTCGGTGATGGGCTGGCTGGTCACCGCCTGGCTGTGGCTCACCGTCGTCTCCGGTTCCCTCGCCGAGTCGGTCGCCGAGGGCCGTGGCAAGGCCCAGGCGGCCAGCCTGCGTTCCCTGCAGACCGAGACCACCGCCCGTCGTCTGCGTGGGGGTGCCGGTGGCGCCGAGGAGCTCGTCGCCTCCACCGACCTGCGCGCCGGCGACGTCGTCGTGATCGAGGCCGGCGAGCGGATCCCCGGTGACGGCGACGTCATCGAGGGAGTCGCGAGCGTCGATGAGAGCGCGGTGACCGGCGAGTCCGCTCCGGTGATCCGCGAGTCCGGCGGCGATCGGTCAGCGGTCACGGGCGGCACGCTGGTCCTCTCGGACCGGATCGTCGTCCGGATCACCTCCGACCCGGGCCACTCCTTCGTGGACCGGATGATCGCGCTGGTCGAGGGCTCGGAGCGGCAGCGTACGCCGAACGAGATCGCGCTCAACGTGCTCCTGACCAGCCTGACCGCCATCTTCGTGGTCGTCTGCTGGAGCCTCTACTACCTGGCGGACTACTCCGGCGCGCACCAGTCCTGGCTGGTCCTGACCGCGCTGCTGGTCTGCCTGATCCGACCACCATCGGCGCGCTGCTGAGCGCCATCGGCATCGCCGGCATGGACCGCCTCGTACGCCGCAACGTCCTGGCGATGTCGGGAAGGGCCGTCGAGGCGGCCGGTGACGTCGACGTGCTCCTGCTCGACAAGACCGGCACGATCACGTACGGCAACCGGCAGGCGTACGAGATCATCCCGGTCACCGGGGTCACCCTGACCGGTGCCGAGAACGCCGCGGTCCTGGCCAGCCTCTCCGACCAGACGCCGGAGGGCCGCAGCATCCTCACGCTCGTCGGCCGTTCCATGGGTGGGCCGGCGGAGGCCACGATGGTGGAGTTCTCCGCCACCACCCGGATGTCCGGCCTGGACAGCCCCGGCCTGAGCGTACGCAAGGGCGCCGCCTCCGCGGTGACGGCCTGGGTCAAGGAGAACGGCGGGCAGGTTCCCCCGGAGACCGGGGTGATCGTCTCCGAGATCGCCGAGACCGGTGGCACCCCGCTCGTCGTCGCCGAGCACCGCAACAGCGACCCGGCGCGGGTCCTGGGCGTCGTACATCTCAAGGACGTCGTCAAGGACGGCATCCGCGAGCGGTTCGAGGAGCTGCGCGCGATGGGCATCAAGACGGTGATGATCACCGGCGACAACGCGGCCACCGCAGCGGCGATCGCCAAGGAGGCGGGCGTCGACGACTTCCTCGCCGAGGCGACCCCGGAGGACAAGCTGGCGCTGATCCGCAAGGAGCAGCGCGGGGGTCGGATGGTCGCGATGTGCGGCGACGGCACCAACGACGCGCCCGCGCTCGCGCAGGCCGACGTCGGTGTCGCGATGAACACCGGGACGACTGCGGCCAAGGAGGCCGGCAACATGGTCGACCTCGACTCCGACCCGACCAAGCTGATCGACGTGGTCGAGATCGGCAAGCAGCTGCTGATCACCCGGGGCGCGCTGACCACCTTCTCGGTGGCCAACGACGTCGCGAAGTACTTCGCGATCCTGCCGGCGATGTTCGTCGGCGCCTTCCCCGCGCTGGACGTCCTCAATGTCATGCGGCTCTCCTCACCGGAGTCGGCCATCGTCTCCGCGGTGGTCTTCAACGCGCTGATCATCGTCGCGCTGATCCCGCTGGCGCTGCGTGGCGTCCGCTATCGGCCGTCCTCGGCCTCGGCCCTGCTGCGCCGCAACCTGCTGGTCTACGGGGTCGGCGGCCTGATCGTGCCGTTCGTCGGGATCAAGCTGCTCGACCTCGTCATCTCCCTCATCCCAGGACTGTGAACATGTCAGATCTCTATGCGCTTCTTCGCCACTCCCTCGCCGGGCTCCGTGTGCTCGTCGCCGCGACCCTGCTGTGCGGGATCGTCTACCCGCTCGTCGTCACAGGTGTCGCCCAGGCCGCCTTCGGGTGGCGTGCCGACGGCTCCCTGGTCACCGAGTCCGGTGCGCACACCAACGACCCCGCCGAGGCGGTCGGCTCGGCCCTGATCGGGCAGGGCAACGACGACGAGGGCCTCTTCTACCCGCGTCCCAGCGCGGCCGGCGACGGCTGGGACACGCTGTCCACCTACGGCTCCAACCTCGGCCCGGAGGACCCGGACCTGGTCAAGGCGATCACGGAGCGCCAGCGCGAGATCGCCGCGCGCGAAGGCGTCTCGGTCGACCAGGTTCCCGCCGACGCCGTCACCACCTCCGCATCCGGCATCGACCCGGACATCTCACCGGCTTACGCAGCCCTCCAGGTGTCCCGGGTGGCCCGCGCCAACGGGCTCTCCGAGGAGGAGGTGACGGCGCTGGTGGCCGAGCACACCGACGGCCGGACCTTCGGGATCCTCGGTGAGCCGCGGGTCAATGTGCTCGAGCTCAACATCGCGGTGCGCGCGCAGAGGGTTGAATAGGGACGTGCAGACCACGTCAACGGACGGACGGTCCCCGCGGAAGCGGGGTCGTCTGACCGTCTATCTCGGAGCCGCGCCAGGCGTCGGCAAGACGTACGCCATGCTCGGCGAGGCGCAGCGGCGCCAGGCGCGGGGGACCGATGTGGTGGTCGGGTTCGTCGAGACCCACGACCGCAGCAACACCGCGCGCCAGATCGAGGGGCTCGAGGTGATC
This sequence comes from Nocardioides sp. NPDC023903, assembly GCF_040639295.1. Taxonomy (NCBI): domain Bacteria; kingdom Bacillati; phylum Actinomycetota; class Actinomycetes; order Propionibacteriales; family Nocardioidaceae; genus Nocardioides; species Nocardioides sp. NPDC023903. The sequence continues at coordinate 14,390 of NZ_JBEZZS010000035.1, read as the reverse complement.
CCACGCCGGGAGATCGACTATCGCGGGACGACCTTCACCGAGCTCGACGTGGAGGCGGTGATCGCCCGCGACCCTAAGGTGGTCTGCGTCGACGAGCTCGCGCACACCAACGTCCCCGGCAGCCGGCACACCAAACGGGCCCAGGACGTCGAGCAGATCCGCGCGGCCGGGATCGACGTGATCACCACCGTCAACATCCAGCACCTGGAGTCGCTCAACGACGAGGTCGAGCGGATCACCGGCGTACGCCAGCGGGAGACCGTGCCCGACGATCTGGTGCGGACCGCCGACATGATCCATCTGGTCGACATGGCGCCGGAGGCGCTGCGGCGACGGATGGCTCATGGCAACGTCTACAAGCCCGAGACCATCGATGCTTCACTGACCTCCTACTTCCGGGTCGGCAACCTCACCGCGCTGCGCGAGCTGGCCCTGCTGTGGTTGGCCGACCGGGTCGACGACGCTCTGGGCGACTACAGGCGCGAGCACCAGATCGCGCACCCGTGGCCCACCAAGGAGCGCATCGTGGTCGCGGTGACGGGTGGGCCGGAGACGGAGACCCTGCTGAGGCGCGGGGCGCGGCTGTGCCAGCGCGCCAAGGGATCAGAGCTCCTGGCCGTGCACGTGATCTCTGCCGACGGGCTGGCCCGGCCCGCGGGCAGCGACGTACCCCGGAGCCAGGAGCTCACCCGGTCGCTGGGAGGGACGTTCCACACGGTCATCGGCGACGACGCGGCCGCGGCGATCGTGGACTTCGCCGTCGGCGCCAACGCCACGATGATCATCGTCGGTGTCTCCCGGCACGGCCGGGTTCGGCGGCTGTTCACCGGCAGCACGGGCGATCGGATCGCCATCGCCGCGGGCAGCATCGACGTACACCTGGTGACGCACGAGCATGCCGGAGCAGGCGTACGTCTGCGGCGGCCGCGCTCCGCGCTGGGCCGCTCCCGACGCGTGGCGGGCTGGTTGGCCGCGGTGGTGCTGCCGTTCGCCGTCCTCGGCGGTCTCTTTCTGGTGCCCTCCGACGAACGCAACGCCCAGCTGCCCGTGGCGAGCCTGCTGATGACCGGGGCGATCGTCGCGGCGGCCCTCATCGGTGGCCGCTGGGCGTCGGCGGTAGGCGCCCTGATCGGCGCCGGCCTGCTGAACTTCTTCTTCACCCAGCCGTACTTCGAGCTGCGTGTGCAGAGCCTGCACAACATCCTGGCCCTGGCGGTCTTCCTGGCCATGGCGCTGGCGGTCGCCGGGGTCGTCGACCAAGTGGCACGGCGCTCGGAGGAGGCGGCCCGGGCGCGGGCCGAGGCGGCGACGGTGAGCGCTTTGTCGAGGTCGGTCCTCACCGGTCAGGACACGGCGGAGGCGATCGTTCATCGCGTACGTGAGAGCTTCGGGCAGCGGTCGGTCGCGCTGCTGAGCTCGAGCGCCACCGGGTGGCACGCGCTGGCCGCGGTCGGCGAGGACCCGGCGCGAGAGCCCGGGGCGGGCGACACGGTGGTGAGGGTCGACGACGACCATGTGATCGTCCTCCGCGGCGAGCCGCTCCGGGCGGCCGACCAGCGGGTCCTGGATGCGTTCGCGGTCCAGACCTCGTTGGTGCTCGAGTATCGCCGGCTGCGCGACCAGGCCGACCGCGCCCTCGTGCTGGAGAAGGCGGAGCAGACCTCGACCTCGCTGCTCCGCGCCGTCTCCCACGACCTGCGTACGCCGCTGGCCACCATGCGGGCATCCCTCGACGGCCTGCTCGGTGGGCGGGTCCCGGAGTCCGACCGGATGGAGCTGGTCGAGTCCGCGGCCGGGTCCGCCGAGCAGCTCGAGTCCCTCATCGACGACCTGCTCGATCTGTCCCGGGTGGACGCCGATCTGGTCCATCCGGTCATCCGCACCGTGAGCCTGGACGAGTCGTTGCCGCTGGCTATCGCCGGGCTGCCGCCCGGGTCGGTCGCCCTGGAGGTGGGTGAGGACGCGCCCCTCGTACGCACCGACTCTGCCCTGCTGGAGCGGGTGGTCGCCAACGTGGTCGGCAACGCCGTCCGCGCCAGCAGTCAGGGGCACGGCAAGGGCGAGCCGGTGCGGGTCCTCGCCCATGTGACCCCGGAGACTGTGGAGGTGATGATCGTGGATCGTGGCCCCGGTGTGCCCGCGGCGCAGCGGGAGCGGATGTTCGAGCCGTTCCAGCGTCTCGACGACACCTCCCCGGGCGGGTTGGGCCTCGGCCTGGCCGTGGCGCGCGGGCTCAGCGAGACGCTCGGTGTCAGGATCACCGCCGAGGACACGCCCGGCGGCGGGCTGACGATGGTCCTGGCCGTGCCCCGCGCCGTTCCCGGTCAGGAGTGACGGCGAGATGAGCCGGGTGCTGGTGATCGACGACGAGCCCGCCCTCCTGCGTGCGCTCGCCATCAACCTTCGTGCGGCCGGCTGGGAGGTCGAGACCGCCGCCGACGGCCGATCAGGTCTCGCGGCGGCCGCCGCGACCCACCCCGACGTGGTCCTCCTCGACCTCGGTCTGCCGGATCTGGACGGGACTGAGGTCATCGAGGGGCTGCGCGGCTGGACCCAGGTGCCGGTGGTCGTGCTCTCCGCCCGGCAGCACGGCGACGACAAGGTCGAGGCGCTCGACCTCGGCGCCGACGACTACGTGACCAAGCCGTTCGCCATGAACGAGCTGATGGCCCGTCTGCGAGCGGCCGTCCGGCGCTCGCAGGACTCCGCACCCCCTGCCGCCGCCGTCGTCACGGTCGGAGACCTGGAGATCGACTTCGCGCGCAAGCGGGTCCACAGGTCGGGGGAGGACGTACGTCTCACCCCGACCGAGTGGTCGTTCCTGGAGCTCCTGGCCCGCAACCTCGGCAGGCTGGTGACACGTGAGCAGATCCTCAACGAGGTGTGGGGGCCGGCGTACGCCAAGGAGACCCACTACCTGCGCGTCTATGCCGCGCAGCTGCGGCGCAAGCTCGAGGACGACCCGGCTCACCCGCGCCTCCTGGTCACCACGCCCGGCGTCGGCTACACCCTCGAGCCGGGCGCGTGAGCCGTCAGAGCCGTGCGAAGGCCTCGACCTTGTACTGGGGCCCGGAGACGACGATCTCGTCGTCGGCGCGGATGACGGTCTCGGGTGTCGTGTAGGTGAACTTGCCTCCGGCGGGTTTGACCCCGACGACGGTGACGCCGTAGTTCTGGCGGACGCCGACGCCGGTGAGGCTGCGGTTGTGCAGCGCGGCCGGCGGCCGGGTCTTGACGAAGACGTACCCGTCGTCGAACTCGATGTAGTCCAGCATCCGTCCTCGGACCAGATGGGCGACGCGCTGCCCCATGTCGTGCTCGGGACGTACGACGCGGTGGACCCCGATCTGGGTGAGGATCCGGGCGTGCGGTGCGCTGATCGCCTTCGCCCAGACGTTGCGTACGCCGAGGTGGACGGCGACGGAGGCGGTGAGGATGCTCGCCTCGATGTCGGTGCCGATGCTGACGACGACGGTGCCGAACTCGTTCAGGCCGAGCTCCCGCATCGCGTCCTCGCTCGTGGTGTCGGCCTCGACCACATGGGTGAGCAGGCCGGCGTGCTCCTGCACCGTCCGAGCGTTCATGTCGGCGGCGAGCACCTCCTCGCCCTCCTCGACCAGCTCCAGGGCGAGTGCGCTGCCGAACCGGCCGAGGCCGAGCACAGCGACGCCGCCGTGGGTGGTGCTGTCTTTCCTAGCCAATGAGAGGCCGTCCTTCCGGGAAGCGGTGGAGGCGCTCGCGGTCGCGGAGCGCCAGTGCGGAGACGAGGGTGATCGGGCCGATCCTGCCGACGAACATCATCGCGATAAGGACGAGCTGACCGCCCGAGGGAACGTCGTAGGTGAGGTTGGCCGACAGGCCCACCGTGGCGAAGGCCGAGACCGCCTCGAAGAGCACCTGATGGGTGGGTGCCTCGACCAGATGGAGCAGGGCGATGGTGCCAGTGACCACGAAACCGACCGAGAGCAGCGCGACCGTGAGCGCCTGACGGATGGCGCGCGGGTCGATGCGCCGGTCGAACGCCTCCACCTCGGCCTGGCCACGCACCTCGGCGAGGATGACGAAGAAGAGCAGCATGAACGTGGTGATCTTCAGGCCGCCCGCGGTGCCCGCCGACCCGCCGCCGATGAGCATCAGCACGTCCACGCCGAGCAGGGTGCCTTCGTGCATCTGCTCGTAGTCGAGGCTGTTGAACCCGGCCGTACGCGTCATGGTGCTCTGGAAGAAGCCGGCCAGCACCTTCCCGGGAGCGCTCAGCGCCCCGAGGGTGTCGGGGTTGCGCCACTCCGTGGCGATGAAGAACACGGTGCCGATGAGCAGCAGGCCGATGGTGCCGGAGACGGTCATCTTCGTGTGGAGGCTCCACATCCGTACCTTCGTACGCTGCAGCAGCTCCAGCCACACCGGGAACCCGAGACCGCCGGCGATCACGGCGACGACGATGGGCAGACAGATCCAGGGGTCGTCGACGTAGCCCATCAGGTTGTCGGACCTCAGCGCGAAGCCGGCGTTGTTGAAGGCGGAGATCGAGTGGAAGACGCCGTCGTAGGCGGCCCGCGCGAGGGAGGAGTCGTAGCCGAGCCAGAACCGCAGCGTCAGCGGTATCGCGATGATCAGCTCGATGACCAGGCTGATCCCGACCACGCCTTTGACCACGCTGCGTACGTCGCCGAGTCCCGAGCTGGTGTGCTCCACGGCGGCGGTGAGCCGGAAGCGCAGCCCGAGGCGGCGGAAGACGATCAGCGCCAGCAACGAGGCGAGAGTCATGATCCCGATCCCGCCGACCTGGATCAGCCCGAGGATGGTGACCTCGCCGAACGTCGACCAGTAGGTCGGGGTGTCGACCACGACCAGACCGGTGACGCAGACCGCGCTGGTCGAGGTGAACAACGCGGTCAGGAACGGCGCGTGGCCGGGTTCGGTGCGCGCCACCGGAAGCATCAGGAGCAGCGTGCCGATCAGGATCGCGACCGCGAACCCGACGACGACCACCTGGCCCGGATGGCGCAACAGCGGTCGCGGACGGCGCGCCCGGCGGGTAGGGGAGCTCATCGACACGGGCGCCACTCTAGAGGCACGGCGCGCGCGGTCGTGGCGAGCGGGCCCGCCGGAGGGTCAGCTGGGAGTGTTGATCATGAAATTGGCCGCATGCTCGGCGTACGCCCAGAACTGCGCGTCCTGCTCGGGGGTGAGCCCGGCGGCGTCGAGGCCCTCGCGGAAGTGCTGGAGCCAACGATCACGAGCCTCCGAGGTGACCTCGAACGGGGCGTGACGCATCCGCAGCCGCGGGTGGCCGCGCTGCTCGGAGTAGGTCGTCGGGCCGCCCCAGTACTGAGCCAGGAAGAGCGTCAGCCGCTCCTGCGCCGGACCGAGATCCTCCTCGGGATACATCGGCCGCATCAGCTCGTCGGTCGCCACGCCCTCGTAGAACTTGGCCACGATCGTGCGGATGGTGTCCATCCCGCCGATCTCCTCATAAAACGTCACTGAGCCATTCTTCCACGCGGGTCCGCGCTCGCCTGCCGTGGCAGGATCGGGGGCGTACGCACTCACACGAACTTTGGGAGATAACGATGGCCACCACCCGCACCGCCACCACCGTCTGGGAGGGCTCGCTCTTCGAGGGCGCCGGCAAGGTGACGCTCGACTCCTCGGGCCTGGGGACCTACGACGTCTCGTGGCCGGCCCGCACGGAGGGGCCGGGAGGCAAGACCAGCCCCGAGGAGCTCATCGCCGCCGCCCACTCCTCCTGCTTCTCGATGGCCTTCTCCAACGGCCTGGCCGAGAACGGCACCCCGCCGACCAGCCTGCAGACCAGCGCCGAGGTCGAGTTCACCCCCGGCAAGGGCATCACCGGCATCAAGCTGACCACCCGCGGTGTGGTCGACGGCCTCGACAACGAGGCCTTCGTCCGTCTCGCCGAGGCCGCCAAGGCCGGCTGCCCGGTCAGCCAGGCTCTCACCGGCACCACGATCACCCTCGACGCCGCCCTCGCCTGAAATGTGGTGATGCCCCGGCTTCAGCCGGGGCATCACTGGCGGCGTTACGTCAGGCGTACTTCAGGCCTTGGCCGTCTCTTCCTCGGCGGCCTTCTCCTCGCGGTGCCAGATGACCCGCTGCGGGAAGGGCATCTCGATGCCCTCGTAGTCGAGACGGGCCTTGATCCGCTGGCGCATCTCGCGTGCGATCGCCCACTGCTTGAGCGGTAGCGTCTTGATCAGCACCCGCACGGTGATGGCGTCGGCGGCCAGCGCCTCGACGCCGGTGACCTCGGGCTCCTCGATGATCTGGCCCTTGAAGTCCTCGTCGACCCACAGGTCGTGGGAGACCTCGCGCAGCACGCGCTGCACCTTGTTGAGGTCCTCGTTGTAGCCGACGCCGACGTCGATGACGGCGCGGGCCCAGTTCTGGCTGTGGTTGCCGACGGTGAGGATCTCGCCGTTGGGGATGTACCAGACCGTGCCGTCGAGCGAGCGCAGCCGGGTGATCCGCAGCGTCACGGCCTCGACGGTGCCGCTGATGTTGTTGACCTCGATGCTGTCACCGACGCCGTACTGGTCCTCGATGATCATGAAGATGCCGGACAGGTAGTCCCGCACCAGCGACTGGGCGCCGAAACCGAGCGCCAGACCGACGATTCCGGCCGAGGCGATGATCGGGGCGATGTTGATGCCGAGCTGGTCCAGGATCATGGTGGCGAAGATCGCGACCATGACGCCGGTGACGACGCTCTTGAACAGTGAGCCGATCGCCTGGGCGCGCTGACTACGGCGCGATGACGCGACGCTGGTATCGCCTCCCTCGGCCATCTTGGTGATCTTGCCGCTCAGCCCGGGGGCCTCCACGGCGCGGACGACGACCTTGTCGATCACCCGGTGCAGTATCCAGCGGAGCACGATCGCCAGCAGGATCAGGCCGGCGATACGCAAGGGGATGCCGATCACCCATTCGCCGAGCGTCGACCAGGAGACCGAGATCAGTGGGGGGTTCGGGGGGATGGACATGGGTTCCAGTATCCAAGCCGTTCAAGGTCGACGGCCAATCCCCGGCAGGGCATCGACTCCCGCCGCGGCGACGAGGGGCAGAGATGAGAACCAGGACGTACGCCGGTTAGTATCTGCCCCGTGAGCAACCAGATCCTGCGCCGCGCCGGCCTCCTCGGCGCCTCCGCCTCCGCCGCCGTCGTCGCCTCTGTTGCTACCGCCGGCCCCGCCAGCGCCGAGGTCCCCAACGGCTGGCCGGTCGCCGAGGACATGACCGCCTCCGGTCTGCTCCTGCTCATCCTGCTCATCCCGGTGATCCTGATGGTGATCATCTCCCTTCTGGTGCTCCTGCCCGGCGTCTTCCGCGGCGAGGGGCTGCTGCCCAAGGCCCACAAGGACGAGGACGACAACCTCCCCGCCGCGACGCACTGACCTTCCGGTCGGTCGAGGCCGTCTCAGGTGAGAATGGCCAGCTGCTGGGTCGCCCGCGTCATCGCGACGTAGCGGTCCACGGCACCCTCGATCCCGGTCCCGTACGTCTCGGGGTCGATGAGGATGACCAGGTCGAACTCGAGCCCCTTGGCGTGCACGGGGCTCAGCCGGCGTACGCGGCCTTCGTTGATGTCCGGTGAGCCGGCGGCGATGACACAGGCGACACCCTCCTCGTTCTCGGCGAGCCAGGTGTCCAGGATCACGTCGAGATCTGCGACGGCGCCGTGGACCACCGGGAGGCCGGAGGCACGGATCGACGTGGGCACGTTGGCGTCAGGAAGCGCCGCCCGGATGACCGGCTCGGCCTCGGTCATCACCTCCTCGGGCGTGCGGTAGTTGATGCTCAGGCCGGCCATCTCGATCCGGTCCAGGCCGACGCGCTCGAGTCGCTCCTGCCACGACTCGGTGAACCCGTGCCGCGCCTGGGCGCGGTCGCCGACGATCGTGAAGCTGCGCGAGGGACAGCGGCTGATCAGCATCTGCCACTCGGCATCGGTCAGCTCCTGCGCCTCGTCGACGACGATGTGCGCGAACGGGCCGGCGTACGGGTCGAGCTCCTCCGGTTCCCGCACCGAGTCGTCGAGGAGCGCGGTGCGCAGGTCCTGGCCGCGCAGCATCGACATCACCTTCATGTCGGAGTCGTCGTGACTGATCAGGTCCGAGACGACCGCCGCCTTCGCCTTCCGGTCGGCGGCCGCGGCTGCCTTCTGGGCGCTCCGGCGCCGCGAGGCGTCAGGGTCGCCGAGCCGGCGATGGGCGGCATCGAGCAGCGGCAGGTCCGCCTCGGTCCAGGCTTGGGGGTCCTCGCGCTGCAGCGTCTTCACCTCCTCGGGAGTCAGCCATGGCGCGCACATCCGCAGGAACGCCGGCACCTCCCACAGGTCCCCGACGATGTCGGCCGTCCGCAGCCGCGGCCAGACCTCGCCGAAGGCGTCGAGCAGCCCGGCGTTGGTCTCCAGCGAGGCACGCAGGGCGTCGGTCGAATCCTCATCGACGAGGCCGTACGCGTCGAACTCGTCCTCCTCCTGGTCCGAGTCGCCCCAGTCGTCGAGGTCGGCCTCGGCGTCATAGTCGCGGTCGGGGTCGGCGCCGGTGTTCGCCTGGATCCTCTCGGTCACGATCCTCAGCAGCGCCTCCCAGACCTGGTCGCGGGCGTCGTTGTGCGGCGTACCCTGCTCGGCCGCGGCGATCGCCTCGGCCCAGTCGCCGGTGCTGATCACCGCGTCGCCGTAGGGCGTCTCAACCAGGGTCGGCTTCGACGGAGGCTTCTCGTAGAGCGCCACCGCCGGCTCGATCGCCGCGACCATCCGGGCGTCGGCCTTGAGCCGGGCGACCTCCGCGTCCATCTCCGGCGCCAGCGAGGCACCCTCGGGCACCATCCGGCGCAGCGTGGTGGTGCGTACGCCCTCCTCGCCCAGGCTCGGCAGCACGTCCGCGACATAGGAGAGATACGGCTCGTGCGGCCCCACGAACAACACCCCGCCCTTGCCCTCGCCCAGGCGCGGGTCGGAGTAGAGGAGGTACGCCGTGCGGTGCAGGGCCACCACGGTCTTGCCCGTCCCCGGTCCGCCGTCGACGACCAGGGCGCCCCGCGAGGACGCTCGGACGATGGCGTCCTGGTCGGCCTGGATGGTGCCGAGCACGTCGCGCATCCGCGGCGAGCGGCTGCTGCCGAGCGTGGCGATGAAGGCCGACTGGTCATCGAGCGCGGCATGCCCCTCGAGCCCCTCGGCGGTGAAGACCTCGTCCCAGTAGTCGGTGATCCGCCCGTTGGTCCAGCGGTAGCGGCGCCGGCTCAGCAGCCCGTGCGGGTCGCCATGCGTGGCCGCGAAGAACGGCTCCGCGGCCGGCGAGCGCCAGTCGACCAGCAGCCGCTGCCCGTCGCTGGCGGTCAGTCCGAGCCGCCCGATGTAGATGGCCCGGCTCTGACCATCGAGCCCCGACTCCGTGACGATCCGCCCCAGGCACAGATCCAGACTGAACCTGCGCAGCATCCGCAGCTGCCCACCGATCCGGTGCACCTCCAGATCGCGGTCCATCGCCTCCTGCCCATGCCCACCCGGTCGGCGGCGTACGTCGTCCAGCCGTTCGTTCAGCTCGGAGATCTGCTCCTCGAGGCTCTTCGCGATGGCAGTGAAGTGCTGCTCGTCCTCAGCGATCAATGCCGGGTCCGCCTTGGCGTCGTGACGGCCCGCGAGATCGAATGCTTGCAACGTTGAATCCCCTGTCTGATCAGGCCTTTTACCTGTTCGAGGAGGAGATTCTGCCCCAAGCCGGGGGCCTTGCGGCAAGCCCCTATATGCGCTATAAAGTTGTTAGTGGAAGGGGAGATCTCCCCTTCTTTCTTGGTTTTCGAGCAGATACGAAGGACCCCGGAAGCACGTGCTCCCGGGGTCCTTCGTGTGTGGTGCTACTGCGCGTCGCGCTCCTGGGCGGCGAGGGCGCGAGCGACCTCGTCACGTCCCTCGCGGACGTACCGCTTGGCGGCGGGCTCGGCGGGGGAGGTCTCGAGCCACTTGTCGGCCTTCTCGAGGAGCTCGGGGGAGGCGGCCGGCTTGGGGAAGATGAACTCCAGCACCGTCGAGGCGCGGTGGGTGCCGAGGTGGTCCCAGAGGGTGTCGGCGGCTTCGAAGTAGCGGTCGACGAAAGGCGCGAGCACCTCGTCCTGCCCGCCACGCTGGAACGAGAGCACGATCGAGCGGGCGGTCTCGTTGGCCACGTCGGTGCGGACGACGACCGACTCCCAGGCGGCCTCCTTGGCCTCGGCGGTCGGCTGCGCGGCGCGGGCGGCGGCTGCCTTCTCCTGGCCGGAGATGGTGTTGTCGCGCTCGAGCTCGGCGGCGATCTCGGTCTCACCGAAGGTGCCCGAGGCGGCCAGGCCGGTGACGAGCGCCCAGCGCAGGTCCTGGTCGATGTCGAGACCGTCGAAGGCCAGGTCGCCGGAGAGCAGACCCTGAAGGTCGGCGATGGCGGCCTCGGAGCGGGCTGCCGCGGCGTACGTCCGGGCGAAGGTCAGCTGGTGGTCGCTGCTCGGAGCGGCTGCCGCCAGCAGGTCCCTGAGGCCGCTCTCCCAGCGGGCCTTGAGGGCGTCGCGGTTGGCCGGAGCCGAGAACGAGCCCACCGCCTGGGCGGCGAAGACCGGGATCCGGGTGACGCCCCAGGCGTCGGTCTCCTGGCCGATGTTGGCGAGCACGAGCTCGACGAAGTCGCTCGCCCGCATCTCCGCGTCGCGGGTCATGTCCCAGGCCGCACCCCAGATCAGCGCGCGCGAGAGCGAGTCGCCCAGCACGGACAGCGACGACAGCGCGGTGGACAGCGAGCGCTCGTCGAGCCGGATCTTGGCGTACGTCAGGTCGCCCTCGTTCAGGAGGAGCAGGTCGGGCTGCTTGACGCCTTCGAGCTGGGGAACCGAGGTCAGCTCACCGGTGACGTCGATCTCGAACGCGTCGCGGCGCACCAGCGAGCCGTCGACCAGGTCGTAGAGGCCGAGGCCGATGCGGTGGCGGCGGAGCGTCGGGTAGTCGGCAGCCGCCGACTGACGGACGGAGAAGGAGGCGTAGGAACCGTCCTCGGCCAGCGTGAACTCGGGAGCGAGGGTGTTGACGCCGGCGGTCTGCAGCCACTCCTGGGCCCAGCCCTGGAGCTCACGCCCGGAGGCGGCCTCGAGGTGGCGCAGCAGGTCCTTGAACTCGGAGTTCCCGTAGGCGAACTCCTTGAAGTAGGCCTTCAGCCCCTCCAGGAACGGCTCGAGCCCGACCCACGCCACGAGCTGCTTCAGGACGGAGGCGCCCTTGGCGTAGGTGATCATGTCGAAGTTGACCTCGACGGCCTGCAGGTCGTAGTTGTCCGCGGCGATCGGGTGGGTCGTGGGCAGCTGGTCCTGGCGGTAGCCGGTCTGCTTGCGCGCGTTGGTGAAGCCGGTCCAGGCGTCGGTGAACTCGGTCGCGTTGGCCTGGGCGTGGTAGCAGGCCCACTCGGCGAACGACTCGTTGAGCCACAAGTCGTCCCACCACTTCATGGTGACCAGGTCGCCGAACCACATGTGCGCCATCTCGTGCAGGATCACCGAGGCGCGGAAGTCGTAGAAGGAGCGCGGCTGCTTGGAGCGCGGCAGGTACTCGTCGCGCAGCGTCACGGCGCCGGCGTTCTCCATCGCACCCATGTTGTATTCGGGCACGTAGAGCTGGTCGTACTTCCCGAAGGGGTAGGGGAAGTCGAACGCGTCCTCGAAGAACTCGAAGCCCTGCTTGGTGATCTTCACGAGCTCGTCGCGGTCGAGGTGGGGGACCAGCGACTGGCGGCAGTAGTGACCCAGCGGGATGGTGCCGAACTTGCCCTCGTAGACGTCCTGGACCTCGTGGTACTCACCGGCGATCAGCGCGGTGATGTAGGTCGACATCTTCTTGGTGGGCTCGAAGTCCCAGGTCGCGCGGCCGTCGCCCAGCGGCTTCGGCTCGGGCGTGACCGCGTTGGAGACGACCTTCCAGCCCTGGGGAGCGGTCACGTGGAAGGTGAAGACGGACTTGAGGTCGGGCTGCTCGAAGGTGGTGTAGACGCGGCGCGCGTCGGGGACCTCGAACTGGGAGTAGAGGTAGACGCGGTCGTCGGCGGGGTCGACGAAGCGGTGCAGCCCCTCACCGGTGTGGGAGTAGGCGCAGTCGGCCTTGACGACGAGCACGTTCTCGGCCGCGAGGCCGTCGAGGAGAATCCGGGAGTCCTGGTACGCCACCGCGGGGTCGAGCGCCACGCCGTTGAGCGTGATCTCGTGGACCGTCGCGCCGACCAGATCGGCGAAGGTCGAGGCTCCGGCCTCGGTGGAGGTGAAGGTGATCGTCGTCGTCGAACCGAAGGTCTCAGCACCCGTGGTGAGGTCGAGATCGATGTCGTACGAGAGGACGTCGAGTAGTGCGGCCCTAGCGGTGGCTTCGGCGCGCGTCAGATTGGTTCCAGGCATGGCTGGATCCTCTCACTGCGCCCGGATTTCGAGACATTTATATCGCCGTTGTTGCCCGTTCTTGGGAGTCGCTGAGCGTGAAAAGTAAAAATACAGTGTTGTAATTCCGACACACCGGTATCAATGGTTGACAACTTTCCCTAGGGTACTCATGTGCCCCTCAAGTCACAGAAACACCAGTATTCACAGGAGTCGCGCCGGGTGGGGAAGCCTGGCGGGGCGCTGCGCCGGACCTTGGTCACCGGCGCGGTTCTGCTGCTCGTTGGCCTCGGTGTGCAAGTCATCCCCAAGTTGGCATCACCGGCGCACGCGGGCTCGATCACGCTCTGCTCCGGCTTCTCGGACTGCCGCAGCAAGGGCTACTCCACCGGCGGCTACGAGAGTGCGTGGGGAAGCATGTACTGGCGGATGTACGCCGGTCGCAACTGCACCAACTACGTCGCGTACAAGCTGATCCAGACCGGCCTGCCGAACGCTCGCCCCTGGTCGGGTGAGGGCAACGCCACCAACTGGGGCGTCGCGCTGAGCCGGATGACGAACCGGACGCCGACCGTCGGCTCCGTCGCCTGGTGGCACTCCTCGCACCCGAGCGCGAGCCGCTTCGGGCACGTCGCGATGGTCGAGAAGGTCGGCGCGGACACGATCACGATCTCGGAGTCGAACTACGGCAGCGACATCAGCTGGCGCCGGATCGGCAAGGACTCGGTGAACTACCCGAGCGGTTTCATCCACTTCAACGACCAGCGCCTCTCGGTCACCAAGCGGCCCACGGTCGAGGGCACCGCACAGGTCGGCAAGGCGGTCACGGTCAACACCGGCTCGTGGAGCCCGAACCCGAACAAGATCCGCTACCAGTGGATCGTCGACAAGAAGCCGATCCCGGGCGCGACCAACAAGACCTTCCGCATCCCCGGCCACCTCGCCGGCAAGCAGATCGCGGCGGTGCTCACCGGCACCCGCCGGGACTACAGCGAGGCCAGGACGATGAGCGAGATCCTGCCGCCGATCAAGCAGGGCACGTTCAAGGTCCTGGCGCAGCCGAAGATCAGCGGCACCCAGAAGGTCGGCTCGACGATCTCCGTCGGCGGCGCCGACTACGAGCCGTCGGCCAAGATCGGCGAGGTCAGGTGGTACGCCGACAAGCAGCTGATCACGCGCACCAAGTCCCGCTTCCTGAAAGTGCCCGCAACGGCCTCCGGGAAGAGGATCGGCGCGGTCGTCGTCGGTGTCCAGGAGGGCTACCGACCGAAGAACTCGTACGCCTTCGCAGGCACGCTCGTCGGCGGTGGCAAGGCTCCGCAGCAGCCGGCGGAGCCGCCGAGCGGTGGCGAGCTGTCGCAGACCGAGGCCGGCTTCGTGAAGGGCGGGACTCGTCTCGGCGGCCTGATGCAGGTCGACCCGGGCGGCTTCAGCGAGGCGGTCGACCTCTCCTACCAGTGGACGCGCGAAGGCACGCCGATCTCCGGAGCGACGACCGAGAAGTACCGTCCGACCGAGGCCGACGTCGGTCGCCGCCTCAGCGTCACCGTGGTCGCCCGGTCCAGCAGCGGGACGCTGACCAAGACGTACGGCCCCAGCGGCCGGGTCCGCGTCAAGCCGAGCGTCAAGGTCACTGCGACCGGCGGCTCACGGGAGGCGAAGGTGGCCGTCGAGGTCATCGCGCCGGGCTACCAGCCGACTGGGACGGTCAAGATCACGACCAACGGCGGACGTACGGTCACCAAGACGCTCAGCGGTGGGAAGGCCGGCGTCACCTTCGTCAAGCTCCCCGCGGGCGAGTACGCCGTCACCGCCGCCTACAGCGGCGACGAGGTCGCCTACTGGGCCAGCGGGGGTGACTTCACCACGGTCAACTGACCGGGCGGGCCGCAAGCGTCACCGTCACATGGCCGTGGGCCGGAGCGATCTGCGTACCTGGAACGGGCGCGGGAGATCCTCGGTGCCGTGGACGCCGCCGCCCA
>NZ_JBEZZS010000034.1:0-59124 GCF_040639295.1 Nocardioides sp. NPDC023903 | reverse complement strand
CGCGAATGCGATCCGATGAGGAGCGCTCGGGCGGCCACGGCTGGGTGTGGTGGTAGCTCGTCTTGACGAGCCGACTCGGCGGGTTTTTCGGTCAGAAGGAGCCGGCTCGGCGGGTCAGGAGTCGGCGGGGGTCTCGCCGGTCACGACGAAGACGACCCGGTTGGCGACCGTGACGGCGTGGTCGGCGATGCGCTCGTAGTAGCGACCCAGGAGGGCCACGTCGACGGCGGGCTCGACACCGTGGGTCCAGTCCTGGCCCAGCAGCTCGGCGAAGGACTTGCGTCGCAGCTGGTCCATCTCGTCGTCGTCGGCGACGAGGTCCTGGGCGGCCGAGATGTCGCGGGTGCGGAGGATCTCGCACGTGCGCTCGACCATCTGCTGGGCGATCTCGGCCATCTTGGCGATGGTCGGCTGGGCCAGCTCGGGGACGGCCTTGTTCGGCGTACGCAGCCTGGCGATCTTGGCGACGTGGACGGAGAGATCGCCCATCCGCTCGAGGTCGGAGATCATCCGCAGCGCGGCGACGACGACGCGGAGGTCGCCGGCGACCGGTGACTGGAGACCGAGCAGCTCGAGGGCGTTCTCCTCGATGCGCTCGCGGGCGTCGTCGATCTCGACATCCTTGTCGATCACCTGCTCGGCGAGGTCGTTGCGGGCCTCGAGGAGAGCGATGGTGGCGTCGCGTACGGCCACCGACACCAGCTCACAGACATTGGTGAGATCGGTGAAGATGGCATCGAGGTCCTCATGGAAAGCAGCGCGCATGAGCCGATCCTAGACACACGACATGTACTGATCTTCATCCCGAGTGAACCGACGGTGAACGTTCGGCGCGGAGACGTCCAGTGGTGAAGAAAGGGTGTTTGATGGGCTTACCCTGATCGTGTGGACTCGACGACGCAGGCCTTTCTTGCTGCGCTCCTCGGCGCTGTCGTCGCCGGAGCGGCGGTGCTTGCGTGGGCGATGAGCGAGCGTTCCCGCAACCGGATCCCCGAGGTCGAGCCCCCGAAGGTTCCCTCCGAAGTGGCCGCGGTCCTCTCGGTCCTGCGCAGCAGCGCAGTCGTCGTCGACGAGCACGACACGGTGCTCAAGGCCAGCGCCCCGGCGTACGCCCTGGGCCTGGTGCGCGGCACCTCGCTGGTCTCGCCCGAGCTCTCCGAGCTCGTCCACGGTGTGCGCCGTGACGGTCAGATCCGAGAGACCGAGCTGGTGATCTCGCGCGCCAACGGCGCGACCCGGCACGTCACCGCCCGCGTCGCTCCCCTCGGCACGCGCCTGGCCCTCGCCCTGGTCGAGGACCGCACCCGCGAGCGCCGCGTGGAGGCCGTACGCCGCGACTTCGTCGCCAACGTCAGCCACGAGCTCAAGACGCCGGTCGGCGCGATAAGAGTCCTCGCCGACGCGGTCACCGAGGCCTCCGACGACCCCGAGGCCGTACGCCGCTTCTCCAACCGGATGATCACCGAGTCCGAGCGCCTGACCGCGCTCGTCCAGCAGATCATCGAGCTCTCCCGGCTCCAGGGCGACGAGCCCCTGGAAGCACCGATCGCAGTCGATGTCGACAAGGTCATCGCGGCCGCCGTCGACGCCTCGACGGTCGACGCCGACGCCAAGGGCATCAACGTGGTCAGCGCCGGCACCGCCGGGCTGCACGTCTTCGGCAACGACGAACAGGTCTCGACCGCGGTCACCAACCTGGTCTCCAACGCGGTCGCCTACTCCGACCCCGGCTCGACCGTGACCGTCTCGACCCGCGCGACCGACGGCTCCGTCGAGATCTCCGTCGTCGACCAGGGCATCGGGATCCCGTCCACGGAGATCGACCGGATCTTCGAGCGCTTCTACCGCGTCGACCCGGCCCGCCACCGCTCCACCGGCGGCACCGGGCTCGGCCTGTCGATCGTCAAGCACGTCGCCGCTACGCATGGTGGCGAGGTCAAGGTCTGGTCGCAGGAGGGTCAGGGTTCCACCTTCACCCTCACCCTGCCCCAGCACCTACCAACTGCCGGGCAGTCCGGCACAAGCAAGGAGGAACGCCCGTGACCCGGGTACTCGTCGTCGAAGATGAAGCCAGCTACAGCGAGGCACTGTCCTACATGCTCCGCAAGGAGGGCTTCGAGGTCGCCGTCGCCGAGGACGGCACCGACGCTCTGAAGGAGTTCGACCGCAACGGCGCAGACATCGTGCTGCTCGATCTGATGCTTCCCGGTCTCTCCGGCACCGAGGTGTGCCGGCAGATCCGGGCCACCTCGTCGGTCCCGGTCATCATGGTGACCGCCAAGGACGACGAGGTCGACAAGGTCGTCGGCCTCGAGCTCGGCGCCGACGACTACGTCACCAAGCCCTACTCCCCCCGCGAGCTCGTCGCCCGGATCCGCGCCGTCCTCCGGCGAGGCACCGAGCCCGACGCAGCCCCGGCGACGCTCGAGGCCGGGCCCGTCCGGATGGACGTGGAGCGCCACGTCGTGACCGTGGACGGCAACGAGCAGCGCCTGCCGCTCAAGGAGTTCGAGCTCCTGGAGATGTTCCTGCGCAACCCCGGACGCGTCCTCACCCGAGGCCAGCTCATCGACCGCGTCTGGGGCTCCGACTACGTCGGCGACACCAAGACCCTCGACGTCCACGTCAAGCGCCTGCGCGCCAAGCTCGAGCCGGACCCGTCCGAGCCGAAGTTCCTGGTCACCGTCCGCGGTCTGGGTTACAAGCTCGACCTCTGAGGTGCGGCATGCGCGACCGCTCACCGAGGCGATGTCCTGAGCCTGTCGAAGGGTAACTCGGTGAGCGGTCGCTTCCTTCGTGGAACTCCGCGAAGTCAGTGAGCCTCGACCGAGTCACCTCGGTGAGCATCCAACGTGCCGCGCGGCATCACCAGCGACATCAACGCGGCGGCGGCGCACAGCGCGCCGGCTGCGTACCAGACCAGGTCGTAGGAGCCGGTGACGTCGCGTACGACGCCGCCGACCCAGGCGACCAGGCCGGCCCCGACCTGGTGGGAGGCGAGGACCCAGCCGAAGACGATCGGGGCATCCTCGGGCCAGATCTCGCGGCACAGCGCGAGCGTGGGCGGCACGGTGGCGACCCAGTCGAGGCCGTAGAAGACGATGAAGAACACCATCGGCAGGTGCACCTCGGACGAGAGCAGCATCGGCAGGAAGATCAGCGAGATCCCGCGCAGCGAGTAGTAGACACCGAGCAGCACGACCGGGTTGAAGCGGTCGGTGAGCCAGCCGGAGAAGATCGTCCCGGCGACGTCGAAGATGCCGATCACGGCAAGCAGCGAGGCGGCCGCGACCGTGGCCATCCCGTGGTCGTGCGCGGCGGGCACGAAGTGGGTCCTGATCAGCCCGTTCGTGGTGATCCCGCAGATCGCGAAGGCGCCGGCGAGGAGCCAGAAGGCCTTCGTACGCATCGCCATCCCGAGCACGCGCACGGTCCGCAGCGCGGCGCCGGTCGCGGGCGCGGGGCGCGGCACGATCTTCGAGGCACCGTAGGGCGCCAGGCCGATGTCCGCCGGGTAATCGCGGAGCAGCAGCAACACGAACGGGATCACCGCGGCGGCGACCAGGGCGATCGTGACCGAGGCGGCCCGCCAGCCGAGCTCCCCGATCAGCACCGCGAGCACCGGCAGGAAGATCAGCTGTCCCGAGGCACCGCCGGCGGTCAGCAGACCGCTGACCAGGCCCTGCCGCTTGTCGAACCAGCGGGTGGTGATCGTCGCGCCGAAGGCGAGCGCCATGCAGCCGCTGCCTCCGCCGACGAGGACTCCCCAGCCGAGGACGAACTGCCACGACTGGCTCATCCAGACGGTGCCGAGGGAGCCGAGGGTGATCATGGTGAGCGCGACGGCGACCACCGGACGGATCCCGAAGCGGTCCATCAGGGCGGCGGCGAACGGCGCGGTCAGGCCGTAGAGCGCGAGCTGCAGCGTGATCCCGACGCCGATCGTGCCGCGCGACCAGCCGAACTCCTCGTGCAGCGGGCCGACCAGAAGGCCCGGCGCCGCGGTGAAAGCGGCGGCGCCGACGATGGTCACGAAGGCGATGGCGGCCACCCACCAGGCCGGGTGGATGCGGGGGCGGCGCGCGGCTGCGCTGCCGGCAGGCGGCGGGGTCGTCGTCTGGGTCATGGGGATGATCCTTCCGCGTTCGGACCGCTCCAGACAGTGGCCTGATTGACATCTATCGGTAAGATCCAGCCATGAGTGATGTTTGGGTGGCTTCTCCGCATCGAGTTGCGGTGCTGATCCAGGACGGGTTCATCCCGTTCGAGATCGGCATCCCGCACCGGATCTTCGGCAGGGCCCGCGACAGCGAGGACCGCCTGCTCTACGAGGTCGTCACCTGCACCACCGGCGGCCCCGGACCGGTGCAGTCCGACTCGGACGTCGTCCTCCTCGCGCCGCACGGACCCGAGGCGCTCGCCGAAGCGGACACCGTGGTGATCCCGAAGTTCGGCCTCGACTACCCGACGGTCTCGGACGGAGTGCTGTCGGCGCCGTTGAAGGAGGCGCTCGACCTGATCCGCCCCGGCACCCGGGTCATGTCGATCTGCACCGGCGCCTTCGCGCTCGCCGCCGCCGGTCTCCTCGATGGTCGTCCAGCGACCACCCACTGGTCATACACCGACGACTTCCGCGCCCTGTTTCCGCAGGTCAAGCTGGACCCTGACGTACTCTTCGTCGACGACGGCGACATCCTCACCTCCGCCGGCGTGGCCTCCGGCCTGGACCTCTGCCTGCATGTCGTACGCAGCGACCACGGCGCCGCGGTCGCCAACCGCGTCGCCCGCGTGACGGTCGTACCTCCCCACCGCGACGGCGGGCAGGCGCAGTTCATCCGGCACCACGCACCCGCCCCCGGCGACACCGGCATCTCCGCCGCGACCGCCTGGGCCCTCGCCCACCTCGACCAGCCCCTCACTCTGGAGGCGATGGCGACCCAGGTCTCGATGTCGGTACGCACCTTCACCAGGCGATTCCGCGACGAGACCGGCGACTCCCCCGGCCGCTGGCTGCAGCGCCAGCGCATCGAGCTCGCCCGCACCCTCCTGGAGACGACCGACCTCTCGATGGAGCAGGTCGCCGCCCGCTGCGGCCTCAACACCGCCCAGTCCCTCCGCCTCCACTTCCACGCCGCCCTCGGCATCACCCCCACCGCGTACCGCCGCACCTTCCGCGGCTGACCCCCAGCCGAATCCGCACTTTTGGCGGCCGAGTCTGTAGTTGTGCGCGACGAAAGTAGAGCTTCGTCGCCCACAACTACAGACTCGGCAGGGGCTAGTTGGCGGGATGTCGAACATCGATGGCTGATATCCGCTCGCGCTCCGGGACGCGGATCTTTACTCTTTTATCGTGACGACGACGATTAGCCCCGCACCCGCCGAGACCACGCCGATCTGGAAGCCACTGATCGCTTGTGGAATCACGCTGGTCCTGTGGGCATCGGCGTTCGTGGGGATCCGTCATCTGGGCGACACCGTGCCTCCGGGAAGCCTGTCGCTGGGCCGACTCGTGGTGATGGTCGCGGCGCTCGGCGCCTACCTCGCGCTGAAGGGCGGGTTCCGGCTGCCGACCCGGAAGGAGTGGCCGCTGATCGCGCTGGGCGGTGCGTCGTGGCTGGGCGTCTACAACCTGGCGCTCAACGAGTCCGAGCGTCGGATCGACGCGGCGACGGCGGCGCTGATCGTGCAGGTCGGCCCCATCGTGGTGGCGCTGCTGGCGGGCCTCGTGCTCAAGGAGACGATCCACCGGTGGATCCTGATCGGCACCGGTGTCGGCTTCGCAGGGGTCGTCGTCATCGGCCGCGCCTCGGCCAACGGTGACACCGGCGACTGGATCGGCGTCGCTCTCTCGGTCGTCGCGGCGCTCACCTTCGCGGTCGGCGTCCTGACCCA
This sequence comes from Nocardioides sp. NPDC023903, assembly GCF_040639295.1. Taxonomy (NCBI): domain Bacteria; kingdom Bacillati; phylum Actinomycetota; class Actinomycetes; order Propionibacteriales; family Nocardioidaceae; genus Nocardioides; species Nocardioides sp. NPDC023903. The sequence continues at coordinate 53,232 of NZ_JBEZZS010000034.1, read as the reverse complement.
GAAGAAGCTGCTGCCGACGATGAGCGCGCTGCTGCTGACGTTCTGGTACGCCATCGCCGGCCTCGTCATCTGCCTGCCCTGGTCGTTCGAGCTGGCCACCACGCTCCCCGACATCAGCGTCGGTAACATCGGCTGGATCGTCTACCTCGGCCTCTTCCCGAGCGCCCTGGCCTTCGTGACCTGGGCTTACGCCCTGTCCCACTCCGATGCCGGCAAGTTCGCGCAGTCGACGTTCCTGGTGCCGTTCATCACCGCGCTGATGGCGTGGCTGGTGCTCGACGAGGTGCCGCCCGCGCTCGCCTTCATCGGTGGCGCGATGTGCATCGCGGGTGTGCTGATCACCCGGCGCCAGCCGCGCTAGTCCTTCGGGTCTTCGTCCCGCTCGAGCCAGCCCCGGAAGGCTTCGAGGTTGGCGGTCGACTCACCGCGCAGCTTGCGCCACTCCCACTCCTTGCGGATCGAGGAGGCGAAGCCGAGCTCGAGGATGGTGTTGAAGGACTCGTCCGCGTACGTCAGGACCGAGCCGAGCAGCCGGTCGAGCTCGTCGGGGTCGACCATCGCCAGCGGCAGCCGGCCGTCGAGGTAGATGTCGCCGAGCCGGTCCAGCCCGAACGAGACCCCGTAGAGCCGCAGGTTGCGCTCGAGCAGCCAGCGGTAGACGGTCTCGTGGTTCTCGTCGGGACGGCGGCAGACAAAGGCATGGACGCCGAGGGCGTGCTGCCCCAGGTCGAGCCGGACCGGCGTCTGCAGCTTGCGCTCGCCCGGGAGCGAGAACGAGAAGACCACCTCGCCGCCCGGCTGGGACGTCTCGTCCCAGGTCAGGTCGTTGGACTTCAGCCAGCCGCGTACGACCTCTTCGTGGTCGGTTCGCGAATCAGTCACGCCGTCAGCTCCTCACGCATCAGCATCTTGGCCTCTTCGTAGACCTCGAGCGTATTGCGTGCGGTGAGATCCCAGGAGAAGTCCTGGGCGTGTTCGCGGGCGCCGTCGGCCAGAGCTGACCAGCGCGAGTGGGAGGCGATGGCGTTGGTGAGCGCGTCGGCCCACTGCGCCGGGTCGTGCCCATCGACCAGGAGACCGCTGCGTCCATGATGCACGGCGGTGGTCAGACCGCCGACCGCGGCGGCGACGACGGGTGTTCCGCAGGCCTGGGCCTCGACGGCGACCAGGCCGAACGACTCGTTGTAGGAGGGAACGGCGACGACGGAGGCGGCGGAGTACCAGAGCGCGAGCTGGTCTTGGCGCACCGGCGGGACGAACCGGACGACATCGGATATCCCCAGCTCAGCGGCGAGATCGACCAGCACGGTCGGGTGCTCCAGACCGGAGCCGGAGGGACCGCCGACGATCGGGACGACGAGGTTGCGGCGCAGCGACGGGTCACGCGCGAGCATGACCGCGGCCGCCCGCAGGAGTACGTCGGGAGCCTTGAGCGGCTGGATGCGACCGGCGAAGAGGAGCACGTGAGCCCGGGCCGGGAGCCCGAGCGCGGCACGCGCCGCGGCTCGCCCGCGCGGACGGAAGACCCGCAGGTCGACCCCGGGATGCACGACGGCGACGCGACCCGGCTCCGCGTCGTACATGTTGATCAGCTGCTTGGCCTCGAGGTCGGTGTTGGCGATCAGCATGTCGGCGGCATCGACGACCTGCTCCTCCCCGATCACCCGGGCTTCGGGCTCGGGACAGTCGCCCTCGGCGAGCGCCTCGTTCTTGACCTTGGCCATCGTGTGCATCGAGTGGACCAGCGGCACGCCCCAACGGTCGCGGGAGAGCGCCCCGACCTGGCCCGAGAGCCAGTAGTGGGAGTGCACGGCGTCGAAGTAGCCCGGCGGGTTGGACGCCTCCGCGCGGAGCACCTCACGCGCGAACGTGCACAGCTGCCCGGGAAGGTCACCCTTCGCCAGTCCCTCGAACGGACCAGCGTGGACGTGATGGACAGCAACCCCGTCGTACGCCTCCACGACCTGCGGCAGGCGCGACGAGGTCGCGCGCGTGAAGATGTCGACCGCGATGCCCTGGGTGGCCAGCCGCCGGGAGAGCTCGAGCACGTAGACGTTCATGCCGCCGGCGTCGCCGGTGCCGGGCTGGTCGAGTGGAGAGGTGTGCAGACTGACCATCGCTACGCGGTGGATCATTCCTGCCCCTTTGTGTATACGCCTGTGGTCCCGTCTCTCAACACTCGGATCCCGCTCATCATTCCCGGCCGCATGAACCGGTTTGAACCGTCTTCGATCGTGGGACCCGGTGGGCAAAGTCGAGCGAGCGACGAGAGAATGGGGCCATGTCGTCCAAGAATGCTGTCGTCACCGGCGCCTCGAGCGGGATCGGCGCCGCCACCGCCCGCCAGCTCGCCAAGGAGGGCTACCACGTCTTCCTCGCCGCTCGCCGGGCCGATCGGATCGAGGCCCTGGCCGAGGAGATCGGTGGCACCGCGATCGCGACCGACGTCACCTCCGACGACTCCGTCGCCGCGCTCGTCGAGGCGGTCGGCGACCGTCTCGACCTGCTGGTCAACAACGCCGGCGGCGCCTTCGGCGTGGACAAGGTCGCCGAGGCCGACCTGACCAAGTGGCAGGCGATGTTCGAGGTCAACGTGATCGGCCTGACCCGCGTGACCAAGGCGCTGCTCCCCGCCCTGGTCGCCTCGGGGGCGGGCGCGGTCGTCAATGTCGGCTCGATCGCCGGCCGGCGCGCCTACGAGGGCGGCGCGGGCTACAACGCGGCCAAGTTCGGCACCCGCGCGGTCACCGAGGCGCTGCGCCTGGAGATCGTCGACAAGCCGGTGCGGATCATGGAGATCGCCCCGGGCATGGTCCAGACCGAGGAGTTCTCGCTCGTACGTCTCGGGGGCGACCAGGCGGCGGCCGACGCCGTCTACCAGGGCGTCGCTGACCCGCTCGTGGCCGAGGACATCGCCGACGCCATCGTCTGGATGGCGACCCGTCCGGCTCACGTCAACATCGACGAGCTGGTCATCAAGCCGCGCGCCCAGGCCGCCCCGCACAAGGTGCACCGCGAGGGCTGACCGCCGCGATCCGGCCTCTGACCTGGTCTAGTCCAGGTCAGAGCGACGCCGAGGATTCAGTACGCGACAGCCGACGGTGTCACACTCGATGACGTGCAGACGATCGGACTCATCGGCGGCATGAGCTGGGAAAGCACCGCCGCGTACTACGAGGGACTCAACAAGGGTGTCCAGGAGCGGCTGGGCGGTCTCCACTCCGCCAAGATCGTGCTGGCCTCCGTCGACCTGGCCGAGCTGACGGCACTGCAGGAGAAGGAGTCCTGGGACCAGGTCGCCGAGATCCTGATCGCCGCGGCGCGCAGCGTGGTGGCCGGCGGGGCCGACTTCATCCTGCTGTGCACCACCACCTTCCACAAGGTCTACGACGAGGTCGCGGCCGCGGTCGACGTACCCGTGCTGCACCTGGCCGACGAGCTCGCCTCGAAGGCCAAGGAGCTCGGCATCACCAAGGCCGGGTTCCTCGCCTCGCGCTACACCGTGGAGAACGACTTCTTCGCCCAGCGCATCTCCGACCACGGCGTCGACGTGAACCTGCCCGACACCCTCCACGTGGAGATGCTCGACTCGATCATCTACGAGGAGCTCGTCCACCGGAACGTCGTCTCGGGCTCGCGCAAGCGGGTCCTCGAGGTCGTCCACGAGCTGTGGGACGCGGGCTCCGACGGTGTGATCCTCGGCGCCTCCGAGCTCAGCCTCCTGGTGCGGCCCAGCGACGTCGACGTACCGATCCTCGACGCCATCACCGTGCACGTCGAGGCCGCGCTCGACCGCGCCCTCCCCTGAGGCCAGCCGTCTAAAGCCGGTCAGCTCTCGAGCAGCTCGTTGGCGACAGCGCGCAGCTCGGGGCTCATGTCGCCCTCGTGCACGACGACGGTCCGGCCGTCGACCTCGAACTCGTAGATGTAGCGGTCGGCACCCTTCGGCTTCGAAGGAGTGACGTCGCCTCCGACCAGGTCGCGCAGGGCGGCCGCGTGGGCGGCCGACGGCGAGAGCTCCGCGACCCCCTCCTTGGTACGTCCCAGGAAGCCGCCGCTGCGGCGTACCCTCACCACGGTCGGCACCTCGCCGTCGGGCGCGGGCATCCCGGACGCCGGGGCGACCCCGACCTCGGACCAAGCGGTGGTGACCGCCTCGGCCTGGTCACCGGCCTCGGCGATGGTGGCCGCGGCGAACCCGGCGAAGTCGGTGTCGGTGGTGACGGCGCCGCTGGTCAGCGCCGCGTACCAGATCTTGCCGGCGCCGTCCCACGAGCTGCCGCCGATCGCCTTGGCGGCGAGGGCGAAGGCGCGGTTGGGGATGCCGGAGTTGATGTGGACGCCGCCGTTGTCGTCGGTGCCGTCGTAGATGTCGTCCATGTGGGCCGGCTGCGGGTCCTTGCCCAGATTCGGGTCGTCGTAGGCGGTCCCGGGCTCGAGCATGTTCCGCAGCCCGACGCCCTGTACCGACTCGGTGAAGAGGCCCTCGCCGATGATCCAGTCGGCCTCGTCGGCGCTCTGGCCGAGAAGACGCTGCTTGAGGCAGGAGCCGAACACGTCCGACATCGACTCGTTGAGCGCGCCGGGCTGGCCCTGGTAGACGAGCCCGGCGGTGTGCTCGGTGACCGCGTGGGAGAGCTCGTGACCGATCACGTCGACGGCCTTGGTGAACCGCTGGAAGATCTCGCCGTCGCCGTCGCCGAAGACCAGCTGGGTGCCGTCCCAGAAGGCGTTGGCGTAGTCGCGGTCGTAGTGGACGGTCATCACGACCTCGATGCCCCGGCCGTCGTAGGAGTCGCGGCCGTAGACCTCCTCGAAGAGCGCCAGCGAGGCGGTGATGCCGGTCGCGGCCTCGTCGACGCTCTCGTCGCCCGACTCCGGGTCACCCGCGGCGCGGACCTTCTCTCCGGGCAGGTCGGTGCCGTTGTTCGCGGTGTAGACCGTCCAGTCCCCCGCCTCGGCGGTGGTCTCGCCCGCTTCAGGGGCCGGGCGCTGGGCGAGAACCCTGGTCAGGTGCTCCGCCCGAGCGGCACGAAATGCGTTGTCCTGGTCGAGGCGGCCGGCGTTGAGCCGCTGCATGAGATACGGGGGCACGATCTGGCAGACGTGTTTCCGAGAAGTCATGGGCCTCAGCCAACCGTCATCTCCGGATGCGGGTCAAGGAGGTCGCGGCGGATAAGATCAGACGTCCCGTCCCGCCCCAGAAATCGAGCCGCTTCGCACATGTCCGAGATCCTCAAGGCCAATCTCCGCAACGTCGCCATCGTTGCGCACGTCGACCACGGCAAGACCACGCTGGTCGACGCCATGCTGCGTCAGGCAGGCACCTTCACCGAGCACGAGGCCGAATCGGTCGCCGACCGAGTCATGGACTCCGGTGAGCTCGAGCGCGAGAAGGGCATCACCATCCTCGCGAAGAACACCGCCATCCACTACTCCGGGCCGAGCGCTCCCGAGGGGATGACGATCAACATCATCGACACCCCCGGCCACGCCGACTTCGGTGGTGAGGTCGAGCGCGGCCTGTCGATGGTCGACGGGATCGTGCTGCTGGTGGACGCCTCCGAGGGCCCGCTCCCCCAGACCCGGTTCGTGCTGCGCAAGGCGCTCAACGCCGACATGCCGGTCGTGCTGGTGGTCAACAAGGTCGACCGCCCCGACGCGCGCATCGAGGAGGTCGTCGACGAGACGTACGAGCTCTTCATGGACCTGCTCGACGACTCCCACAGCCAGGACGCGCTCGACTTCCCGGTGATCTACGCCTCGGGCAAGGCCGGCGTCGCGTCGCTCGAGCAGCCCGGCAACGGCGAGCTGCCCGACTCCAAGGATCTCGAGCCGCTGTTCCAGACGATCATGGACACCATCCCGGCTCCGACCTACGTCGAGGGTGCGCCTCTCCAGGCCCACGTCACCAACCTCGACGCGAGCCCGTTCCTCGGCCGCCTCGCGCTGGTCCGCATCCACCAGGGCACCCTGAAGAAGGGCCAGAACGTCGCCTGGATGCGACGCGACGGCGAGGTCAAGAACGTACGCATCACCGAGCTGCTCATCACCGAGGGCCTCGAGCGCAAGCCGGGCGAGATCGCCGGCCCCGGTGACATCGTCGCCATCGCCGGCATCCCGGAGATCACCATCGGTGAGACGCTCGCCGACCCGGAGAACCCGGTCGCGCTGCCGCTCATCCACGTCGACGAGCCCGCCATCTCGATGACGATCGGCACCAACACCTCGCCGCTGGTCGGCAAGGTGAAGGGTTCGAAGGTCACCGCGCGTCTGGTCAAGGACCGCCTTGACCAGGAGCTCATCGGCAACGTGTCGCTGAAGATCCTCAACACCGAGCGTCCCGACGCCTGGGAGGTCCAGGGCCGCGGTGAGCTGGCGCTGGCGATCCTGGTCGAGCAGATGCGCCGCGAGGGCTATGAGCTGACCGTCGGCAAGCCGCAGGTGGTCACCAAGGAGGTCGACGGCAAGATCCACGAGCCGTACGAGCGCCTGACCATCGACGCTCCGGAGGAGCACCTCGGCTCCATCACCGAGCTGCTCGCCAACCGCAAGGGCCGCATGGAGGGCATGACCAACCACGGCACCGGCTGGGTGCGCATGGAGTTCATCGTGCCGGCGCGTGGCCTGATCGGCTTCCGCACCGAGTTCCTCACCGAGACCCGCGGCACCGGCATCGCCCACCACATCTCCGAGGGCTACGACCGCTGGGCCGGTGAGATCCGCTCGCGCAACAACGGCTCGCTCGTCGCCGACCGCTCTGGTGCAGCCACGGCCTACGCGATGACCTCGCTGCAGGAGCGCGGCGTCATGTTCGTCGAGCCGGCCACCGAGGTCTACGAGGGCATGATCGTCGGCGAGAACTCCCGCGCCGACGACATGGACGTCAACATCACCAAGGAGAAGCAGCAGACCAACGTCCGCTCCGCCACCTCCGACAACTTCGAGAAGCTCATCCCGCCGAAGAAGCTCTCGCTCGAGCAGTGCCTGGAGTTCTGCCGCGAGGACGAGTGCGTCGAGGTCACCCCCGACATGGTCCGCATCCGCAAGGTCGTCCTCGACCAGAACGACCGGGGCAAGATCGCCTCGCGCGCCCGCAAGGCCAACAAGTCCTGACCGACTTCTGTGACGGCCGCCGACCCTCCTGGGTCGGCGGCCGTTCTCGTCGTCGGCCGGCTGCGAGACTTCGACCATGACCCTCACGACCACCGCCTCGCTGATCAGCTCGGCCTATGAGAAGCGCCACGGCGTCGCCGCCTTCAACGCGATCAACCTGGAGACCGTCGAGGCGATCGCCACCGGAGCCGAGAGCGCGAACCGGCCGGTGATCGTGCAGATCAGCGAGAACGCGGTGCGCTACCACGGCGGCCTGGCGCCGCTGGCCCAGGCCGCGATCGCGGTCGCGTCCGGATCGACGATGCCGATCTCGCTCCATCTGGACCACGCGACCGACGAGCGTCTGGTCGGGATCGCGGTCGACCTCGGCTTCTCCTCGGTGATGTACGACGCCTCCCAGCTCCCCTACGAGGACAACCTCGCCCGCACCGCCGCCGTCGCCCGCCGCTGCCACGACCGTGGCGCCCACGTCGAGGCCGAGCTCGGCGAGGTCGGCGGCAAGGCGATGTATCGAGCTTGTCGAGATGATGGCGTCCACGCGCCCGGCGTACGCACCGACCCGGCCGAGGCGGCCGCATTCGTCGCCAGCACCGGCGTCGACGCCCTCGCGGTCGCGGTCGGCTCGAGCCACAAGATGACCACCCGGGACGCGGCCCTGGACGAGGCGCTGATCGCGGAGATCCGCCGCGTCGTCGACGTCCCTCTGGTCCTGCACGGCTCTTCCGGCGTGAGCGATGAAGGCCTCCGAGCCGCCATCGCGGCGGGGATGACGAAGATCAACGTCGCCACCCAGCTCAACAAGGCCTTCACCGCCGCGGTCCGCGAGACCCTCGAAGCCGACCCGACCCTGGTCGACCAGCGCCGCTACCTCGGTGCCGGCCGCGACGCGATGGCCGCCGAGACGGCTCGCCTGCTCACCGTCATCTCGGCCTGACCGACGCTCCGTTTCCCCAGTTTGGTGGAAGCGCTCCCACACCACACGAAATCGTTACCTCCGGGCCTCTTGACACAGCCATGTGAGCACACTCACACTCTCCGTAGTCCCGAGAGTGGAAGCGCTCTCACTCCCCACACAGACGTGCAGGAGCACCCCGTGTCCAAGATCTCCAAGTCCTGGCGCCGCGGTCTAGCCGCTGGCGCGGTCGCCACTCTCGTCGCTGGCCTCGTCGGGGCCTGCGGCGGCAGCGACGACACCGGCGAGCAGGCCAAGCTCGGCAAGGACGACACCCTGACCATCACGACCTTCAGCGAGTTCGGCTACGGCGACCTCATCGAGCAGTGGAACGCCGACCCTGACCGCCCCTTCAAGGTCAAGCAGACCGTCGTTGCCGAGTGGGACACCTGGAAGCAGAGCCTCACCACCGGCCTGCAGTCCGGCGAAGGTCTCACCGACATCGTCGGCATCGAGGGCGACATGATGCCCGCGCTCGTCGCCGAAGGCGCCTCCGAGCAGTTCGTCGATCTCACCGACAAGGAGCTCGACAGCCGCTGGATGGAGTCGAAGTACCTCGAGGGCCAGACCGCCGACGGCAAGCAGATCGGCTACCCGACCGACGCCGGTCCCGAGGCGTTCTGCTACCGCGCAGACCTCTTCGAGAAGGCCGGCCTCCCGAGCGACCGCGAGGCCGTGAAGGAGCTCTTCAAGGACTGGGACACCTACTTCGCCACCGGCGAGCAGTTCAAGAAGAAGATGCCGAAGACGGCCTGGTACGACTCCAGCGGCGCGATCGCCCAGGCGATGCTCAACCAGGTCGAGTACCCCTTCCAGACCAAGGACCAGAAGATCGACGTCGACAACCCGGAGCTCCGGGAGGTCTACGACACGGTCGCGCAGTACGCCCCCACCCAGTCGACGAAGGTCGAGCAGTGGGGCGAGGACTGGACGGCCAACTTCACCAACGACGGCTTCGCCACCATCCCCTGCCCCGGATGGATGTTCGCCAACATCAAGGACTCCGCTCCTGAGGTGAAGGGCTGGGACATCGTCGACGCCTTCCCGGGCGGCGGCGGCAACTGGGGTGGCTCTTACCTCGCCGTCCCGGCGCAGTCGGAGCACCAGGACGAGGCCAAGGAGTTCGCCAACTACCTGACCACCGCCGAGTCCCAGGTGGCCGCGTCGAAGGTGGCCGGCAACTTCCCGGCCAACCTGGAGGCGCAGACGGTCCTGGCCGACGAGAACGCCACTGACCCCTACTTCAACAACGCCCCCACCTCGCAGATCCTCGCCAGCCGCGCGGAGGCCGTGCCGGCGGGTGTCCCGTTCAAGGGTGACAAGTACTCCGACATCCTGGGCCTCTTCCAGCAGGCGATCCGACGTGTGGACGAGGGCACCGACCCCGAGAAGTCGTGGGCGACCTTCGTCGAGGGCGTCGAAGGAATGTCCTGATCCATGCCGACCACCACCTCTGCCCCGGTCGAGAACGCCACCCCGGCGCCCTCGACCGGGGCAGCACCCCGCCGCCAGGCGTGGCGTAACCGGCTCTCCCGGTGGGACTTCAAGTTCTCGCCCTACCTGTACGTCGCGCCGTTCTTCCTCGTGTTCCTCCTCATCGGGCTCTACCCGATGCTCTACACCGGCTACCTGTCCTTCTTCTCCTGGCCCGCCTATGGGTCCGAGGTCGGCCCGTGGGTCGGCTGGGACAACTACGCCCACGTCCTCGGTGACTCGGTCTTCCGCAAGGCCTTCTGGAACACCCTTGGGATCTTCCTGCTCTCCTCGGTGCCACAGATCATGGTGGCGACGATCCTCGCCGCCCTGCTCGACACCCGGCTCCGGGGCCGCACCCTGTGGCGGATGAGCATCCTGCTGCCCTTCGTGGTCGCTCCTGCGGCGTCCGCGATGATCTTCGGCGCGATCTTCGCCGACGGCACGGGCCTGATCAACCAGACGCTCGACGGCTTCGGCTTCGACAAGGTGCCGTGGCACGCCGACCGGTTCGCGAGCTGGACCGCGATCGCGACCATGGTCAACTGGCGCTGGACGGGCTACAACGCGCTGATCATCCTCGCCGCCATGCAGGCGATCCCGCGGGACCTCTACGAGGCGGCCGAGATCGACGGCGCCTCCAAGGTGAAGCAGTTCTTCCACGTCACGCTGCCCTCGATCCGGCCGACGATGATCTTCGTCATCGTCACCTCGACCATCGGTGGCCTGCAGATCTTCACCGAGCCCCGGATCTTCGACACCAACCTTCGGTTCCAGGGCGGCTCCGACTTCCAGTACACGACCTTGACGATGTACGTCTTCAACACCGCCCAGACCACGACCAACCCCTATCCACGTGCGGCCGCCGCCGCCTGGGTGCTGTTCCTGATCATCGTGGGGATCGCCCTGGTCAACTTCCTGGTCACCCGGGCCGTACAACGGAGGAACCTCAGATGAGCAGACGTCCCGGATTCCTCGTTTACGGCCTGCTCACGGCCTTTCTGCTGGGCTCGGCGTTCCCGCTGTACTGGTCGTTCGTGATCGGATCGGTCACCCGGCATCGGGCGATCCAGTCGCCGCCGCCGCTGGTCCCGGGAGGGCACTTCTTCGAGAACGCCGCCCGGGTCTTCGACCGGATCGACTTCTGGTCGGCGCTGCTCAACTCGATCATCATCTCCGGGATCTCGGCGGCCTCGGTCGTGCTCTTCTCGACCCTGGCCGGCTACTCCTTCGCCAAGCTCCGCTTCCGCGGTTCCAACGCGGGGATGATCTTCGTCGTCGCCACCCTGGCGGTGCCGACCCAGCTGGCCCTGGTGCCGATGCTCAAGCAGTTCTCCAACCTCGGCCTCACCGGCACCCACGCCGCCGTGATCCTGCCGTGGGTGGTGACCGCGTTCGGTGTCTTCTTCATGAGGCAGTACCTCGTCGACGCGATCCCCGACGAGCTCATCGACGCGGCCCGCGTCGACGGCGCGTCCATGATCCGTACGTTCTGGACCGTCGCCATCCCCGCAGCGAGACCGGCGATGGCGATCCTCGGCCTGTTCACCTTCATGCAGGTGTGGACCGACTTCATGTGGCCGCTGATCGTGCTGCAGGGGTCCGACGTCCAGACCCTGCAGACCGCGCTCGACGCACTGAAGGTCGCCCCCGGTCAGGGGCATGCCGACATGGCCCTGGTCCAGGCCGGAACGATCCTCGCGACCGTGCCCCTACTTCTGTTGTTCATCGCCACCGGCCGCCACCTGGTGTCCGGCATCATGCAAGGAGCCGTCAAGGGATGAATCTCTCGACAAACCCAGCCCGCGCCGAACGTACGTTCCCCCAGGACTTCCTCTGGGGCGCGGCGACCGCTTCCTACCAGATCGAGGGAGCCATCGACGAGGACGGACGTACGCCCAGCAACTGGGACACCTTCACCAAGGTTCCTGGGGCGATCCTCAACGGCGACACCGGCGAGGTGGCCTGCGACCACTACCACCGGGTGCCCGAGGACGTCGCGCTGATGAAGCGCCTCAACCTGGCGTCGTACCGGTTCTCGACGGCGTGGCCGCGGATCCGGCCCGATGGCGGGAAGGTCAACCAGGCAGGGCTCGACTTCTACAGCCGTCTCGTCGACGAGCTGCTCGAGGCCGAGATCGCGCCGTGGATCACGCTCTACCACTGGGACCTCCCGCAGGCGCTGGAGGACCAGGGCGGCTGGACCAGCCGTGACACCGCCTACCGGTTCGTGGAGTACTCCACCACCGTCTACGACGCGCTCTCCGACCGCGTCGACAACTGGACGACGCTGAACGAGCCGTGGTGCTCGGCGTTCCTCGGCTACTCCGGTGGCCAGCACGCGCCGGGTCGCCAGGAGGGTGTGGCCGGCATCGTCGCGGCTCACCACCTCATGCTCGGGCACGGCCTCGTGATCAACGAACTGCGCGCCCGCGGCGCGACGCCGGAGAACGGGAAGTCCCTCGGCATCACCCTCAACCCGACGGTCGTCGACCCCTACGACGCCGACCGTCCCGAGGACGTCGACATGACCCGGCGGATCGACGGTCTGCACAACCGGGTCTTCCTCGACCCGCTGTTCCGGGGCAAGTACGCCGACGACCTGGCCGCGGACACCGAGGGCCTGACCTTCCAGGGCCGTCCGTGGCAGGACTGGGTGCTCGAGGGCGACCTGGAGGTCATCTCCGCGCCGCTCGACGTGCTCGGGGTCAACTTCTACTTCGGCAACGCCATCGCGGCGGAGCCGTTCGAGATCGACCCCGACCAGGTGCTGGGCAGCCGGCTCGTGCACTCCGACCTGCCGCGGGGGAACCCCTACCCTGGCGCCGAGTTCGTCACCCCGCGCACCGGCCGCGCCACGACCGCGCGCGACTGGGAGATCGACCCGGTCTGGCTGACCCGGCTGCTGACCCGGCTCAGCGGTGAGTACGGTGCCCCGCCCATCTACATCACCGAGAACGGGGCTTACTACGATGATGTGGTGGAGGATGGCGCCGTGCACGACACCGCCCGACTCGACTACATCGACACGCACCTGCGCGCGACCCTCGATGCGATGGAGCAGGGTGCGGACGTACGCGGCTACTTCGCCTGGTCGATGCTCGACAACTTCGAGTGGAGCTACGGCTACGCGCACCGGTTCGGGATCGTGCACGTGGACTTCGAGACCCAGGTGCGTACGCCGAAGGACAGCGGCCTCTGGTTCGCCGATGTCGCCGCCCACAACCGAGTGCCGGCACGCTGATGTCGCTGCTCGCATGAGTTCGGCAACGCTCGACGATGTCGCCCGGTTGGCAGGTGTCAGCCGGGCGACCGCGTCGCGCGCGATCAACGGCGGCTCGCGCGTCTCGGCGAAGGCCTCCGAGGCCGTCGCCGAGGCGGTCCGCACACTCGGCTACACCCCCAACCCGGCGGCGCGTTCGCTGGTGACCCGGCGTACCGACTCGGTCGCGATGGTCATCCCCGAGGCCGACGAGCGGGTCTTCGCCGATCCGTTCTTCGCCCGTACGCTGCGCATCGTCACCCGGGCCCTCTCGTCCCGCGACCTGCAGGTGGTCCTGCTGATCGCGCGTCCGGGCGAGGAGGAGGACCGGATGCTGCGCTACCTGCGCGGTGGACACATCGACGGCGCCATCGTCGTCTCCTCGCACCGCAGCGACCTGCTCGCCGACCACGTCGCCGACCTCGGTCTGCCGGCGGCCTTCGTCGGCCGCCCGTGGACCGGCGCCCATCGGGTCTCCTACGCCGACACCGACAACTTCGCCGGCGCCCGCGAGGTCACCCAGGTGCTCATCGACCGCGGCTGCCGCCGGATCGGCACCATCACGGGCCCCGCCGACATGAGTGCGGGCGCCGACCGCGTCGCCGGCTGGCGGGCCGCTCTGGACGCCGCCGGTCTCGCAGCCGACGCGGTCGTCGAGGGTGACTTCACCGAGGACGGTGGCGAGGCCGCCTGCGAGATCCTGCTGGGCAGCCATCCCGACATCGACGGCCTCATGGTCGCCTCCGACCTGATGGCCGCGGGTGCGCTTCGCACCCTCGGCCGCGCGGGCCGCCGTGTCCCCGACGACATCGCGGTCGTCGGCTATGACGATCTCGGCATCGCCGAGCGCACCACTCCCCCGCTCACCACGGTCAAGAACCCGATAGGCGACATGGCCGAGGAGGCCGCCCGGCTCCTCCTCGCTCAGCTCGACGGCACCACCACCATCCCGCGGCGCGTCGTCTTCGCGCCCGAGCTGGTGCGGCGTACGTCTGCGTGACCTGACCGACGCGCCATTCGTCCGCCCGCATATCGGAGTGCGGACGCGATCCGGGCATGCCTGCCGCAAGGCTGTTAGCGTCCTGGGGCGATGCCACATCGCAACTCGACTGGCAGCGTGCCCCGCCTGAAGTCGGCTTCCCGAGTCGACTTCCGCTCACCGGACCTCGAGGACGGTCAGCACCTGTGGCGGATGGCTACGAAATCTCGGGTACTCGACGTCAACGCCTCGTATGCCTACCTGCTGTGGGCGCGCGACTTCGCAGAGACGTCGCTCATCGCGACCGTCGATGACGATCCAGGAGGATTCGTCACCGGTTATCTCCGTCCGGACGAGCCGGAGACCCTGATGATCTGGCAGGTCGCCGTCGACGAGGCGCACCGCGGCCAGGGCCTGGCCCGCCGCATGCTCGACGAGCTCGTCGACCGTCTCTCGGCTGACCAGGGCGTACGCCACCTGGAGACGACCATCACCGCGGACAACAGCGCCTCCATCGCGCTGTTCACCTCGTTCGCGAACGCACGCGGCGCACCGATCGAGCGCACACCGCTCTTCGAAGCCGCGATGTTCCCCGACGGGCACGACGCGGAGCTGTTGTTCCGCATCGGCCCGTTTCCACCCGCACGACCCGATCACGGAGGTGTCATGTCCATGACTACGACCACCGAACCCGCCACTGCCGAGACTCCCCGGCCCGATGGCGACACCGCGATCTTCGACTCCCTCGAGTCGCAGGTCCGCAGCTACTGCCGCAGCTGGCCCGCTGTGATGACCCACTCCCAGGGCGCGACCGTCACCAGTGAGGACGGGACCGAGTACCTGGACTTCTTCGCCGGAGCCGGCGCGCTCAACTACGGGCACAACAACCCCGCGCTGCTGGATCCGTTGCTCGACTACCTGCGCGAGGGCCGCATCCTGCACTCGCTGGACATGCACACCAGCGCGAAGCGGGACTTCCTGCAGGCCTTCTCGGACCTGATCCTCGAACCGCGCAACCTCGACTACAAGGTGATGTTCCCCGGTCCGACCGGGACCAACTCCGTCGAGGCGGCTCTCAAGCTGGCCCGCAAGGTGACCGGACGCCAGCACGTGCTGTCCTTCACCAACGCGTTCCACGGGATGACGCTCGGCTCGCTGGCCGTGACCGGCAACTCGATGAAGCGCAAGGGCGCAGGCATCCCGCTGACCAACAGCTCGAAGATCCCGTACGACGACTACTTCAACGGTGCCGTCGACGACTTCATGTGGCTGGAGCGGGTGCTCCAGGACAGCGGATCCGGCGTCGACAAGCCGGCCGCGATCATCGTGGAGTCCGTTCAGGGCGAGGGCGGCCTCAACGCCGCCCGGCTGGAGTGGCTCAAGGCGCTCTCGGACCTGTGTCGCGAGTACGACATCATCCTGATCGTCGACGACGTGCAGGCCGGCTGCGGGCGTACCGGCACCTTCTTCAGCTTCGAGGAGGCCGGGTTCTCCCCCGACATCGTCTGCCTGTCGAAGTCGATCTCCGGATTCGGCCTGCCGATGGCGCTGACCCTGATCCGGCCCGACCTGGACCAGTTCGAGCCCGGCGAGCACAACGGCACCTTCCGCGGTCACAACCTCGCCTTCGTCACCGGCAGGGCCGCGTTGGAGACGTACTGGGCGGACGAATCCTTCCAGAAGGACGTCCAGGCGAAGGCCGCCGAGCTGCGTGCGGGGCTGACGAAGATCGCCGAGCGGTACGAGGGTGCGACCGTCCGCGGTCGCGGCCTGCTGACCGGCATCGCCTTCCCGGACATCAGCGCGGCCGGGAAGATCGCGACGGCGGCGTACGAGCGGGGCCTGCTGGTCGAGACCTCCGGACCGGAGGACGAGGTGCTCAAGACGATGCCGCCGCTGACCATCACCTCTGAGGAGCTCGCCCGCGGTCTCGCCATCGTCGAGGAGGCCACCGCGTCCGTCCTCGGCGACGGTGTCCCGGCCTGACCTGACCTCCCCCGACAGCTGAAACGAGAGAACATGCGCGTCACCTATCTGGAAGACCTCGACGACACGGACCGAGACGTACGCGTCGAGTCCGAGCACGGCACCTGGCGCAGCCGCCGGATCGTGCTGGCCCGCGAGGGCGTCGGCTTCTCCTTCCACGAGACCAACATCCCCGCCGGGACGACGAACGAGTTCTGGTACGCCAACCACATCGAGTGCGTCTACTGCGTCGGCGGCGAGGGCGAGCTCCTCGACCGCGAGACCGGAGAGACGTACGAGATCCGCGACGGGATGTGCTACCTGCTCGACAAGCACGACAAGCACACCGTCACCGCCAAGACCGACCTGCGCCTGATCTGCACCTTCAACCCGCCGGTCACCGGCCGCGAGGTGCACGACGAGAACGGCGTCTACCCGCTCCTGACCGAGGAGGTAACTGCATGACCGCTGCAATCGAACACGTCGAGGACGTGTACCCCACCCGTCTCGAAGAGGGCTTCTCCACGCTCCCCCGCCAGGACCAGGTCGTCTGGGGCACCGCGGCCGACGGGCCGATGGACCAGCCGGCGCTCGACTCCTACGACGAGCGCGGCTACCTGACCATCCCCGATCTCGTCACTCCCGAGGAGGTCACGGACCTGCGTGCCGAGCTGCACCGGCTCAGCAACGACCCCGAGACCCGGGCCGACGAGCGCACCATCATCGAACCCGCCTCGCAGGAGGTGCGCTCGATCTTCGAGGTGCACCGGACCAGCGACATCATCGCCCGGCTGGCGGCCGACCCGCGCGTGGTCGGCCGGGCCCGGCAGGTCCTGGGCTCGGACGTCTACATCCACCAGAGCCGGATCAACTTCAAACCCGGCTTCGGCGGCGGTGACTTCTACTGGCACTCCGACTTCGAGACCTGGCACGCCGAGGACGGCCTGCCCCGGATGCGGACCGTCAGCATCTCGATCTCGTTGACCGACAACCACTCCTTCAACGGGCCGCTGATGATCATGCCCGGCACGCACCGGACGTACGTCTCGTGCGGCGGCGCCACTCCTGAGGACAACTACAAGTCCTCGCTGGTGATGCAGGGCGCGGGCACCCCGGACCAGGAGACCATCACGAAGATGGCCGACACCTACGGGATCGACGTGCTCGCCGGAGCCGCAGGGAGCGCGGTCATGTTCGACTGCAACTGCATGCACGGGTCCAACGGCAACATCACGCCCTACCCGCGATCGAACGTCTTCCTGGTGTTCAACAGCGTGGAGAACACCGCGGTCGAGCCGTTCTCGGCCCCGAGTCCGCGGCCCACGTTCATCGGGGCGCGCGACTTCACTCCGGTGGGCTGACCGCTCCGCCGCCCGGCCGCCGGCCCCCTCGGGGTCGGCGGCCTTCGGCATCGTTGCGCGCGTGCTGGTGCGGCGTACGTCTGCCTGGTCTTTGCCTACCCCTAGTCTGTGCGCATGACACGCACCCGCGCCTTCTCGGGCGCCAAGACCGGCGCGGCACTGCTCGTGCTGCCGCTGGGCCTGTTCCTGGGCCTGTCCCTGACGGCCTGCGGCGGCTCGAGCAAGGACTACGTGCAGGAGAAGACGGTCGAGCGGATCGCGACCGAGCAGCTCACCAACGCCATCGGCGTCACCCCCGAGGGGCTCGACTGCCCGGGCGACCTCGAGGGCAAGGTTGGCACCGAGATGACCTGCGTCCTCACCTCAGAGGGCGAGAAGTACGACGCGATCATCACCGTCGACGACGTCGATGGTGGCCGGGTCCACTTCCAGATCGACGTGCCGCCCAACGCCACGGAGTGAGCCCACAGAGTCCTCTGAGCAGATAGCCTGTTGAATCGTGTCCCCTCATGCGAGGCCCTTCTTCGACCATGTCGCGCGCGTGTGCGACGGAACTCCCTACAAGGCGACCGAGACGGCGCGTGGGTTCGACGTGGAGCTCGACCTGGCCGACGAGCGCTGGCACTCCACACTCCTGGCCGCCAAGCTGAACTGGGTCTTCACCTACCACGTCTCGATGCCGACCCGGAGCTCGTACGCGATCATCGAAGACACCCGCAGCCTCGTCTGGTTCGGCGACGTGCCGCACACGCAGAAGACCGGCGTACGCCGCATCGAGGCCGATGACGAGCAGACCGACCAGGGCGTGTGGACCGTGCACGACCCCGAGGCGGTCCCCGACACGGACCAGTACCGTTTCGACGCCGAGGAGGGGCGCACGCTGATCACCAGCGTCGCCCGGCTCTACGCGCTGCAGCAGCGCGGCGCGCGGCACGAGGGGGCGGGCTTCTCCGTCGCGGTCGGCCTGGTCGTGACGCTCTCGGTGATCGCGACCGTCATCGGGGTAGCGGTGATTCTCAACCTGCTGGGGACGTTCGGCGCGCCTTCGTAAACACCTCGCAAACACTTTGTGTGATGCTGGCCCGCATGGATCCGATCGGCGAGGCGAAACGGCAGTGGATCGCGCACGGCTGGGCCGATGCCGCCGACGGGATGGCACTGGTGACCTCGCTCGTGCGCGTGCACCAGCTCGTCATGGAGCGCGTCGACGCCGCGCTGCGCCCCCACGACCTCTCCTTCGCCCGCTACGAGGTGCTCCGCCTCCTCTCCTTCACCCAGGACGGCCAGCTCCCGATGGCCAAGCTCGGCTCCCGCCTCCAGGTCCACCCCGCCTCGGTGACCAGCGCCGTCGCCCGCCTGGAGAAGCAGGGCTTCGTACGCCGCAGCCGCTCCGCCGACGACGGGCGCGTGGTCCTTGCCGCGATCTCCGACGCCGGCCGCGAGGCGGTCGAGGCCGCCACGATCTCGCTCAACAGCGAAGTCTTCGAGAAGCCCGGGATCGATGACGTACACGGTCTGACCGCGCTGCTCACCCAGCTCCGCGCGGCGTCGGGGGACATGGTCGGCTGAGACGCCGACGTCGCGTACTGGCAAGTACGCCCGGGACGACCTATGCTGGAATTACTTGGACGTCCAACTATTTCCTGGGAGCACCGCCCATGTCTGACCTCCACATCCCCCAGAACCACGTACGGATCGTGACCGCGAGCAGTCTCTTCGACGGTCACGACGCGGCGATCAACATCATGCGCCGGATCTTCCAGGCGCAGGGATGCGAGGTGATCCACCTCGGCCACAACCGCTCGGTGACCGAGATCGCCGACGCCGCCGTCCAGGAGGACGCCCACTGCGTCGCGGTCTCCTCCTACCAGGGTGGCCACGTGGAGTTCTTCGAGTATCTGGTGTGCGCCCTCAAGGAGCGCGGCGCCGGACACGTCAAGGTCGTGGGCGGTGGCGGCGGCGTGATCGTTCCCTACGAGATCGAGCGACTGGCCAACTCCGGCGTCAAGATCTTCTCCCCCGAGGACGGCCAGCGGCTGGGACTCCCGGGGATGATCAACACGGTCGTACGCGACATCGACCGCGACCTGTGGCCCACCTTCCCGATCACCCCCAACGGCGTGATCGCGGGCTACGGGCTCTCCATCGGACGTGCGATCACGGGCGCCGAGCAGGGCCGGCTCCCCGAGGACTTCCTGACGCGGCTGGGCGAGGCCGACCAGGCCGTCGTGCTCGGTGTCACCGGCACCGGCGGCTCCGGCAAGTCCTCGCTCACCGACGAGCTGGTCCGGCGACTGCGGGTCGACCAGGAGGACAAGATCCGCATCGGTGTCCTCGCCATCGACCCGACCCGGCGGCGTGGCGGCGGGGCACTGCTGGGCGACCGGATCCGGATGAACTCGCTCGCCGCCATCACCGACGGCGGCTCGACGACGTACTACCGCTCCCTGGCCACGCGCGGCGGTCACGAGGTGCCTGAGCACTTCGCCGACGTGCTCTCGGTGATGAAGGCCGCCGTCGATCTCGTCATCGTCGAGACGCCCGGCATCGGCCAGGGCGACACCGGAATCAGCGACTTCGTCGACGTCTCGCTCTACGTGATGACGCCCGAGTTCGGCGCCGCGTCGCAGCTGGAGAAGATCGACATGCTCGACTTCGCCGACGTCGTGGCGATCAACAAGTTCGAGCGGCGCGGGGCCGAGGACGCGCTGCGCGACGTGTCCCGCCAGCTCGTCCGCAACCGGGAGGCGTTCACCTCCTCCCCCGACGACATGCCGGTCTTCGGCACCTCGGCCGCGGCCTTCGACGACGACGGCGTCACCGCGCTCTACCAGCACCTGCGCGGGCTCATCGCCGAGGCAGGGCTCGCCATCGGCGAGGGCGTCCTTCCCCGTGTTTCGACCCGCCACTCGACCGGCATCCACCCGATCATCCCCGAGCGACGGGTCCGCTACCTCGCGGACATCGCGGGCGACGTACGCGACTACCACGCCCGCACCGTCGAGCTCGTCGCCGCGGCGCGGAAGGAGCAGGCCTACGAGATCGTGGCCGCGGACCACCCCGAGCTCGAGGCCCCCGCCAGCGAGATCCCCGACGACCTGCGCAAACAGCTCTCCTCGTGGGAGGAGACCAGGGAGACGTACGCCGCCGACGAGAGCGGCCGCACATCGCTGGCCGGCAACTACATCCCCCGGGTGGCGACCCCCCGCTACACCGACCGCGGCGAGCTGACCCGCTTCCTGCGCAACGAGAACCTGCCCGGGTTCTTCCCGTTCACCGCGGGCGTCTTCCCCTACAAGCGGGCCAACGAGGACCCGGCGCGGATGTTCGCCGGCGAGGGCGACCCGTTCCGCACCAACCGCCGCTTCAAGCTGCTCTCCGAGGGCCAGCCGGCGACGCGGCTCTCGACCGCGTTCGACTCGGTGACGCTCTACGGCCGCGACCCCGACGTACGCCCCGACATCTACGGCAAGGTCGGCACCTCCGGCGTCTCGGTGGCGACGCTGGACGACATGAAGGCGCTCTACGACGGCTTCGACCTGCTCGCCCCGACGACCTCGGTGTCGATGACGATCAACGGGCCGGCGCCGACGATCCTGGCGTTCTTCCTCAACACCGTGATCGACCAGGCGCGCGAGCGCGGGATCGACCCGGCGAAGGCGCTGCAGACCGTCCGCGGCACTGTGCAGGCCGACATCCTCAAGGAGGACCAGGGCCAGAACACCTGCCTGTTCTCCACGGAGTTCTCGCTGCGCTGCATGGCCGACATCCAGGAGTGGTTCATCGAGAACGGGGTGCGCAACTTCTACTCGGTCTCGATCTCGGGCTATCACATCGCCGAGGCCGGGGCGAACCCCATCTCCCAGCTCGCCTTCACGCTCGCCAACGGCTTCACCTACGTGGAGTCCTACCTGGCCCGCGGCATGGACATCGACGACTTCGCGCCCAACCTGTCCTTCTTCTTCTCCAACGGGATGGACCCGGAGTACTCCGTCATCGGCCGTGTCGCCCGCCGGATCTGGGCGATCGCGATGCGGGACCGCTACGGCGCCTCGGAACGCGCGCAGAAGCTGAAGTACCACATCCAGACCTCGGGCCGGTCCCTGCACGCGCAGGAGATGGACTTCAACGACATCCGCACCACGCTGCAGGCGCTGATCGCGATCTACGACAACGCCCAGTCGCTGCACACCAACGCCTTCGACGAGGCCGTGACGACCCCGTCCGAGGAGTCGGTGCGGCGCGCGCTGGCGATCCAGCTGATCATCAACCGCGAGTGGGGCCTGGCGTTCAACGAGAACCCGCTCCAGGGCTCCTTCATCATCGACGAGCTCACCGACCTCGTCGAGGAGGCCGTGCTGAAGGAGTTCGACCGGATCTCCGAGCGCGGCGGCGTGCTCGGCGCGATGGAGACCGGCTACCAGCGCGGCAAGATCCAGGACGAGTCGATGCTCTACGAGCACCGCAAGCACGACGGCACCCTGCCGATCGTCGGCGTCAACACGTTCGTACGTGACACCAACGGCGCCCCCGCCGGCCCCGTCGAGCTCGCCCGAGCGACCGAGACCGAGAAGAAGTCCCAGCTCGACCGCGTCCACGCCTTCCAGGCCGCCCACTCGGCCGAGGCGGAAGCCGCGATCGTACGGCTCAAGCAGGCCGCCACCTCCGACGAGAACGTCTTCGCGGCGCTCATGGACGCGGCTCGCGTCTGCTCGCTGGGTCAGGTCACCGAGGCGTTCTTCGAGGTCGGCGGGCAGTACCGGCGCAACGTCTGAGGGGTGGTGGCTGTTCACCGAGGTAACTCGGTGAACAGCCACATCCCTCGTGGAGTTCCACGAAGGAAGCGAGCGTTGAGTGAGTTACCTCGGTGAGCATCCGGCGCCAACCGACGACCTGAGCACCACGTACGACGGGCCGCGGCCGGCGGCGCGGGTGGTTTCGCTGGTCCCGTCGCTGACCGAGGCGCTCGTCTCGGTCGCGGCGGACCGGGTCGTCGGGGCGACGGACTGGTGCACGCATCCTGCGGACCTGGACGTGCCCCGCGTACGCGGCACCAAGAACCCCGATCTGGCCGCGATCTCCGCGCTGGAGCCGGACGTGGTGGTGGCCAACAAGGAGGAGAACCGGGAGCTGGACGTACGCCGGCTGCGGGAACGGGGCGTCCGGGTCTGGGTCACGGACATCGAGACGGTCCCCCAGGCGATCGCATCCATGGAGAACCTTCTCGACGGCATCGGCTGGGACCGCCCGGACTGGCTGGCGGAGGCCCGCCGGCTCTGGTGCGGGCCGCTCCCCCGGGTCACCCGCCGGGTCGCAGTGCCGATCTGGCGCGATCCGTGGATGGTGGTCGGCTCACGGACGTTCACCGGGGACCTGCTGCGGCGGCTGGGCTGGGAGAACGTCTTCGGCCAGCACACGGACCGCTATCCGCACCTCGACCTGGCTGAGATCGACGGCGCCGGGGCCGACGTGGTGCTGCTGCCCGACGAGCCGTACGTCTTCACCGCCGAGGACGGCCCGGAGGCCTTCGCGCGTACGCCGACCGAGCTGGTCAGCGGCCGGTTGATCACCTGGTACGGACCGAGTCTGGTCGAGGCACATCGGTGGGCAGCCGGCTGATCGCCGGCACCTGAGCCAAGCCGTTGACGACGACCGAGAAGACCAGCAGGGCGAGCGCCCATCCCGGCTGGCCGGCGTCCAGGAGTGCCAGCGAGGCGAGCCCGAAGACGATCACCTTCACCACCGGCCGGATCACGGGCCCGCTGCGAGTGGCCTTGGGCGAGGCGAACAGCGCCCAGACGACCGCGGCTGCCACCGGAAGCAGCCAGACGAGCAGCCACCGCGGATCATGCTGCCAGCCCCAAATCCCGAAGGCCGCCATCGCCAACAGTTCGTCGACGAACACCAGGGTCAGCACGAACCAGCCGAAGACAGTCACGGCGACATCGTAGGGTCGGCCCACGCGTACGGCGCCTGAATATCGTCGTCGAGGATCACCTGGTCCACCGCTCGGTCTGAGTGAGCCGGAACAGCAGGACCAGCGGAGGTCCGACCACGACTCCCGCGATCGCGACGGCCACCAGCAGCGCCTGCAAGGTCGCATCGGCACCGCCCGCATCGGCGAGAAGAACCTCATCGACCAAGAGCCACGGATACTGGCCGACGCCCCAGCCGGAGATCACGGTGGCCACTGCGATCAGGGCGGGTAGCCGAGCGATCGCGAAGCGGCTCTTCCAGAGCAGCCACAAGGTGGTGACGCCGGCCAGGAACGAGCAGACGATCAGCGGCGCGGCCTGGGTCTCCAACCCCTCGGCCAGCGTCGGCGCATCCATCTGGATCGGGATCAGCGCGATGAAGACGATCAGTCCGGTGGCCAGACCCACCCCGAGAGTCCGGACCCGGAGGGTCGACGCAAGAGCGGGCTTCCCGGCACGTACGGCATCAGCGCAGAGGAACACACCGGCAAGGAAGGCACAGGTGCCGACGGCGATGATCCCTCCGAAGACCGAGGTGGGGTTCACCCATGACGACCAGCGGTCGCCATACCCCTCGGCGGGCACCCTGCCCGACGCGATCGCGCCGGCGACGGTCCCCAGGAAGAACGGCGTGATGATCGAAGAGACCGCGAAGACGACACCGAAGGTACGGGCCTGCGACAGCGTCGCGGAGTACTTCCGGAACGCGAACGACGCTCCGCGCAGGACGATGCCGAGCAGCGCCAGCAGCAACGGCACGATCAACGTCGTCATCACCGCCGCGAACGACTCCGGGAACGCGGTCCACCACACCACCAGGCAGTAGATGAGCCAGACATGGTTCACTTCCCACACCGGGCCGATGCTGTGGTCGACCAGCGTACGAAGCTCCGCACCCCGCCTCGCCCCACCGGCGGTGAGGTCGAAGAAGCCCGAGCCGAAGTCGGCTCCGCCGAAGAGCGCGTACGCCAGAACCCCGACGAACAGCGCCGCCGCGACCGCCACCTCCAGGCTCATGACCGGCTGTCCGCCGAGATCGCCGCCGGGCCGTACGGGCTCGGCAGGTCCTCGCCGCCCTCGCGCCATCGCCGCGCCATCGAGCGGAGCACCAGGACGGCGCCGATCGTCAGGAGCGTGTAGACAACCACCATCGTGCCGAAGACCCACCACAGACCCGGGTTGTCCCCGGCCGCGTCCACGGTGCGCATGACGTCGTAGACGACCCACGGCTGGCGGCCGACCTCGGTAGCGACCCAACCGGCCTCGAGCGCGACGACGGCAAGCGGTCCGGCGAGGACCGCGAACCAGCAGAACCAGCGGTTCTCCAACAGGTCCCGGCCACGCCAGCGAAACAGCCAGTAGACGATGGCGGCCAGCATCATCAGGCTCCCGATGCCGATCATCGTCTGGAACGCGAGATGGGTGATGTTGACCGGCGGGACGTCGGAGGCAGGGAAGGTGTCGAGTCCGCGCACCGGCAGGTCGAAGCTGCCGCGGGCGATGAAGGACCCCCAGTTGGGAATCTCGATGAAGTAGCGCGGCTCGCCGTCGATCATCAGCCCGCCCAGGCGCAGCGGCGCCGGTTGCTCGGTGGTGTCGGCGAGCTCGAAGGCAGCCAGCTTCGCCGGCTGTGTCTCGCCGAGCCGGATGCCGAGGACGTGACCGACGACAGGCTGGAGAACGGCCGCGACCGAGGCGAAGGCGAACGGCACCGTGAAGCCGAGCCGGTGATGGCGGTCGCGCCGGCCGCGGAGGGCGCCGGCGGCGTACACCGCGGCGACCACGAAACCCGCCACCATGAAAGCTGCCAGCCACATGTGCAGGAACTGCAGCAGCGCGCCCTCGTTGAACATCGCCTTCCAGGGCTCGACGTCGACCACCTCTCCGCGGGCGTTGATGCGGAAGCCGGTGGGCATGTTCATCCAGGCGTTGACGGAGATCACGCAGAAGGTGCCGAAGATCCCTGCCGCCGCCATCGGCACCAGGCAGAGCAGGTGCAGGCGGGGCGACATCCGTCCCCAGCCGTACAGATACAGGCCCAGGAAGATCGCCTCGGTGAAGAACGAGAGCCCCTCGAACGCGAACGGCAGCCCGAGTACGTCGCCGAACTTGCCCATCAGTCCGGGCCAGAGCAGCCCCATCTCGAAGCTGAGCACCGTGCCCGAGACCGCGCCGATCGCGAAGAGCACCGCGGAGACCTTCGCCCACCGCTTCGCCAGGACGAGCGCCACCTCGTTGCTACGAAGGCCGAGGAGGTGGACGACGAAGATCATGCTCGGGAAGGCGACGCCGAAGCAGGCCAGGATGATGTGCCATCCGAGCGAGAAGGCCATCTGCTGACGCGCCGGTAGGAGCCCCGCGGGCTCCTCGGTGGCGAACGCAAGCGCTTCGGCGATCACGGTTCGACCCTACGCACACCTCGGGCCGACTTGCCACCCGCAGCGCGGCAGCCGGGTCTGATGATCGGGCGGACGCTCAGCCGCGCGAGGTGAGAACCGCCAGGTCACGTACGGCATAGCGGTGGTGCTCGGCCTCTTCGGCGAGCACCACCTTGAGGCAGCGGCGTACGGGATAGTCGGCGTCGGGGTCGTTGCAGACCGGGCGCAGAGCCGGTCGAGGTCCGCGTCGGTCTCGACGTGCTCGACCCTGTCGACCTGCTCCTCAGCCATGGGCAGAGTCTTCGCCCGGTGGAGGCGCAGGTCAACGGGATTCGGCTAGCGACCGATCGCGTCCAGCTCCGCCACGTCATCCGCGCTGAGCTCGAGCGCGGCACCGGCGACGTTCTCGCGCAGGTGGTCGACCGACGAGGTGCCCGGGATGAGCAGGATGTTGGGCGAGCGCTGCAGCAGCCAGGAGAGCGCGACCGCCATCCGGCCTGCACCCAGCCGCTCCGCGACGACGTCGAGGGCATCGGACTGCAGCGGCGTGAAGCCGCCGAGCGGGAAGTACGGGACGTACGCGATGCCCTGCTCGGCCAGCGAGTCGATCAGGTCGTCGTCATTGCGGTTGGCCAGGTTGTAGAGGTTCTGGACGCTGACGACCGGTGCGATGCCCTGTGCCGCGGCGACCTGCTCGGCGGTGGCCTCGCTGATCCCGAGGTGACGGATCAGCCCCTGCTCCCGCAGCTCGGCCAGGACGGCGTAGGCGCGGGCGGCGCCAGCGACGTCCGTACCGCCCATCACCCGCAGGTTGACGACGTCGAGTGCCTCGAGGCCGAGGTGCTCCAGGTTGGAGTGGACGGCAGCGCGCAGCTCGTCGGCAGAGGCTGCCGGGAGCCAGGCTCCCTCGGCGTCGCGCAGCGCTCCGACCTTCGTGACGATGCGCAGGCTCTCGGGATAGGGATGCAGCGCCTCCTTGATGATCTGGTTGGTGACGTACGGCCCGTAGAAGTCGCTGGTGTCGATGTGGTCGACGCCCAGGGCGACCGCCTCACGGAGCACCGCGATCGCGGCGTCCCGGTCGGCCGGTGGGCCGAACGCATGCGGCCCCGCGAGCTGCATGGCGCCGTAGCCCATCCGGCGAACCGTGAGGTCGCCCAGTGCGTAGGTGCCGTACGTGTGCGTGTCTGTGTAGGTCATTGGTGGTCCTCTCGTGCTTCTCGGCGTCTCCAGCGTCCCTGGCCAGACACAGACGAGGGAGAGGGCCGCTGATCCTGGTAGTGCGGGGACCAGCCTGGAGCTCGATCCCCCGGCCGGCGCGCAACTATCGTGGAGACCGTGAGCGACGACAACCGGCTGGGCGTCTATCTCCGAGCCAGACGAGAGCTCGTACGTCCCGACGCAGTGGGTCTGCCGACCACAGGCGTACGCCGGGTCCCTGGCCTGCGCCGCGAGGAGGTCGCCCTGCTCGCCGGCGTGAGCGCTGACTACTACCTGCGACTGGAACAGGGCCGCGACCGCAACCCGTCACCGCAGGTGCTGGAGTCAATCGCCCGGGTGCTGCAGCTCGACGAGGCCGGCACGAGCTATCTGCTGGGCCTGGTCGCTCCTCGCGCACGACGTACACGTCGCCGCAGGCGGGCGCAGGTGCCACCTTCGCTCGCCCAGCTCCTGGAGGTCGTCGGCGTTCCCGCGGTCATCGAGGACCGATATCTCGACATCCTCGCCAGCAACGCGCTCGCCCGGCTTCTCGACCCCACCCTCGTCGTTGGCGAGAACCGTCTCCGTTCGGTCTTCCTCGACCAAGCGGTGCAGGCGCTGCATACGGAGTGGGAGTCGATCTGCGGCTCCCTGGTGGCCGCGTTCCGCACCTCGGTCGGGAGCGACACCGACGACCCTCGTTTCGTCGAGCTGGTCGGCGAGCTCTCCCTGGCCAGCGAGCGGTTCCGGCAACTGTGGGCGCGGCACGACGTCAAGGCCCTCGCCGGTGGCACCATGCTGCTCGACCACCCGCAGGTCGGGCCGCTGACGTTGCACCGCCAGAAGTTCACGCTCAGCGACGGGAGCGGTCTGATCATGGGCACCTACCACGCCGAGCCTGGCTCGGAGAGCGCCGAGAAGCTGGCGCTCCTCGGGTCGCTCGGGTCCGACGAGGCGGCGCGCCTCAACCAGCGCTGAGGACAGCGAGATCGCGTACGGCATAGCGGTGGTGCTCGGCCTCTTCGGCGAGCACGACCTTGAGGCAGCGGCGTACCTCGTAGTCGGCGTCGGGGTCGTTGCCGACCGGCGTGCGGGCGCAGAGCCGGTCGAGGTCCTCGGCGGTGAGCGCGTCGACATAGCGGCGGATCGTGGCCATCCGGGCCAGCCGCGGCTCCAGCACCTCCTCCAGGCTCGCCACCACATCCAGGGTCAGCCCGACCTCGGCGGGAGCGTCCATCGGCCCGTAACCGAGCGGATGGTAGGGCGATTCCTCCTCCAGCACGGGGTTTCCGAACCACTTGTCGCTGGCGTAGAGCAGATGACGCAGCGTCTCTACGAACGACCACTCGTCATCGACCCGCTCGTGGAGCATCTTCTCCGGCAAGCCCCGGGCCCGCTCGACCGTCGCTGCCCACGTCGCCTCGATCGCATCCCAGGCAGCACGGATCTCATCCGCGGTCTGCGCCTCACGGGCCAACACCCGGTTGGGCTCCGCGCGATCGAGCTCGGCCTCGACGTACGCCGTCACGTCGACGTCGTTGACCACGACCCGGCCGAAGTCGCCACCCAGATAGACGTCCTTGCCGAAGGCGTCGACGATCTTCAGCCGACTCTCGAACCAGCAGTCACGAATCTCCAGACCACTGACATCGCTCTGCCGGATCAGTGCATCGCGGAACTGGTCGGTCTCGGCGTACTCGGTCCCGCTCTGGCTGGTCATCGCCTCAGTCTCGTCCCGGGCCGCGACCCGGTCAACGCACTTATGGCTCAGCGGAAAGCCGGCTTCTCCTTGGCCAGGAACGCGCGTACGCCCTCCTTGAAGTCGGCACCCGTGTAGACCTCGCGCAGCAGGTCCTCATCGCCCTCCGGTGAGGCCTCCGCCCGGGCAGCGTACGCGGCGAGCTGGCTCTTGGTGGCCCGGACCGTGACGCCGGAGAGCTGCAGGATGCCCTCGACCAGCGCGTCGACCTCGTCGGCCAGCGAGTCGGTGACGGCGGTCAGCGCGCCGGTGGCGTAGGCGCGGTCCGCTCCGACCAGCCGCGCCGCGAGCAGCATCTCGCGTACGACCGGCTCGCCGAAGACGGCGGCCGCGCGGTAGACGATGGAGGCCGCGAGCGCGTTGCCGAGCGTCTTCGCGATCGGGTAGCCGAAGCGCGAGTGCGGCGTCGCGACCCGCAGGTCGCAGTGGGTCGCGACCGCGAGTCCGCCGCCGACACAGACGCCGTCGACCGCGGCGATGGTGACCTGCGGCAGCGCGAACAGCTTCTCGAGCAGCGAGCGGATCCAGTCCTCGTAGTCCACCGCATCGCGGGAGAGGAAGTCGGAGATCTCGTTGCCGGCGGCGAACGCGCGCCCGCCGGTGCCGGTCAGCACCAGCACCTTCACCGACTCGTCCGTGGCCAGCTCGTCGCACAGCTCGTGCAGCGCGCCGTACATCTCCGCGGTGAAGGCATTGTGCTTCTGCGGCCGGTTGAAGGTCACCTGTACGACGCCCGGGCGCCGCTCCACTACCAAGTCCTCGCTCACGAGAACCGAGCGTAGGGCACCGCTAACCCTCGACGAGCCAGCGTCCGAGCAGCGTCCCGTCGTGCTCGATGAGGGATCCCAGCGACACCGGTACGTCAGTGGGCGGCCCGGTCACGATCCGCCGGCCGTCGCCGGCGAGGAGCTTGGGCGTGATCGTGTGGCAGAGCTCGTCGACCAGGCCGGCCTCGAGCAGTGAGCCGAGAAGGGTCGGCCCGCCCTCGCAGAGCACGTGCTGCATGCCCTCCTCGTGCAGCCGGTCGAGTAGTGCCGACAGGTCGACCTCGGAGGTGCCGGCGACGTACACGTTCTCCTCGCCGATCTCGTCGCGCGCGGCGTCCAGACCGGGCGCCTCGGCGACCGTGGCGAGCCGCACTGCGCCGGGCTCGCAGCCGCGGAGATCGTCGGGGACCCGGCCGCGACGGGAGACGACGACGATCGGCGCGCCCTTGGCTTTGTACGTCTCGGCGATGGCGGTCCCGGCGCCGACCAGAACAGCGTCGGCGAGATCGCGCAGGACGTGGAAGACGTCGACGTCTACGGCGTTGTTGACCGTGCCGGAGCGGCCGTCGGAGCCGGTGGCCGCACCGTCCAGGGAGCTGACCATGTTGGCCCGCAACCACGGCAGGCGGAGCGGCGCGTAGATGGCGCGCAGGCCTTCGGGGGTCGTCGGGTCGCCGTCACCGTGCAGGAGCCTCACCCCGCAAACGTAACCGCTCAGGACACCCCGCTATCTTCATCGCATGAGTTGGTTGGTTACCGGAGGCGCGGGCTACATCGGATCGCACGTCGTGCAGGCACTGCTCGACGCAGGCATGGAGCCGGTCGTCATCGACGACCTGTCCTCGGGGTTCGCGAAGTTCGTGCCCGACAACGTCACGTTCGTCGAGGCGACATTGCTGGACAAGTCCGCGATCGAGCAGGCGATCTCCAACCACGGCGTCGAGGGAGTCATCCATCTCGCCGGCTTCAAGTACGCAGGCGTCTCGGTGCAGCGGCCGCTGCACACGTACGCACAGAACGTCACCGGCACCGCCAACCTCCTCGAGGCGATGACGGCCACCGGTGTCGACGCGCTGGTCTTCTCCTCCTCCGCCGCGACCTTCGGCACCCCCGACGTCGACCTGGTCACCGAGACCACGCCGACCAACCCGGAGAGCCCCTACGGCGAGTCGAAGCTGATCGGCGAGTGGCTGATCGCCGACGTGGCGCGCTCCGAGGGGCTCGCGCACACCAGCCTGCGCTACTTCAACGTCGTCGGCTCCGGCAGCAAGGACCTCTACGACACCAGCCCCCACAACCTCTTCCCGCTCGTCTTCGACGCGCTGGCCAAGGGCAAGACGCCGCAGATCAACGGCGACGACTACCCGACCCCCGACGGCACCTGCGTACGCGACTACGTGCACGTCGCCGACCTCGCCCACTCCCACGTCGTCGCCGCCAAGCGGCTCGCCGAGGGCAAGGACCTCGAGCCGGTCTACAACCTCGGCTCGGGCGACGGCTCCTCCGTACGCGAGATCATGGACGCCATCCGCGAGGTCACCGGCATCGACTTCGAGCCGGTCATCAAGCCGCGTCGTCCCGGCGACCCCGCCCGCATCGTCGCCACCGGCGAGCTCGCCCGGCGCGACCTCGACTGGGAGATGCGCCACGACCTGCGCTCCATGGTCGCCACCGCCTGGGAGGCCCGTCAGGCCGCAGGCGCCGACTACCCCAGCTGACGCCTCGGCGAAATTGAAGACGGCCCGCTCTTTCGAGCGGGCCGTCTTCGATCGAGAGCCTGGATCAGGCCTTCTTGGCAGCGGTCTTCTTGGCCGGGGCCTTCTTGGCCGGGGCCGGCTTCTCGGCCGGAGCGGCCTCGACGGTCTCGACCTTGGCGGTCTCGACCGGGGTCTCGGCGGGGGCCTCGGCGGCCGGAGCCTCGGCCTCGGCCTTCTTGAACTTCGCGACGAAGGTCTCACCGCGGGTGGCGAGCTTGTCGTAGGTGCCGGTGGCGGAGCCGGTGGTCTCGTCGAGCTTGGCCTTGACGGTGGTCTTCAGCTTCTCGGGGAGGACCGTGTACTGCTCCTTGGCCAGGGCCGGAAGGGACTTCGGGTCGAAGCCGATCACGGTGGTCTTGGCAGCGGTCGCCTTCTCGGTCGCCTGGGTCCGGTACTCGGTCGCCTTCTCGGTCGCCTTGGAGCGGGCGTCGGTCAGCTTGGTGGTCGCCTCGGAGCGGTAGCCGTCGACGCGCTTCTGCAGGTCGGTGGCGAGGTCCTTGACGGTCTCGTAGGCGAGGTCGGCGACGCCGGCGACGGCGTTGAGGGGCTTGGTGGTCTCAATCTTGGGCAGAGTGGGCATCTGGGTTCTCCTCGTGATGGGGTTCAGCGGTTTCATCGGCGGCCGGCGCATCGTCGGTGACACGACTGTTGAGAGCAAGGAACGAGTGATAGACGTCGAGCAGCGAGTGCTTCTGCCGCTCGGTCAGGCTCGGGTCGGCGAGCACGGCGAGCTCCACGGACCCCCCGACGTTGGAGTCGGGACTGAGGATCCCGGCACGGACGTAGACCTGCTCCGCCGAGATACGCAGCGCCTTGGCGATCTGCTGGAGGACCTCAGCCGATGGCTTGCGCAGACCGCGCTCGATCTGGCTGAGGTAGGGGTTGGACACACCTGCTTGGTCGGCGAGCTGACGCAGAGACATCTCAGCCGAGATCCTCTGTTCCTTCAGATACTCGCCGAGCGTGCCAACCGCACTCGTGACCTTGCTCTTGACCATGACTCCAGTGTGCTAACAATTGCTAGCAAACACAAGTCCTGGGCAACCAAAGTGACACACATCACCCACTAGTTGCTTCGTCAACCGGCGAAAACGCGCTGATTCGGGGCATCCCGAGGTCGCTAGCAGGCCGCTAGCAGTTCACAGAAGTGCGCGGATCTCCCCTACCCGTAGCCCGCCGCCGAAGATCGGCGCGTCGCCGGTCGCGCGCAAGGCGGCGGCGTCGACCCCGTCCAGGTCGCCGACCCCGTCCCGCAGCAGCGCGGCGGCCATCACCGCCGCGCGCGCCCGGTCACCTCCGTCGTCGGCCTTCAGCGCCCAAGCGCGGCCGTCGGGAAGCGCGACGGCGTAGACCGCCTCGGCGCCCAGCTTGCCGATCAGCCCGGGTACGGCCCGGTGCAAGGCGACCTCGTCGCGCGTCGTGCCCGAGACGTACTCGGGGTGGGACCGGATCGCCTCGGCGACCCGCGCGGCCGGACCGTCGACCGCAGAGCCGATCGTCGAGAACGCCCGCGCCAGCCCGGTCAGCGACGTGGACAGGGCCGGTGCTCCGCAGCCGTCGACGGTGACGTACGCAGCCTCGCCGGTGCACGCCTCGAGCACCTCCTGGATCCCCTCCTGGAGCGGGTGCTTCGGGTCCAGATAGTCCTCCAGCGGCCAGCCGGCCGCGACGCAGGTGGCGAGCATCGCGGCGTGCTTGCCGGAGCAGTTCATCGCCAGCCGGGTCTTCGGCTCATCGCGACGGAGCGCCTCCTCCCGCGCCTCGACACCGAACGGGTAGTCCTCGATGTTGCCCAGGGCTGACTCGTCCAGGCCGACGGTGGCAAGGATGCGGCGTACGCCTTCCTGGTGGAACGCCTCGCCCGAGTGGGAGGCGCAGGCGAGGGCGAGCAGGTCGGGCGGCAGGTCGAGGCCGAGGATCACCATCGCGAGGGCCTGGACCGGCTTGTTCGAGGAGCGCGGCAGGATCGGCGAGTCGACGTCACCGAGCGACCAGCTCACGGTGCCGTCGGCCGCCAGGGAGACGGCGGATCCGTAGTGGTGTCCCTCGACGAAGTCGGAGCGGATGATCTCGGCGAACGGCACAGGTGCTGGCATGGGGGCGAGACTATGTGAGAGTTGCCCCGTGTTCGCCGACCTCCTCACCCAAGACGCGTTCAGCGTGCTCGTGGTCAGCTTCGGCATCGGCATCGTCGTCGGGCTGACCGGCATGGGCGGTGGCGCCCTGATGACGCCGGCGCTGATCTTCCTCGGGGTGCCCCCGACGACGGCGGTCGCCAACGACCTCGTCGCCGCCTCGGTCAACAAGTCGGTCGGGGCCGCGGTGCACTGGCGCCACGGTTCACCCAACATCCGGCTGGCGACGTACCTGATCATCGGGTCGGTGCCGTTCGCGTTCCTGGGCACCTTCGTCCACAAGCTGGCGCCGGGCGACACCGACCACTTCCTCAAGCTCATCCTCGGCGGGGCCCTGCTGTTCGCGGCGGCGTCCTACATGTTTCGGATGTACCTGCAGCTACGCCTGGTCACCGGCGGAAACGAGGCCCCCGAGGAAGATCCCCGCCTGAAGCCGCTGCTCACCATCGTCATCGGCGCGCTCGGCGGCCTCCTGGTCGGCATCACCTCGGTCGGCTCCGGCTCGGTCATCATGATCGCGCTGCTGCTGGTCTACCCGACGCTCTCCGCGGTCAAGCTGGTCGGCACCGACCTGCTCCAGGCGGTGCCGCTCGTCATGGCCGCCGCGATCGGCCAGGTGCTCAACCACGGCGTCGAGTGGGCGGTGCTGATCCCGCTCATCCTCGGCGGCACCCCTGGCACCTTCCTCGGCTCCCGGATGGCGCGCTGGGTCTCCCAGTCGGTCATCCGGCGCGGCATCGTCATCATGCTGACGCTCTCGGGCGCCAAGATGCTGGGCGCCGACGCCACCTTCCTGCTGCTCCTCGGTGGCGCGATGCTGCTCCTCGGCCCGCTCCTGTGGGGCTTCATCCGCCAGTCGCGCGGCCTGGAAGCCTTCGACAACAACGCCGCCGCCTGGCGGCTGCCGGAGCGTTCGGACAAATAGCGTCGAGTCGGCTCGTCGTGACGAGCCGACTCGGCAGTCAGGCCTTCAGGTAGCGGCGCAGCGCGTCGAGGTGGTCCTCGGGCTCGAAGCCGGTGGCGGTGAGCTTGTCGAGGGACATCACCGAGTTGAGCGGTCGCGGCGCGACGCCCTCCTTGCCCGCGAAGTACGCCTCGGTCGAGGTGGCGCCCACATCGGCCCGGTCACGCCCCGACAGCGAAAACACCTCGGCGGCGACGTCCCGCCACGAGCACGGGTCACCGGCGTTGGTGCAGTTGTAGACCCCGTACGCAGCCCCGGACCGCAGCAGGTGAGCGGTGGCCGCGGCGAGGGTGTCGGTGAAGGTGAGCCGGCCGATCTGGTCGTCGACCACGGTGGGCGAGACGCCCTTCTCGGCGAGGGTTGCCATGGTGCGTACGAAGTTCTTGCCGTCTCCGACGACCCAGGAGGTGCGCAGGATGTAGTGGCGGGCGGTGCCCGCGACCGCGATGTCGCCGGCGGCCTTGGACTGGGCGTAGACACCGAGGGGCGAGACCGGCTCGTCCTCGGTGTGCTCGGTGGCGGTGCCGTCGAAGACGTACTCCGTGGAGTAGTGCACCAGGGTCAGCCGGTGCTCGGTCGCGGCCCGGGCGAGCAGCGCGGGAGCCGTCGCGTTGGCGGCCCACGCGGTGCGCCGCCCGTCGGCGGTCTCGGCGACGTCGACCGCGGTATAGGCGGCGGCGTTGAGGATGAGCTGGTAGTCGGGCCACGGCCAGGCCGCGACCGCCTTCTCATCGGAGATGTCCAGCTCGTCGAGGTCGACCGCGTCCGCATCCGGGAAGACCGACACGAGGGCCCGGCCGAGCTGGCCGTTGGCGCCGATGATCAGCGTCTTCTTCGGCTTCATCGGGGTGATCTCGGCCAAGCGCGGGTTGGCCTTGTCCTTCTCGGAGATCTCGGCGGAGTCCAGCGGGATCGGCCAGGCGATCGCGGCGGTCTCGTCGGCGAGGTTGAGCGCCGGGTAAGCGAACCCGGGACGCCAGTGGTCATTGACCAGGTAGGAGTAGACGGTGCGATCCTCCAGCGCCTGGTAGGAGTTGCCCACGCCTCGCGGCACGAAGACCGCGGTCTCCGGGCCGATCTCGATCGAGAAGGTCGTCCCGAACGACGGCCCCTCGCGCATGTCGACCCACGCCGCGAACACCCGCCCGCACGCGACCGAGACGAACTTGTCCCACGGCTCGGTGTGGATTCCTCGGGTCGCGCCACGGGAGGCGTTGAAGGACATGTTGTTCTGCACCGGCCCGAAGTCGGGGAGCCCCAGCTCCACCATCTTCTGGCGCTGCCAGTTCTCCTTGAACCAGCCGCGGGCGTCGCCGTGCACGGGCAGGTGGGCTACCAGCAGCCCCGGGATCGGGGTCTGCTCGATGGTCAGATCCGGCACGAGATCACTGCCCCTTCGAGGCGTACTTGGCTTCGGTCTCGTGCTTCAGCGGCGACCACCAGGCCTCGTTCTCCTGGTACCAGGAGATCGTCGCGGCCAGGCCCTTGTCGAAGTCCTGGTACTTCGGCTCCCAGCCGAGCTCGTTGCGCAGCTTGCCGGACTCGATGGCGTAGCGACGGTCGTGGCCGGCGCGGTCGGTGACCCACTCGATGTCGTCCTCGGGACGCCCGAAGTGACGCAGGATCGCGCGGACGACGTCGACGTTGGACTTCTCGCCGTCGGCACCGATCAGGTACGTCTCCCCGATCCGACCCTTCTCCAGGATCGTCCAGACCGCCGAGGAGTGGTCGTCGGTGTGGATCCAGTCGCGCACGTTGAGCCCGTCGCCGTAGACGCGCGGCCGGCGCCCCTCGATCACCTCGGTGATCTGGCGCGGGATGAACTTCTCGACGTGCTGCCAGGGGCCGTAGTTGTTGGAGCAGTTGGAGATCGTCGCGCGTACGCCGAAGGAGCGCACCCAGGCGCGGACGAGGTGGTCGGAGCCGGCCTTGGAGGCCGAGTAGGGCGAGGACGGCTGGTAGGGCGTGTCCTCGGTGAACCGCTTCGGGTCATCGAGGTCCAGGTCGCCGTAGACCTCGTCGGTGGAGACGTGGTGGAAACGTACGTCGTGCTTGCGGACCGCCTCGAGGAGCACGAAGGTGCCGACGATGTTGGTCTGGACGAACGGAGCCGGGTCGGAGAGCGAGTTGTCGTTGTGCGACTCGGCCGCGTAGTGCACCACTGCATCCGACTCCGCGACCAGCGGCTCGACCACCGCGGCGTCCGCGATGTCGCCGACCACCAGCTTCACCCGGTCCTCCGGGAGCCCCGTCAGCGATGCCTCCGAGGAGGCATAGGTCAGCTTGTCGAGCACCGTCACGTACGCATCGGTGTTGGCCACGAGGTGGTGCACGAAGTTGGAGCCGATAAACCCGGCGCCGCCTGTCACAAGAATCCGTCTCACCGGGTCATCGTAGGCAGAATTAACCACCCGGTGGTCGCCTCGCCCCGGTGGGTTCCCTAGAACGTGGGGTGAACATCCGTAGGATCAACTGATCATGAAGGGCATCATCCTCGCCGGAGGCACCGGCTCACGTCTGCACCCGATCACCCTCGCGATCAGCAAGCAGCTGATGCCGATCTACGACAAGCCGATGATCTACTACCCGCTGACCACGCTGATGCTGGCCGGGATCCGGGACATCCTGGTGATCACCACGCCCCACGAGGCCTC
Organism: Nocardioides sp. NPDC023903; assembly: GCF_040639295.1. Lineage (NCBI taxonomy): Bacteria > Bacillati > Actinomycetota > Actinomycetes > Propionibacteriales > Nocardioidaceae > Nocardioides > Nocardioides sp. NPDC023903. The sequence continues at coordinate 16,535 of NZ_JBEZZS010000034.1, read as the reverse complement.
CGGCTTCCACCGGCTCCTGGGTGACGGCAGCCATCTCGGCGTCAACATCAGCTACGCCGAGCAGCCCTCCCCCGACGGCCTCGCCCAGGCGTTCACGATCGGCGCCGACGTCGGCTTCCTGGACGAGTCCGAGGACGGCGTCGGTCTCGTCCTGGGCGACAACATCTTCTACGGCCCCGGCCTCGGCACCCAGCTCGCCCGCTTCAAGACGATCACCGGCGGTGCCGTCTTCGGCTACCGCGTCGCCGACCCGCGCGCCTACGGCGTCGTCGAGTTCGACGAGAATCGCAAGGCCATCTCCTTGGAGGAGAAGCCCGAGAAGCCGAAGAGCCCGTACGCCGTCCCCGGCCTCTACTTCTACGACAGCTCGGTCATCGGGCACGCCCGCAACCTCAAGCCGTCCGCGCGCGGCGAGCTCGAGATCACCGACCTCAACCGGATCTACCTCGAGGCCGGCACCCTCTCGGTCGAGGTGCTGCCGCGCGGCACCGCCTGGCTCGACACGGGCACCCTCGAGGACCTCAACGAGGCGGCCAACTTCATCCGCGCCATCGAGCACCGCCAGGGCACCAAGATCGGCGCCCCCGAAGAGGTCGCCTGGCGCCAGGGCTGGCTCTCCGACGAGGAGCTATCCGAGCTCGCCCAGCCACTGCTGAAGAGCGGCTACGGGAAGTACCTGCTCGGCCTGCTGGCCTAGGCCGATCAGGCCTCGGCCGTGATCTTCTGCTCAGCCCGGCCGAAGTCGTCCTCGAGGCGGACGATGTCGTCCTCGCCGGTGTAGCCACCGCGCTGGACCTCGATGATCGAGAGCGGCTCGTCGGTCTCGTTGCAGATCCGGTGGGCCTGGCCGACGGCGACGTCGACGGACTCGCCGGGGCCGGCGATCGTGGTCACGCCGTCGATGATGCAGGTCGCCTTGCCGTAGATGACCACCCAGTGCTCGGAGCGGTGGGTGTGGGTCTGGTAGGAGAGGCGGCTGTTGGGCAGCACCTCGATCCGCTTGACCTTGTAGCCCGGACCGATGTCGATGACGTGCCACGAACCCCAGGGGCGGGTCTCGGAGTCACCAGCCATGATGTTGCCTCATTCCTAGACACTGAACAGAAGACGCGACCATAACTGTACGCATCCGCGCACGGTTCATTGCGAACCGATATTCACCGGTCCGTTACCCGCAGGTCGCCCACGGGAGCAGATTTCTCAGCCGGAGGGCCTCAGTCGCGCCCGTAGATGTCGCGTGTGTAGACCTTGTCGGCGACATCGGCGAGCACGTCGGTGCGCCGGTTGGCGATGATCACGTCGGCCCGCTGCTTGAACTCGTCGAGGTCCTTGATGATCTCGGAGTGGAAGAACTCCGGCTCGTCGAGCTCGGGCTCGTAGATGACCACCTCGACGCCCTTGGCCTTGATCCGCTTCATCACGCCCTGGATCGAGGACTCACGGAAGTTGTCCGAGCCCGACTTCATGATCAGCCGGTAGACGCCGACCACCTTCGGCTCGCGGCGCAGGATGTCGGTGGCGACGAAGTCCTTGCGGGTGGTGTTGGCCTCGACGATCGCCGAGATGAGGTTCTGCGGGACGTCCTGGTAGTTGGCCTGGAGCTGCCTGGTGTCCTTGGGCAGGCAGTAGCCGCCGTAGCCGAAGCTCGGGTTGTTGTAGTGCGACCCGATCCGGGGGTCCAGGCCGACGCCCTCGATGATCTGGGTCGTGTTGAGGCCGTGGGTGGCGGCGTACGTGTCCAGCTCGTTGAAGTACGCGACCCGCAGCGCCAGGTAGGTGTTGGCGAACAGCTTGATCGCCTCGGCCTCGGTGGCACCGGTCATCAGTACCGGTACGTCCGGCTCGAGCGAGCCCTCGAGCAGCAGCTCGGCGAAGCCCTTGGCGGCCGGGGAGTCGTCGCCGACGACGATGCGGGAGGGGTGCAGGTTGTCGTGAAGCGCCTTGCCCTCACGGAGGAACTCGGGGCTGAAGAAGAGCGTCACCTCGGGGTGCTGCTCACGCTTGGCCGCGATGTAGCCGACCGGGATGGTCGATTTCACCACGATCGCCGCCTCCGGCGCGTAGCTGACCGCGTCGGCGATCACGCCGTCGACGCTGGAGGTGTCGAAGTAGTTCGAGGCCTCGTCGTAGTTCGTCGGGGTGGCGACGATGACGTACGCGGCGTTCGCGTAGGCGTCCTCCTTGTCGAGGGTCGCGCGCAGGTTGAGCTCCTTGGTGGCCAGGAAGCTGGTGATCTCGGCGTCCTCGATCGGGGTCCTGGCCGCGTTGACCAGGTCGACCCGCTCCTGGGAGATGTCCAGCACGACGACCTCGTGCTTCTGGGCGAGCAGGACGGCGAGAGACATCCCGACGTAGCCCACGCCGACAACGGTGATCTTCATGTTCGGCACTGTAAGCAGCGGTTCGAGGCCGGTCACAGCGTATAAACCAGCGATGTTCCCGTACGGGAACATCGCGTAAAGTGTTCATCGTGCCGTCGCCCTACCTGACCTCACCCGCCGCCTTCGGGTCGGCCGTTCGCTCGGCCCGGCGCCGCGCCGGCCTCACCCAGGGCGAGCTGGCGCACCGGGCCGGTGTGGGCAGGCGGTTCGTGGTCGACGTCGAGTCCGGCCACTCGCGCGCCGAGCTGGGCAAGGCGCTCGCGCTGCTGGAGGTCCTCGACGTCTATCTCGCCCCCACGCAGCTCTCCCCGATCGCCCCGCCCCTGGAGGACGTCGACCTCGACGCCGTCCTGGCCCGCTGTCTGACCGGCCCCTGATGCGAGAGCTGTACGCCTTCGCCGGCCGCCGCCGGATGGGCACCTTCCGCCAGGCCGGCGACCGGATCGACTTCACCTACGCCGAGGCCGCCGGCCCGACACCGATCTCGCTCTCCCTCCCCCGCACCGGCCCAGCCTTGGCCCCGGGAGCCGCCCGCGCCTGGCTCGACAACCTGCTCCCGGCCCGCGAGGACGTACGCCGCAGATGGGCGCGCGAGCGAGGCCTGCCCGACAGCGAGCCGATGACGCTGCTCGCCTCGTACGGCGACGACCTCCCCGGCGCGGTCTCGCTCTCCGCCGACCCCGACCTGCCCTGGCGCCGGGCGCCGCATCCCGTCGAGGCGCCGCTGCCCGAGATCACGACCCGCCTCGCAGCGCTACGCAACCAGCCCACCTCGTGGCTCGACCAGCGGGCCCGGCCGCGGTTCTCCCTCGGTGGTCACCAGGGGAAGTTCGCGCTGCGGTGGGCCTCGGGGAAGTGGTTCTGGCCGACGTACGAGCATCCGTCGACGCACATCCTGCGGCCGACGACCCCCGAGGAGGCGGCCGCGAGGATCGCGGAGCTGGGCCGGGCCCGCTCCAGCGGGGTGCCCGCCACCCGCACCGAGCTGGTCACCTTCGGAGCGCAGGCGGCACTCGTCGCGGAGCGCTGGGACCGGCTCGGCGGCCGGCGCATCCATGCCGAGACGATCCGGCAGGCGCTGGGTCTACGGCCGGGCGAGGACATCGACCCCGGCGGCGTACGCGACCTGTTCCTTCGGCTCGACCTGGCGCCGCCTCCGGCCGATGACGTCGACGAGATCGCCTTCCTGCTGGCCGGGGACCGGGTCGCCGTGGCACCTCGGCGCTGACGCGTCCCACCTCCCCATCTCACCGTGCGAGTGGTGCTGCCGGACAAGGGCCGACGCGTGCGTACACTCGGATTCCTGCCCACGCGGGGATGGGACATTTCGCCGTGCCGTGGAAGCCGCCACTAGCATGGGCGCCTCAACCTGACGGAGAGGTCCTCTGGTTCCGTAATGACTGCAACACACGCCGACTACCGGCTCAGCCAGCTCGACCAGCTGGAAGCCGAGTCGATCCACATCTTCCGCGAGGCCGCGGCAGAGTTCGAGAAGCCTGTCCTGATGTTCTCGGGCGGCAAGGACAGCATCGTGATGCTGCGACTTGCGGAGAAGGCTTTCTTCCCTGCCAAGATCCCGTTCCCTGTTCTCCAGATCGACAACGGCCTCGACTTCCCCGAGGTCGCCGAGACGCGTGACCGCTGGGTCAGCCGACTGGGCGTACGCCTGGTGATCGCGAGCATCGATGACGCCATCGCGCGCGGCATCGTCGTCGACGACGGCAAGACCTCGCGCAACCGCCTCCAGACCCCCACGCTGCTCAACGCGATCGAGGAGAACGGCTTCACCGCCGCCTTCGGTGGCGGTCGCCGCGACGAGGAGAAGGCCCGCGCCAAGGAGCGCGTCTACTCCCACCGCGACGAGTTCGGCCAGTGGGACCCCAAGATGCAGCGCCCCGAGCTCTGGTCGCTCTACAACGGCCGCCTGCACGAGGGCGAGCACATGCGGATCTTCCCGATCTCCAACTGGACCGAGCTGGACATCTGGGACTACATCGGCCGCGAGGGCATCGAGATCCCGCAGGTCTACTTCGCTCACCAGCGTCGCGTCTTCGAGCGCGACGGCATGCTGCTGACCGAGACCCCGCTCAACCCGCTGCGCGAGGGCGAGGTCGTCACCGAGCGTACGGTCCGCTACCGCACCTGCGGCGACATGACCCTGACCGGCTGCGTCGAGTCGACCGCATCCACCATCCCCGAGATCATCGAGGAGGTCGCCGCTGCCCGGGTCACCGAGCGTGGCGCGACCCGCGGTGACGATCGGTTCTCCGAGGCCGCCATGGAGGACCGCAAGAAGGAAGGCTACTTCTGATGGCCATGGACCTCCTGAGGTTCGCCACCGCCGGCTCGGTCGACGACGGCAAGTCCACCCTCATCGGGCGGCTGCTGTTCGACTCGAAGTCGATCTTCACCGACCAGCTCGAGTCGGTCGAGAAGACCTCGCAGGACAAGGGCCACGGCTACGTCGACCTGTCGCTGCTGACGGACGGACTGCGGTCCGAGCGCGAGCAGGGCATCACCATCGATGTGGCCTACCGCTACTTCGCGACGCCCAACCGCAAGTTCATCATCGCCGACACCCCGGGCCACGTGCAGTACACGCGCAACATGGTCACCGGTGCCTCCACCGCCGACCTCGGCCTGGTGCTCGTCGACGCTCGTCACGGGCTGACCGAGCAGTCGCGCCGTCACGCGGTGCTGCTCTCGCTGCTGCGAGTGCCCCACCTGGTCCTGTGCATCAACAAGATGGACCTCGTGGACTACTCCCAGGAGGTCTACAACAAGATCTCGGCCGAGTTCACCGCGTTCGCGACCAAGCTCAACATCCCGGACCTCGAGGTCATCCCGATCTCGGCGCTCCAGGGTGACAACGTGGTGACCCGCTCCACCAGCATGGACTGGTACTCCGGCCCGACGCTGATCCACCACCTCGAGCACGTCCACGTCGCCTCCGACCGCGACCTGGTCGACGTGCGCCTCCCGGTGCAGTACGTCATCCGGCCGAAGTCCGACGACCACCACGACTACCGCGGCTACGCGGGCCAGGTCGCCGGTGGAGTGCTCAAGCCGGGCGACGAGGTCATGGTGCTTCCCTCCGGGATGACCAGCAAGATCGCCGGGATCGACCTGTTCGACAAGGAGATCCCCGAGGCGTTCCCGCCGATGTCGGTGACCGTCCGGCTCGAGGACGACGTCGACGTGAGCCGCGGCGACATGATCTCGCGGGTCAAGAACGCCCCCGAGCCGAGCCAGGACATCGACGCGATGATCTGCTGGATGACCAACGCTCCGCTGCGTCCGCGGCAGAAGCTGGCCATCAAGCACACCTCCAACTCGGCGCGAGCGCTGGTCAAGGACATCCAGTACCGCCTGGACGTCAACAGCCTCCACCGCGACCTGGAGACCAAGGAGCTCGGCCTCAACGAGATCGGCCGCGTCCAGCTGCGCACCACCAAGCCGCTGCTGTGCGACCCCTACTCGAAGAACCGCACCACCGGCTCTTTCATCCTCATCGACGAGGCGACCGGCGTCACCGTCGGCGCGGGCATGATCAACGACTGAGCGCGTTTAGCCACTGCCGAGTCGGCGCAAACGGACCGGAGCGCAGCGAGGACCGGATTGCGCCGACTCGGCAGTGGCAAACGCTGCCGGCTATCTCATACCGACCTCACCAGGTGATCTTGTGCCTCAGCAGTTCTCTCCCACGCCGCGCGAGCTCGACGACATCGAGCTGATCGTCTCCGGGGCCCTCCCGGGTCCGCTGAACGCTCCCGGGTCGGCGTTGACGCTCACCCTGCCGGCCTCGGTTGCCGAGAGCGCGGCCGCGGACGGCGCGGTGGAGATCGTCGACCCCGAGGGACTTCCACTGGCCCGGGTCACCTGGCCCGCGGGCGAGGTCACCGGCCTGTCCTCCCCCGCCTACGGTCCCTTCCGACGGCTCCACCTCACCCCGGAACAGACCCGGAAGGCGTACGCCGGGCGGACGGTCGTCCCGGTCACCGACGCGCTCACCACCGCCGAGATCGCGGAGATCGCGGCCCTCGGGCCGGTGCTGCTGCTCGCTCTGGTCGGGCACGGCACGCCGTCGCTCTCCCCCGTCGCCCTGCTGCGTGCCTCGTTGCTGGCCGCGGAGGACCTCCCCGACGCGGCCGTCGTCGCGGTGCCGCTGGCTTCGCACGACGACCCCGAGGCCGACCACGCCCTCGGGGTGGCCGTGGTGGAGGCGTACGCCGGGGGTGACCCGATCCACGCACTCTCCTCGGGCAACTCGACCGAGTCGGCCGACTACACCGAGGCGATCGCCGCGGTCATCGCCTCCGACCAGCCGGCGCCTGAGGACCAGGGCCTGGTCATCTTCTTCACCGGCCTGTCCGGCTCCGGCAAGTCCACCCTCGCCCGTGCCCTGATGGATCGGATCCTCGAGCAGGGCGCGCGCACGGTCACCTCGCTCGACGGCGATGTCGTGCGCCGCAACCTGTCGGCCGGGCTGACCTTCTCCAAGGAGGACCGGGAGACCAACATCCGCCGGATCGGCTGGGTGGCCGCCGAGATCTCCCGCCACGGCGGCCTCGCCGTCTGCTCCCCCATCGCGCCCTTCGACTCGACCCGCCAGGACGTACGCGGCTACGTCGATGACGCCGGTGGCGCCTTCTTCCTGGTCCACGTGGCCACGCCGCTGGAGGAGTGCGAGCGGCGCGACCGCAAAGGCCTCTACGCCAAGGCCCGACGCGGCGAGATCCCCGAGTTCACCGGGATCTCCTCGCCCTATGAGGAGCCGGCCGACGCCGACGTACGCGTCGACACCACCGGCCGCTCGATCGAGGACGCCTTGGACGACGTCATCGAGGGCCTGCGCTCGGCGGGTTACCTCGACCTCGCCTGAGCCGCGGCTCAGCGGTCGCGGTAGACCAGCCCGGACAGGCGCCAGGCGAGCATCCGGCGGAAGCGCGGGAGCCTCGCGAGCGTGGACAGCACCAGGTTCCGTACGCTGCGCCGGACCCCCTGCGCGATGCCGAACCGGGTCAGCCGGTCGGAGAGCTCGATGACTTCCTCGGCGACGGGCCGGCGGCGGGCGGCGTAGTCGTCGAGCGCGTCCTCGCCGCGGGCGATGGTCGCGACGAGGGCGTCTCCGAGCACGACCGCGTCCTGGAGACCGGTGTTCATGCCCTGGCCGCCCGCGGGGCTGTGCACGTGGGCGGCGTCGCCGGCGATCAGGACCCGGCCCGCCCGGTAGGCGTCGGCGACCCGGTGGTGGACCCGGAACCGCGACCCCCACAGGACCTCGGTGACCTTGGCCGGACTCTTGACGCCACCGCGCCGGTCGAGAAGGCCCTGGACATAGTCGACGTCGGGCTTCTCCGGGGCCTCGGGGACCGGTGCGACGAACCGGAACGAGCCGTCGGGCAGGGGCGCCGAGACCAGGGTGCCCTCGGGAGAGAAGTAGAGGATGACCTCGTCGTGCGGCAGGTCGCCCTCGATGCGTACGTCGGCGAGGCTGAACGACTCGGCGTACTTTCCTCCCGGGAAGCCGATCCCGGACTTGTCGCGCACGGTGGAGTGCATGCCGTCGGCGCCGACGAGGTAGCGCGCGCGGATCTCGGTGCCGTCCTCGGTGGTGGCGGTGACGCCGGTGTCGTCCTGGACGAGGTCGACGAGGGTGAGCGGCCGGCGTACGTGACCGCCGAGCTCGGTGAGGCGCTCGAGGAGGACCCGCTCGGTGACCGCCTGGGAGACCATCAGGGCGTAGGGGAACTCGCTGGGGAGGTCGTCGAAGCGGATCGGCACCAGGACCTTGTCGCGGTCACGGATGGTGAAGCGCGGCGCCTCGATGCCCTCCTCGACAAGGCGAGCTGAGACGCCGAGGTCGGCGAGGACCTCCAGGGTGCGGGCGTGGACGACCGCGGCCCGGGAGGTGTTGTCCCCGGAGGCCTGGTTGTCGATAACGGTGACGTCGATGCCGGCTGCGGCCAGCTTGGCCGCCACCGCCAGCCCGGTGGGGCCGGCGCCGGCGACGAGGACATCAGTGGTGATGGTGGACATGATGCGCTCCTTGCTCTGATTCGGAGGTCAACACTTGTTGGCCAACTGGTGTTGACCAAGTTAGCGCGCTGTCGCCATTGACGTCAACGAGCGTTGGCCTACACTTGTTGGCATGACCGATATGCGCCGATCCGGAGCTGAGACCCGCGAGCGCATCCTCGCCGTCGCGCGCGAGCACTTCGCGCGGCAGGGATACGACCGCACCACCATCCGCGCCATCGCCTCAGAGGCGCAGATCGACCCGTCGATGGTGATGCGCTACTTCGGCAACAAGGAGGAGCTCTTCAAGGTCGCCGCCTCGATCGACCTGGCTCTCCCCGACCTCTCCACGACCCCGGAGGGCGAGGTCGGCCGCGTGATGACCGCCCATTTCGTACGCACCTGGGACTCCGAGGGCACCCTGATGGCCCTGCTCCGCCGGGCCGCCTCGGATCCCCAGGCCGCGGAGCAGATGCGGAGCATCTTCGCCACCCAGGTCGCCGCCGCCGTCGCTCCCCTGTGCCCCGACCCGACCGAGGCCGCCCGCCGGGCAGCCCTCGTCGCCACCCAGCTCCTCGGCATCGCGCTGGGCCGCTACGTACTCCATCTCCCACCCATCGTCGAGATGGACCCGGAGGAGATCGTCACCTGGGTGGCCCCGACGATCGACCGCTACCTCACCGCCGAGTCGGCTCAAACTGACCAAAACGAGGGCCGAGTCGGCTCGTCATGACGAGCCGACTCGGCGAATCTTGCGCCTATCGCTTGAGGCCGAGGAGGGCCCAGGCCTCGTCTGTGCTCATCGGCTCCCGCTGAGCGACCGCGGCCGCTTCTACGGCACGCTCGACGAGCTGGCGGTTGGCGTCGACGGGGACACCCTTGGCAAGGGTGAGTACGTCCTCCATCCCGACCCGCAGATGCCCGCCCATGGCCAGCGAGGTGAGCATGACCGGGAGGGTCGAGCGGCCGATGCCGGTCGCCGACCACGAGGTCACCTCGTCCGGCAGTGCGGCGACGCCGGCGACCAGCGCGGCAGAGGTGCCGGGCATGCCACCGGGCACGCCCATGACGAAGTCGACGTGGACCTTGCCGCCCGCGGGCAGGCCGTACTTGCCCAGCAGCCGCTGCAGGGCGGCGACGTGCCCCAGGTCGAAGAGCTCGAACTCCGGCACCACGCCGCGCTCCTGGGTGAGCTGGTAGAGCTCGGAGATGAACGGCCACGGGTTGGAGAAGACGTCGTCGCCGAAGTTGGTCGTGCCCATCGTCAGCGAGCAGGAGTCCGGCCCGGCGTCGAGCACCTTCAGCCGCTTGTCCAGCGGGTCATGGACCGAGCCGCCGGTGGAGAGCTGCACGATCAGCTCGGTCTTCTCGTGGAGCGCGTCGACGGTCTCGGTGAGCCGCCCCAGGTCGAGCGTCGGCGCGTGGTCGTCGTCGCGGATGTGGACGTGGATCATCCGCGCCCCCGCCTCCTCGCACTCGACGGCCGTCGCCACCAGCTCCTCGAGCGTCGTCGGCAGCTGCGGGCAGTCTTCCTTCGCGGTTTCCGCCCCGGTCGGCGCCACGGTCACAAGCAGTCCAGTCACCCGGACAATCTAGCGCCATTCAACGGATCCACCGCAATATCTCCGCCCAATGATGGCAAAAACGACGTGGGAGCCCCAGTGTCAAAGTGACACCGGGGCTCCCACGTCAGGGATCGTCAGCCGATCGGGATCGTCACCTCGGCGACGTTGCCGACCGCAGCGTGGACCTTCTTGTCCACGGGCTCGGCCTTCGGCGCGAGCGTACGCAGCGTCCACTCGCCGTCGCCGGCGAAGAACCGGAAGTGGCCGGTGGCCGAGGTGGGCACCTCGGCGGTGAACTCGCCGGTGCGGTCGAGCAGCCGGACATACGCACCGTGGACCGGCTCGCCGCCACGGGTCACCTGACCCTGGATGACTGCTTCCTTGGCGACATCGACGCCGGCGAGCGAGAGCCCGCCCTCAGTTGCTCCGCACATGCTCAGGCCTCCCCGGGCTCGTCGCCGGTGACGACCGGGACGCCGACGAGGGAGCCGTACTCGGTCCACGAGCCGTCGTAGTTCTTCACGTTCTCCTGGCCGAGGAGCTCCTTGAGCACGAACCAGGTGTGCGAGGAGCGCTCGCCGATGCGGCAGTAGGCGATGGTGTCCTTGCTCCAGTCGACGCCGGCCTCGGAGTAGATCTCCTTGAGCTCCTCGTCGGAGCGGAAGGTGCCGTCGTCGTTGGCCGCCTTGGACCACGGGACGTTGGCCGCGGTCGGGATGTGACCGGCGCGCTGGGCCTGCTCCTGCGGGAGGTGGGCCGGCGCGAGGAGGCGGCCGGCGAACTCGTCAGGCGACCGCACGTCGACCAGGTTCTTCACGCCAATGGCCTCGACGGTCTCGTCGCGGAAGGCGCGGATCGAGAGGTCCTGGTCCTTGGCGGTGTAGCTGGCCGCCTCTCGGGTGACAGTCTCGTCGGTCAGCTCGCGGGAGTCGAGCTCCCACTTCTTGCGGCCGCCGTCGAGGAGCTTGACGTCCTGGTGGCCGTAGAGCTTGAAGTACCAGAAGGCGTACGCGGCGAACCAGTTGTTGTTGCCGCCATAGAGCACCACAGTGTCGTCGTTGGAGACGCCACGCTCGGAGAGCAGTGCGGAGAACTGGTCCTTGTTGACGAAGTCGCGGCGCACCTGGTCCTGCAGGTCGGTGGTCCAGTCGAGCTTGATCGCGCCCTTGATGTGGCCCTTGTCGTAGGCGGTGGTGTCTTCGTCGACCTCGATCAGCACCACCTTCGGGTCATCGAGGTGCTCCTCCACCCACTGGGCGGAGACGAGGGAGTTCTCGCGGGTCATCTAGGTACCTTTCGTTGGTGTTTCTTGCGTTCAGGGGGTCAGGCCGAGGGGATGAGACCCACTCGCCTGATCAGCAGGTAGAGCTCGCAGCCGAGGCAGAACTTGAAGGCGGCATTGAGCACGGCCGCGACAAGTGCGAAGCCGAGCGCGATCTGCGCCACGAGCGTGGCGCCGAGGATGAAGCCCACGAGCGCGACCAGCACGAAGGCGAGGCCGACGCCCTGGGCGAACCTGGGCGGTGCCGGGTCCTCGAGCTCGTTCGGAGCCCCGAGCCGGGGACGTACGAACTTCTTGAAGAGCCAGGAGTGCGGGGTCCGCTGAACGCCGAGACCGGCCCCGATCGCGAAGAGCACGGTCTGAATGGCCGTCACCACCAGAGCCCATGGCTGCGGGAGCAGCAGAGCCAGGATGAGTACGACAACGGTCAGCGCCGCAGCGAACTGCGGGCCACGAGGGTCGATTCCGGTCTGTGTCGCCGTCTGGCCTGAGGTCTCGGACATAGGTGTGCTCCTGCGAGAGTGGAGGGGAGGTCGTCAGGAACGAGCCTGACAGGCGAAAGCGATCCCCAGGGTCGACTCGGTCGACAATCTCAGGGAATCAGCGGCAGGAACGACACAGCGCCGAGCGCACGCGGCAGTGATCCACTGCGCGGCGCTTGGTCAGCATGGTCGAGAACATGCGATGACAGTAGCGCGATGCTCGACGGCCACGAAACGAATGTCTCGTCATATGGACGAGCGTGTCAGGATTCGAGATTGACGGCAGGAATCGCACTCAGGACCTGCTCCTTGCGCGGAGCCCCCGAGGCACGTGCGATCTCGTTCCCGGAGCCGTCGATGACCAAGGTCGTCGGGGTACGCATGATGTCGAGGCGGCGCACCAGGTCGAGGTGGTGCTCGGCGTCGATCTCGACGTGCACCACGCCCGGGACGATGTCGGCGACCTCGCCCAGGATTCGCCGGGTCGCCCGGCAGGGCGCGCAGAAGGCACTGGAGAACTGCACGAGAGTCGCGCGGTCACCGAGCTCGGTCTCGCCCAGTGCGTCGGTGACCGCGTCCCACGCGTGCGGCTCGGGTGCGTGGTCCTCGTGAGTCACATGGAGCTCCTTCGTGCCTCGGAAGCGGCCGTCGCTGAGCATCCGGAAAAGGCCGAAGACGACGGCGGCGGCTATCGCGATGACGGCGATCCAGGCTCCGGTGCTCATGGAACTATTGAACCGGTAATCCGCCCCGCTCATTCCCTCGAGGCGCGCCGAAGCCTCTCGTTGGCCGCTTCCAGGCGGCGTACGTCCTCCTCCAGAGCCAGCACGCGGGCGATGCCGGCGAGGTTGAGGCCGTCGGCGAGGAGGTCACGGATGCGGACGAGACGATCGACGTCGGCGCGGGAGTAGAGCCGGGTGCCGCCCGAGGTCCGCGCAGGGTCGACCAGCCCCCGCCGCTCGTAGACGCGGAGGTTCTGGATCTGCATGTCGGCCATCTCCGCGGCCACCGAGATGGCGTACACAGCCCTGGTTCGCTCCGTCACACGGTCAATTCTGACACGAGGACTTGAAATCATCTAGCGATTGGGATATATGAAAGGTGTAACCGCTGATATAGATCCCGTCAGGAGGGAATCCAATGCTGATCCGAAGCACCGATCCGTTCCGCGAGTTCGATCGCATCACCCAGCAGCTCCTGGGCGGCGGCACCACCAACCGGCCGGCCGTGATGCCCATGGATGCCTGGCGCGAGGGCGACCGGTTCGTCATCGAGTTCGACCTTCCCGGCGTCAGCCCGGACACGATCGACCTGGATGTCGAGCGCAACGTACTCACCGTCAAGGCCGAGCGGGTCGCCAAGAACGGCGACTGGCAGATGCTCGCCAACGAGCGCGTCCGCGGCAGCTTCAGCCGTCAGCTCGTGCTCGGCGACAACCTCGACCTCGACCACATCGAGGCTGCGTACGACGCCGGCGTGCTGCGCCTGGTCGTGCCGGTCGCCGAGAAGGCCAAGCCGCGCAAGATCCAGATCGCCACCAGCGCCAAGCCGGAGCCGGCCGCGATCGAGGGCTGAGGGATAGGACCTGCCCGCCCCGGCAGGCCCTTACGCAGGTGAGTCACCGGGCGCGGGCTTCCCCAGCCCCTCGCGAATCAGCCGCCGGCGAACGGCGGAAGGAACTCAACTGTCGACCCCGGTGGGACCTCGATCCCGCCGGGGTCGCCCGTACCCGCCGGGCGGTCACCGATGAGTGCCGAGCAGACCTTCAGGATCTCGGGAAGACGGGTGTCGGCATGCAGCTCCGCGGCGCGGCGTACGACCTCTGCCAGCGTCAACGGGCCGTCGACCTCGAACTTGTCGGACGGAGTCCCGGCCGCTGACTTGGCCGCGGCCCAGTAGTGAACCTCTATAACATTCGTCACTTTCTCGTGGACATCCTTCCTATGTCACCGTCAGGTTTCGTTAATATGGTGCAACGATCACCTCACCGAGGCTCAATGTTGCGTTTCGGTGCTCCTCTTTCTCTGACCGAGAGGCACCCCCAATGAGCTCGCTTCTGTTGTTGACCAGTTCGCTCCAGCCTTCGGCAGATGTCCTTCCCGGGCTCTCGCTCCTCGGCCATCAGGTGAAGATCCTTCCTGCTGAAGGTAGCGCGCTTCTCGAGGCGCCCGACTCCGACCTGCTGCTGGTAGACGGCCGGCAGGACCTCGCCCAGGCCCGTGACCTGTGTCGTCTGATCCGTACGACCGGCACCGACATCCCCGTTCTGCTGATCGCCACCGAGGGTGGCCTCGCCGTCGTCGCCCACGACTGGGGCATGGACGACGTCGTGCTGCACACCTGCGGTCCGGCCGAGCTCGAGGCCCGGATCAAGCTTGCGATCGGCCGCATCTCGGCGGCCCGCGAGGCCTCCGACCCCGAGGCCCACGTCATCCGCTCCGGCGAGGTCGTCGTCGACGACGCCACCTACACCGCCAAGATCGGCGGCCGCCCGCTCGACCTGACCTTCAAGGAGTTCGAGCTCCTGAAGTTCCTCGCCCAGCACCCCGGCCGCGTCTTCTCCCGCCAGCAGCTGCTGCAGGAGGTGTGGGGCTACGACTACTTCGGCGGCACCCGCACCGTCGACGTCCACGTACGTCGCCTGCGCGCCAAGCTCGGCCCCGAGAACGAGACCCTCATCGGCACCGTCCGCAACGTCGGCTACCGCTTCGTGCTGCCGTCGAAGAACAACGAGGCCGCCGCCGACGGCGCCCGGCTGACCCCGTCTCCTCGCCTGGGGGCCGACGCCTAGGCTGCACCTATGGCACTCACCGTCGAACAGGTCCTGGCCATCGCGAAGGCGACCGAGGCGTACGACGGCGCGGCGCCGCTCGACGAGGCGACCCTCCTGACGCTACGCAACCGTCCGGAGGACGCCACGATCTGGGGTGACGTACGCGGTTTCGGGCTGTTGGTCGGCACCGAGCTGTCGCTGGTGGTGCTGACTCAGCATCGCGGTGTCGGCCTGGGTCGCCAACTGCTGCTCCGGGCGCCGTCTCTGGTGCCCGGGACCACGGCGTGGTCGCACGGGGACAACCCGGCGGCTGCCCGGCTGGCCGCCGCACAGGGCTGGGAGCGCACCCGTGAGCTGTGGGTGATGCGTCGTCCTGTTGCCGGTCTGCCGCCGGCTCCGGAGACACCCGACGGGATCGTCGTACGCGGCTTCGAGCCCGGCGACGAGGCCGAACTGCTCCGCGTCAACGCTGCCGCCTTCGCGCACCACCCCGAGCAGGGATCGCTGGACGAGGCCGGTCTACAGGAGCGGATGGCGGAGTCGTGGTTCGACCCGTCGGGGCTGGTCACCGCGTGGGAGGACGAGAAGCTTCTGGCGTTCCACTGGACCAAGCGCCACAGCGAGACCGAGGGCGAGGTCTACGTCGTCGGTGTCGATCCCGCCGCGCAGGGCCGTGGCCTCGGCAAGCTGGTCACGCTCCTCGGGTTGAACCACCTGGCTGGTGCCGGCGTCGAGCGGATCCATCTCTATGTCGAGGGCGACAACACCCCGGCCGTACGTCTCTACGAAGGCCTCGGCTTCACGCGCGCTGCGGCGGACACGCATGTGCAGTACACGCGCCGCTAGTGTCTTCGCGTGAAGCTGACCGATTCTCAGAGTGACCGGGCCGTCGGGGCCATCGTCGGAACCGCGGTGGCGGATGCGCTCGGAGCTCACTACGAGTTCGACCGGGCTCGGCTCGGCGCGGACGAGAAGGCGCAGATGCTCGGCGGCGGGCTCGGCCCGTTCGCGCCTGGGGAGTGGACCGACGACACGACGATGTCGTGGTGCATCCTCGACGTCGCCGCGGGCGGTCTCGACCTGCGTACCGAGGAGGGGCTGACCGCGGTCGCCCGCAACTTCAGGACGTGGGCGGAGTCGGAGCCGAAGGACATCGGCAACCAGACCGCCCGAGTGCTCAACACCGCCGGTCCCGCGCCGACCGCCGCGCAGCTGCGGCACGTCTCGGAGAAGCTGCACGAGATGACCGGCCACACGGGAGGCAACGGCTCCCTGATGCGTACCGCTCCCGTCCCGCTCTGCTATCTCGGCGACCGTCCGGCCGTCGCCGAGGCAGCCGCCGCGGTGAGCGCCCTGACCCACTGGGACGAGCATGCCCGGTCCGGCTGCGTGCTGTGGTCCCTGGCGATCGAGCACGCGGTGATGCACGGCGAGCTCGACGTACGCTCCGGCCTCTCCCTCCTTTCCCCCGCCGAAGCCACCTTCTGGACCGAGAAGCTCGACGAGGCCGAGACCGAGCCGCCGACGAAGTTCAACCCCAACGGCTGGGTGGTCACCGCCTTACAGGCCGCCTGGTCGTCGATCGCCCAGACCCCCGTGCCCGAGGCCGACCCGTCGAGCCACTACGTCGAAGCGCTCAACACCACCATCCGGATCGGCAACGACACCGACACCATCGCTGCCATCGCCGGGGGCCTTCTCGGCGCCCGCTGGGGCGCCACCGCCATCCCCGCCGAGTGGCGCAAGCTCAGCCACGGCTACCCCGGTATCCCCGGAGACTTCCTGGCCACGCTCGCCCTCGACACCGTTGCCGCAGGCCGTTCCTGACCGTCGAGTCGGCAGAACTGGCGCGCCGAGCAGGTAGTTGTGGGCGACGAAAGTAGAGATTCGTCGCCACGCCGACGGTGACACCGAGGTGTGCCACCTCTTGGCGGTAGCCCAGGGTCAGCATTTCGACTCCGGCTTTGCTCGCACCGTAGGAAGCCAATCCGGCCAGGGGCATGAAGGACAGTGCGGACGCGACGACCAGCACGT
>NZ_JBEZZS010000033.1:0-59246 GCF_040639295.1 Nocardioides sp. NPDC023903 | reverse complement strand
GTCGAGACCAACACGGTCCCATCGAGCGCTGAGGGGACCGTGTTGGTCTCGACACGCCTCCGCCTAGCGGCTCCGGCGGCTCGACCAGCGTGGCTCAGCCAGCGGTGGCGGCCAGCAGTTGAGCCGCGGCCTGGTCGATCTTGCCGTTGCCGAGGCGGGGGAGCTGGGCGACGGGGACGAGTACGTCCGGGACCGAGTCGGGGCGGAGGACCGTCGGGAGCCGACGACGGAGGTCGCCGAGATCAGTGCCGGGACCCTCGACGAGGCTGACCAGACCGCCCTCGGGGGTGGCGGCGGTGAAGGTGGCCAGGCCGAAGGCCTGCTTCACCTCGGCGTCGAGCGCGTCCAGGTCGACGAAGCTCGCGCTGCGCTTGACCCGACGCCCCGCGCGGCCCAGGCAGAAGAGCTCCTCGCCGCGCCGGGCGCCGAGGTCACCGGTGAGCACCCGCTCCCGACCTTCCCAGCGCGGGAACTCCCCGTTCGGGTTGCCGAAGAGATAGCCGCCGGGCAGGTGCGGCGACTCGATGGTCAGCATCTCCGCGGCCTCTCCAGGAAGCAACGACGTACGCCACGCCCCGACCACCCCTCGCCCGATCCCAAGCGCGCCGTGGACCGTCGGCAGGTCGTCCCCTGCATCGAACCGGGCAGCGCTCGCGAAGCCGATCGTCTCGCTGGTGCCGTACGTGTTGACGACAGTCGGGACGCCGAGGTCGAAGACGCGCTGGGCGTCGGCAGCGGAGAGCCGGTCACCGCCGGAGCCCCATACCCGCAGGGTCGGTGGGGAGATGGCGGCGCGCTCGTTGGTGGCGAGGTCGATGAATCGGGGAGCCAGCCGCAGGTGCGTCGCCTCGACGCGGGCGCAGAAGCCAAGCGGGCGGAGCCGGTCGCCCAGCGATCCAGACAGGTGGAGGGAGGAGCCGGCGGCCAGGGCGACCAGCAGGTTGGTCATCGCCAGGTCGTAGGAGAGATGCGAGACCTCGGCCCATACCGAGGAGGCGTCGAGGTCGAGCGCGGCGGCGCCGTGCGGCACGAAGGCGTCGATGCCGGACCAGGACGACAGCACGCCCTTGGGGCCACCGCCGGTGGAGCCGGAGGACATCGCGACGTACCCGGCATCCAGCGACGAGCGGGAGGACGACGAGGCGACCGCTCGGATCCCCGACCGGTCGAGCACGACATCGGGATGCAGCGCCTGGAGGAGGGACCGGCGGTGCTCCTCGGCCGCAGACGGGTCCACGAAGCAGACCGAGAGATCACCGAGGATCGCGGCCACAAGCGCGACCACCGCGTCGGTGGACAGCGGGAGCGACACCGCGACCAGCGGCCGCGGTACACCGGCAGCCGCGACGAGGGCGAGCCGCAGCTCCTCGGCCGCGCCGACCAGCCCGTCCGCGTCGACCGACGAGCGCCGGTCCGCGATCACGGCCTGCGACCGGGGTCGGGTACGTACGGATCGGATGCGCTCGGCCAGCGGGTTCACAGGATGCGAGGCTAGGAGCCGCGGACCGCTCCGGCACCGGCGTCGCCCATCACGATCCCCGGATTCGGGGATATGCCGGCCGCCCCCGCCGAGCGGGTCTCTGTGCTCCACAACGCTGCTCATATGGTCAACGCAGCCCAGCAGAGACATGGCGTGGCAAAGACGCACGTGCTGATCATTGTCCAGAACCTTCCCGTGCCTTTGGACCGACGTGTCTGGCTGGAGTGCCAGGCGCTGGTCGCGCGCGGTTACGAGGTCAGCGTGATCTGCCCGAAGGGCCCCGGCGATCCGGGGCGGCAGCAGCTCGGCGGCGTACGCATCTACAAGTACCGGCCCGCACCGCAGGCCAGCGGCGTGCTCGGCTATCTGCTCGAGTTCGTCTACTGCTGGATCCGCACGGCGCTGCTGGCCAAGAAGGTCTGGCGGGACCGCCCGTTCGCGATCATGCAGGCGTGCAACCCGCCCGACACCTACTGGCTGCTGGCCCGCATCTGGAAGCGCCGCGGCGTCCGGTTCGTCTTCGACCAGCACGATCTCAACCCCGAGCTCTTCCTCTCCCGGTTCGGCGCTCCGACGTCCCTGTCCGGTCGCGCCCAGCTGGCTGCGCTGCGCTGGCTCGAGAAGCAGACGTACGCCACCGCCGACCAGGTCATCTCGACCAACGAGTCCTACCGGAAGGTCGCGATCACCCGCGGCGGGATGGCCCCCGCGGACGTGACCGTGGTCCGCAGCGGACCGGACACCTCGGTGATGCGCCCGGTGCGGCCTCACGACGCGGCGCCCAACGCGAACCGACACACTCTGGTCTACCTCGGGATCATGGGTCCCCAGGACGGCGTCGACACGGTGCTGGAGGTCATGGAGGAGCTCGTCCACCGGCGCGGCCGCAGCGATGTCGACGCGGTGCTGATGGGCTTCGGCGATTGCCTCGAGGACCTCAAGCGCCGCAGCACCGAGCTGGGCCTCGACGATGTCGTCACCTTCACCGGGCGGGCCGGCTCGGCGCTGATCGCCCAGCACCTCAGCGCCGCCACCGTCGGCCTGTGCCCTGACCTGAAGACGCCGCTCAACGACGTCTCGACGATGAACAAGACGATGGAGTACATGGCGTACGCCCTGCCGTCGGTCTCCTTCGACCTGGTCGAGACGCGGGTCTCCGCCGAGGACGCCGCGCTCTTCGTTCCCTCCGGGGACGTGGCCGCGTTCACCGACGCAGTCGAGTCGCTGCTGGACGATCCCGAGCTGCGGGTCGAGCTGGCTCTGCGGGCGCGGGAGCGCGCGGCGAAGGTGCTCGACTGGGGCCCGCAGTCGGCGGCGTACGTGCAGGTCTACGACTCCATGTGCGCGATCGGCGAGGCGCCGGCGGCGGTCGACGGGTTCGAGTACGTCGATCTGGACGATCCGGACGCGCTGCGCCAGTTCGTGCTCACTCGCGGACCTGCGGTGACGTAACCGATTTGGGGTATATGACCCCGACTTCGGGACCGCGGTCCACGCGGATCCCCTTGGATGGCTCCTTGTGCTGAAAATAGGAGCCATCGGCTCCTAGAATCTAGGAGTCAACCCCACGTGACCCCAACTGTACGGATGCTCGGCACCCGTGGCGTGCCCGCAGCCCACGGCGGTTTCGAGACCGCGGTGGAGAACATCGGTCTTGACCTGGTCGACCGCGGCTGGCGCGTCGTCGTCTACTGCCAGGACGACGAGCCCTCCGCGGATCTGCGCATCGACTCGTGGAAGGGCATCGAGCGCGTGCACGTGCCGGCCCGGCACGACGGCCCGCGCGGGACGATCGAGTTCGACGTCGGCGCGGTTCGGCACGCCGCCCGAGAGGCCGAGCAGGACGGCAGCGTGTGCGTGACATTCGGCTACAACACCGGCGCGCTCAACGCGGTGCTGCGCTCCCGCCGCGTCCCCAACATCATCAACATGGACGGCATCGAGTGGAAGCGGGCCCGCTGGTCGGGCCCGGAGAAGGCGTTCCTGTGGACCCAGGAGCGGGCCGCCTGCTGGCTGGGCGACCACCTCATCGCCGACCACCCCGAGATCGCCCGACACCTGGCGACCCGGGTGCCGGCCGAGAAGATCACCACGATCGCCTATGGCGCGCCGCGTGTTGTCGACGCACCGGACTGGGCCGTGCTCGATCACGGGCTCGAGCCGGGTTCCTACCTCACCCTGGTCGCCCGGCCGGTGCCGGAGAACAGCATCCTCGAGGTCGTCCGGGCCTTCTCCAGCCGCCGCTGGGGCCGGCAGCTGGTCGTCCTGGGTGACTACGACCCCGCCGACGACTACCAGCGCGCCGTCCTCGAGGCGGCCAGCGACGAGGTCGTCTTCCTCGGCGCGATCTACGACACCGACATCGTCTCCGCCCTCCGCTTCCACTCGGTGGCGTACGTCCACGGCCACCAGGTCGGCGGCACCAACCCCTCCCTGGTCGAAGCGCTCGGCTGCGGCAACGCCGTGATCGCCCACGACAACCGCTACAACCGCTGGGTCGCCGACGAGGCCGCTCTCTACTTCTCCGACGAGGCCGGCGTCGTCTCCGCGCTGGAGCGGCTCTTGTCCGAGCCCGAGCTGGCGGCGTCGCTGTCCGGCCACGCCCGCGCCCGCCACTCCGCCGAGTTCACCTGGAGCCGGATCACCGACCAGTACGAGCAGCTCATCCGCGCCCACCTGCGCTGATCCGTCCTAGACGTCGGTGGCGATGTCCGCGGTCGGTGGAGCGGGCTCGCGGGCGGTGTAGGCGCGGTAGGCGAGGACGCAGGCGACGGTGAGGACCGCGGCGGTGACGGCACAGGCTGTGAAGAGGGTGTGCCACTGGTTGTGGTCCGCGGCCGGGCCGGCGATGACGGCGGCGATGGAGCTGCCGATGAAGAGCGAGGCGGCGAAGCAGGCGACGACGGTGCCGCGGGCCTCGGGGACGATCGAGGTGGCCCAGGTCTGCAGCGAGGTGTGCAGGAAGGCCCAGGTGATCCCGAGCATCACGACGATGCCGATGATGGTGGGCACCGAGACCGTCACGGTCGCGGCGGCGTACCCGGCAGTCAGGGCGATGCCTCCGATCGCCATCAGCGCCCAGCGCGGGAGCCGTCGGGTGAGAGCCTTGAGGACCTGCGAGGAGAGCAGGACCGCGATGCCGTACGCAGCCGCCGCCAGCCCCGCTCGCGCCGCATCGACCCCTTGGGCCTGCAGCGCGGGGGCGAGGAGGGTGAGTACGCCCAGGACCAGGCCGCCCTCGACGAAGACGAGCAGCCCGACCACCAGCACCCAGCGGTTGCTCAGCGCCGCCCGGAACGATGCCTTGATCCCGCTGCTCGTGGCCCGCGGCGGCTCGGCGAGCGAGCGCAGGCCCCAGGCGCTGATCAGCGCCACGACCGCCGGCACCGCGAACACGACCCGCCACCCGGCCAGCTGACCGGTGATCCCCGCCGCCGCTGCCGCCAGCGCCGTCCCCACCGCCATCGCGGCCATCAGGTCCGAGAGCGCTCGTTGCCGGTGGGTCGCGGAGACGGTGTCCCCCACGTACGTCAATGACGTCGGCACGATCGCCCCGAAGAACGCTCCCGCAACGACTCGCACCACCACCAGGGTGATCAGGTTGGGGGCCGCCGCCGAAACCAGCCCGGCAATTCCCGCCCCGACGAGCGCACCCTGCATCAGTCGCACCCGGCCGAATCTGTCCGAGAGGGCGCCCCACAACGGCTGACAGAGTCCGTACGCCAGGTAGTAACCGCTCGCGATCGCCACTGCCTGCCCGACCGAGACCTCGAACGTTGCTGCGACCAGGACCAGGATCGGGCTCACCACGAACCTGTCGAAGCTGCTCACGAACGAGGCTATGGAGATCCAGACCGGTGGGCGCTGTGGGGACGAGTCCGGGGTGTGGGGCACTCGGTCAGGTTAGTAAAGGACTGGTGTCTCCGTTGGTCGAGCTTGTCGAGACCTCCCTTCTCCGATGGTCGAGCCGCCGGAGCCGCTAGGCGGAGGCGTGTCGAGACCAACACAGGAGCCTCCGGTGGTCGAGCTTGTCGAGATCTCCCTGCCGGAACGTCTCGCCCAAGGCCGGTGAGGGCCGCCGACCCGACTTCGAGGGTCTCTCGATCTGGACCGGCGTCAAGGACGCCCTTCGGGCGCCGGCTTTGCCGGCCGCCTTCGGCGGTCCTGGACTCCGGACCAGATCGAGAAAAGATTTGGCTGGCTATCGGGGCGGCGGCCCGGGTGTGGCGCAGCGGATTCTTGTTTGGGACGGGTGAGGTTGATGCGGTGGAAGGGCGGCCCTTCGGGCCACTTACCATCCACAGGATCGAGGCCGTTCGCTCACCGCGAAAATAGCGTTTGACCTGCATATATAGGTGGTCTCAAGGGGGCTTCGGGCGTAGAATTAGAGCTATCACAGCACACCTCTGAAGGGGAGATGGCGATGAGTCTCGGCCGCTCGATCGACCACTGGGGCACCAACCCCGGCGACGCGATCGACGCCGCCTTGAAGGCCATCGAGACCGCCCTCCAAGAACTCCTCGCCACCGACCCCACCTACTGGCCCACCGGGCAGAAGAAGGACCTGCTGGAGCGGCTGGAGAAGCTCCAGGCCCAACAAGCCGCGTTGAAGCTGAGGGTGCTCGCCTCTTCCGGCGACATCGCCGAGGAGACCGGCGCGAAGGACGCCTCCGGGTGGATGCGCACTGAGCTGCTGATCGACAAGGGCGAGGCCCGCTCGCAGATCAAACTTGCCACCAGTGTCGCGAAGTACGAGCTCGTCGCCGCCGGTCTCGCCGAGGGTGTCGTGTCCCAGGACAAGGCCCGGGCGATCACGAAGGCGCTCGACAAGATCGAGGCCGACCCCGTCGCCAGCAGCGAGGACCTGATCCTGGCGGAGAAGCTCTTGATCGACTACGCCACCCACCTGACCGCCACCGAACTCCGGATCGTCGGGAAGCGGATCCTGCGGGAGGTCGATCCGGTCCGGTTCGAGGACGCTGAGGCCAAAGCCCTCCTGGCTGAGGAGGAGCGTGCCCAGCAGAAGACCGTGTTGCGGGTGTGGGACAACCACGACGGCACCATCGGCTTCGACGGGGTCCTCCCGACCTCGATGGGGAGGAGGTTCAAGCGGCTGGTCGAGGCCTGGGCCCAGCCCCGCAAACAACAGCTTGTCGCCAAGGGTGCCCCGATGCCGCCGTGGGAGCGACTGATGAGCCAAGGCTTCGCCCGGCTCCTCGAGACCATGGACCCGGCCGCGTTGCCGCGTCACGGCGGTGACGCGACCACGGTCAATGTGGTGATCAGCCTCGAGGAGCTCCGCAAGGACCTCGGGATCGCCACCCTGGGCTACGACGAGACCAACGGCACCACCATCTCGGCCGCGGAGGCCCGGCGGTTGGCGTGCAACGCCACCATCATCCCCTGGGTCCTCGGGGGAGACAGCGAGGTCCTCGACGCCGGCCGAGGCAGCAGGTTCTTCCAGCCCATCCAACGCAAAGCGCTCCGGCTCCAGCAGAAGTGCTGCCAAGCCGAGGGCTGCGACATGCCGCCGGAATGGTGCGATGCCCACCACCTAGAACCATGGGCCGCGGGCGGAAGACAAACCTCAAGGACGGTGCCTTGTTGTGCCCGCACCATCACCGCCTGGCACACAACCCCGCGTACATCCATAAGCGACTACCCGACGGCACGATCCGGTTCACCCGTCGCCCCTGACCAATGGGACCACCGTGCACACCGGTCTGAGCTGACGCTTCGACAGGAGCATGACTACGAGAGTCAGCGCGGTGAGGCCGGCCGCGACCCATACGGGCGCGAGTTCGCCCACTCCGGTGGCGAGTCCGAGCGCGCCGAGAACGGGTCCTGCTGCGGCTCCGACGTTGAGTGCAGCGGTCGCGTAAGAACCGCCCATCGTCGGTGCGCCCAACGCGGCGTAGAGCACGCGCGCGATCAGGGTGCTGCCCACGCCGAACGACAACATCCCCTGGAAGAGGACCAGGACGACAAGGAGCGCGGGAACCGACGCGAACAGGGCTAGCGCGATCCATCCCAACAGCAGCAACGGGCCGCCGATCGCGAGCACGAGGCCCGGGCTGTTGTCCGACAGTCGCCCTGCGAGCGTGACACCGAGGAACGATCCGATCCCGAACATCACGAGCACCACGGAGATCCATGCTTCCGTCAACCCTGCCGTATCGGTCACTACCGGTGCCAGGAAGGTGAAGGCCGCGAAGGTGCCACCGTTGACCAGCGCGCCGAGGATCATTGCGAGGAGGAGACGGTGCGAGCGCAGCTGGCCCAGCTCGGCGCGGAGACTCGGCGAACCGGTGCTGGCATCGGACCGGCTCCGCCTGTCCGCGACGCCCCGCAGGATTCCGATCGCGGCGGGCACGCACAGCAGGGAGATGGCCCAGAACGTCGTGCGCCACCCGGCCGCGGCGCCGAGCAACGCTCCTGCAGGAACGCCGGCGACCGTGGCAATCGTCGTACCTGACAGCAGGATTGCAAGGGCGCGCCCCTT
Organism: Nocardioides sp. NPDC023903; assembly: GCF_040639295.1. Classification (NCBI taxonomy): domain Bacteria; kingdom Bacillati; phylum Actinomycetota; class Actinomycetes; order Propionibacteriales; family Nocardioidaceae; genus Nocardioides; species Nocardioides sp. NPDC023903. The sequence continues at coordinate 51,264 of NZ_JBEZZS010000033.1, read as the reverse complement.
TCGGTCTTCGGGCACGAGCGTGGTTGCTGTAGCCAGAGCGACCGCGAGGAAGCCTGCGTTGGCGAGGGCGCTGAGTACGCGGGCGGCGAGAAGGAGGGAGAAGACGGGCGTGACCGCGGCGATCACATGGCATGCGGCGAACAGAAGCAGACAGACGAGCAGCGCCGCCCGCGGGGGCCAGCGGCGGGCGAAGGCAGCCATCAGCGGCGCGCCGATGACCATTCCGATGGCGAACGCGGAGGTCAGCAGACCCGCGGTACCGACGGTGACGTCGAGATCGGTGGCGATCGCGGGCAGCAAGCCCGCGAGCATGAACTCCGAGGTGCCCATGACGAAGACCGCCAGGGCAAGCATGTAGAGGGCGAAGGGCATCGAGTACTCCGAGGTGAGTGGTCAGAAGATGGTTCTTCTGGTCACCACGGCCAGCGGACCGGAGGATGCCGAACGGGCCCGCGCTGATCGCGGGCCGGCGTGCTCAGTCGTTCACGGGGCTGGCGGTGTGACCGGCAGCCCCTGACCTGTCTGATTCGGGACTCGACATGCCCCAGATGCTAACCCAAGCGCTTCAGGGCAGCAGCGCAGCCCGGAACGCTGCGGCGTGGAGCGATGCAGACTCCGGCCACTCCCGCGCGGACAGATCGGGCCGACCGCCGGGCGGGTTGGCGGTAACTGCCTTCAACGCACGCTCGAGGTCTTCGATGGTGAGGGTGCCCTCGAACAGGTGGAGCCAGCCTTCGCCGACCTCCTCGGCCAGGCGACGGTTGACCTCGTTGTCGGGGGCGAGGACCGGGGTGTCGAGGGAGAGTGCGAGCAGGAGGGCGCCGGAGTTGTGCATCGCCTTATAGGGCAGTACGACCAACGTTGCGGCGGCGATCTCGGCGGCCAGGGTGGCGTCGTCGGCGTAGGTCAGGTCGGCGCTCACCCGGGCATCGGCCGCTACCGCGGCGCGGACCTGGTCGGCGAGGGCGGGGTCGGAGGGGGAGCCGACCAGGCGTACGTCCAGGTCTGCCTCGGGGCTGTCGGCGACCGCCTCCAGGAGCTGCTCGACGCCCTTGTAGGGCTTGATCAGGCCGAAGTAGAGCACCCGCCTCTCGACGGTCTCGACGGGCCCGACTGTCTCGGTCAACGCCTCGATGACCGGCTCGAACCAGTCGCGGTAGTGGGCGTGGACGATCGTCGAGGTCGGTACGTCGAGCGGGGGAGCGGTCTGGTCGGTGAGCCGGATGACGTGCCTGGTGCGGCGCTCGAGGGCGTCGAGGAGCCGATCGTCCCAGCGGCTCAGGCCGTCGGGTCGGACGAGGTTGTGCCAGGTGCGTACGACCGGTGTCCCGGTCAGTCGGAGCCGGATGATGAACGCAGTGGTGAGCAGGCGGCGGGCGAGCCGGCGCAGCGGCGTACGTGCCGAGGTCAGCAGCAGCTCGGGCCAGTGCACATGGAAGACGTCGTAGCGGCCCACGATGGCGCGGGCGAAGCCGAACAGCAGGACCTCGGTGTCGTCCCGCCGGTCCAGGGTCTCGACGAGCTGGACGATGTAGGGGTTGGTCGTCGCGCGCAGCTCCCGGGCCGATTCCAGGACCCGGACCGGCCGGGCGCGGCGCCCGCCGCGCAGCCCACGCAGGACCGCGGAGACCGGTCGCACCGGGTGCAGGAGCTGTCGGCGGCCACCTCGCATCAAGATCTCGTACGCTGCCCCGAAGGCTCCACGACGCCAGGCCCGTTGCCGCTCCCGGCTGAGCCAGGTCCGCGCGAAGAGGGCACGGTTGCGGATGTTGAAGTAGTAGTAGGCCGGCGACTTGGCGCGGGAGCCCTCCGCGCGCTGGGTGCCGCCGCCGGAGTGGATCGCCGTGGCACCGTCGATGACCGCGACCCGGCCACCGAGCGCCTGGACCTGGGCGCACAGGTCGACGTCCTCCCAGTAGAGGAAGTAGCGCTCGTCGAAGCCGGACAGCCGCTCCCACAGCTCCCGGGTGACCGCGAAGCAGGCCCCGGTGACCCACGGCAGCGTCTCGGCTTCGGGGTGCTCGGCGCGGCGCCGCCAGGGGCGCATCATCCCGGTGTCGAGGTCGAGATCGAGGCCCGCGGAGGTGACCTCGCCACCCGCGCCGAGCACCGTCGGCCCGGCGAGCAGGAGCGGCTCGGCGTCGACGGCGGCCATGAGGCGTACGGCCGACTCGGCGTCGATCGTGGCATCCGGGTTGAGGAAGAGCAGCACCTCGGCGCCCTCGGCCAGCGCAGCCGCGGCGCCCAGGTTGCAGCCGGCGCCGAAGCCGGTGTTGGTGCCGGGGAAGACGCCGGTCCAGCCTTCGCGGTCGCAGAGGGCTCGGACCGCGTCGCGATTGGCGTCGGTCGAGTGGTTGTCGACCACGACGATCTGCGCGGGCCGGAGCGCGGCAGCGACCTGGGTCGTGTGCCGCTCCAGCAGGGCGGGATCGCCATAGCTGACCACCACCACGGCCAGCCGGGAGAGCTCGCTCACGACGAGACCTCGACCGAGCCGTCGAGCACGCGCAGCTCACGCCACCACTTGCGCAGCGCGATGGCCAGCGCGGCGGCGTTGCAGACGAAGACCAGGGCGTAGATCCAGGAGAAGACCACCCCGAAACCGAGCAGTACGAACATCCAGCACTGCGCGCCGTAGTCCATCGGCAGCAGCGCCCACTTGCGCAGCGGGTTCTCGTGGACCGCCATGGGCGACCCGGGAGGCTCGGTCATGGGGGCCGGGCGCAGCGTCGGCATCAGGATCAGCCCGAAGTACGTCACCACAGCAACCACCTCGAAGCCCAGCGGCACCAGCAGCCACCCGTCGGTGACCGGACCGAAGCGATACCAGGACACGAGCACAGCCAGATGCAGGCTGGCGGTCTTGAAGCAGTCGATGGTGTGGTCGAGCCACTCACCCGAGCGCGATCCGCCGCCGCGCAGCCGGGCGAGCTGCCCGTCGGAGGAGTCGAGCACATAGCCCGCGGCCAGCAGCACCGCGACCAGGATCCCGGTCCACCAGCGCGGTTCGACCAGCGCGAGCACGGCCAGCCCGGCGGCCGAGAGCGTCGCGCTCACCGCCGTCGCCTGGTTGGGGCTCGCACCGACGGTGTGCGCCGCCGCGGCGACGACCCTGCCGGCGGGCCGGTTGACGAGCCGCGAGTAGGCCGCGGTGTTGAGCGAGGGCTTCTGCGCCTGAGCCAGTGCCTCCAGATGTGCACGGAACCCGCCTGGGGCGCGTTCGGCGCCGGTCGCGGCCATGCTCGATCCTGTTTCGCTCATACGTGGGGGTTGGACATGCGGACCCTAGATGAGCCCCGATCGGCGCAGGGCACGAAGAGCGTCCACTCCCCAGATCTGGGTAGGACTTTGTCAGGACCTTCGGCCCGGGTCGTCCCGGTGACATACCGTTGCCCATCATGCGTTTGTTGGTCGCCCACCCGTCGCCGGACGTCTACGGTTCCGATCTTCAGCTGGTCGAGACGGTGCGTGGGCTGCACCAGGCGGGGCAGCGGGTCACCGTCGTCGTACCCGAGCACGGACCGCTCCTCCCGCTGCTCGAGGCGGCCGGTGCGAGTGTCGAGGTGATGGCGTTCCCGGTGCTGCGCAAGGCGTATCTCAGCCCCACCGGGCTGGTCCGGCTGGCCGCGGCGCTGATGGTCTTCTGGGTGCGTGCGGCGCGGCTGTGGCGGCGGGTCCGGCCGAGCCGGCTGCTGGTCAACACCGTGACGATCCCGTGGTGGATCGTCGTCGCGCGCGCGGCCCGGGTCCCCGTGGTCTGTCACGTGCATGAGGCTGAGGACGACCAGCCGAAGCCCGTACGCCTGGCCCTGACCGCTCCGCTCCTGCTGGCCACCCGCGTGGTGGCCAACTCGCGGGCTTCGCGCGACGTTCTCGTGCGCACGGTGAAGGTGCTGGAGCGGCGTACGACCGTCGTCTACAACGGGGTGCCGGGGCCGGAGTCAGTGGCGGCCCGCAGCCGGACGCCGAACGAGATTCTGCGGCTGGTGCTCGTCGGGCGGCTCTCGCCGCGCAAGGGGACCGACGTGGCTCTCGATGCGCTCGCCGAGGTGCGCCGACGCGGGATCGACGCCCGCCTGCGGGTGTGTGGGTCGGTGTTCGCGGGCTATGAGTGGTTCGAGCAGGAGCTCCGCTCTCGTGCCTCAGACAGCGACCTCGCCGGCAACGTCGAGTTCCTCGGTTACGTCGCCGAGCCCGCCCGCGAGCTCGAGCGGGCCGACGTCGTACTGGTGCCGTCTCGCGTCGAGCCCTTCGGCAACGTCGCGGTCGAGGCGCTGCTCGCCGAGCGGCCGCTGATCGCGAGCCGCGTGCAGGGGCTGGCCGAGATCGTGACCGACAGCGAGACCGGGCTCCTCGTGACCCCTGGCGACGCGCACGACCTCGCCGACGCGATCCAGCGGCTCGCCACCGACCCCGCCTTGGCAGCCGAGCTCGCCTCCGCCGGCCGCAAGGACGCCGAGGAGCGCTTCGGCGCCGAGCGCTACCGCGAGGAGATCGCGGCCGAGGTCCTCGGTTGAGCGTGGAGGACACCGAGCGACGCGGCCTCGGCAGGAGCGCTGCCCGCGGCGGGATGGTGGTGCTCGGCGGCCAGGGCGTACGCATCCTGGTCCAGATCGCCTCGGTCGTGGTGCTGTCTCGGCTGCTCACGCCGCGCGACTACGGCCTGGTCGCGATGGTGCTGGCGGTCGTCGCGGTCGCCGAGATCTTCCGCGACTTCGGGCTCTCGACCGCGGCGGTCCAGGCCGAGGTGCTCACCCGGGCGCAGCAGACGAACCTGTGGTGGCTCAACACCGCCCTGGGCGTCGGCCTCGCGCTCATCGCCATCGCGGCCGCCCCGCTCGTCGCAGTCCTCTACGGCGAGCCGGCCCTGACGACCCTGACCGCCGCGATGGCGGGCATGTTCGTCCTCAACGGCATGGCCGCGCAGTATCGCGCCGACCTCACCCGCCGGATGCTCTTCACCCGGCTCGCCGCCGCCGCAAGTCTGGCGCCGCTGGTGGCCCTCGGGATCGCGGCGTACGCAGCGGCCAACGGCGCCGGCTACTGGGCCCTCGTCGTCCAGCAGCTCGTTCAGGGCGTTGTCGGGCTGGTGGTCGCCGGCGCGTTCGCCGGCTGGCTCCCCGGCCGTCCGCGACGCGGCGTCGAGATGGGCGGATTCCTGCGTTTCGGCTGGTCACTGGCGGGTACGCAACTGATCAACTACGCCGCCAGCAACATCGACTCGGTCCTCATCGGCACCCGCCTGGGCGCCCACGAGCTGGGCACGTACAACCGCGCCTGGCAGCTGCTGATGAACCCGCTGGTCCAGCTGCGCAGCCCCACCACGACGGTCGCGTTGCCGGTGCTGAGCCGGATCCGCGACAACCCGGCGTTGACCCAGCGGTTCGTGCAGCGCGGGCAGGTCGCGCTCGGCTACAGCCTCGGCGCCGGGCTCGGGCTGGTGGCGGGCGCCGCGGCACCGGTCTGCGCGCTCCTGCTCGGCCCGGGCTGGGACGTCGCCGGCATCGTCGCCCTGCTCGCCTGCGCGGGCCTGTTCCAGACGCTGGCCTACGTCGGCTACTGGGTCTACCTCGCCCACGGGCTGACCACGGAGCTGCGCCACTACACCCTGGTCGCCTCGGTGCTGAAGGTCCTCTGCGTGCTCGTCGGAGTGCGCTACGGAGTCACCGGCGTCGCGGTCGGCTACGCGACCGCCCACCTACTGGAGTGGCCGCTGTCGCTGTGGTGGATCTCCCGACGCACCCGACTCCGGGTCGGCCCTCTCTACCTCGGCGCCGCCCGCATCCTGCTGGTCGCCGGGGCGGTCGCCGCCGCTGCGTACGCCACCGCCCAGGCCCTCCACGGGCAGCACCCCGCGGTGACGGTGCCGGTCTGCGTGGTGGCCGCGGCCGCGGCGTACGCGCTTCTTCTGCTCGTCCCGCCGATCCGCCGCGACGTGATGGCGCTGGTGGTGACCGTGAGGGGCGCGCTGGCCCAGAAGGTCAGCCGCGGCTGAGGGCCACCGGACGGCCGGAGTCGTCCCAGACGTTGCCGGAGTGGCTGACCTTCGTCGATGAGGGTCGGATGATCGCGCAGCCGTCGATGCGCTGGTCGCTGAGGAACCGGTTGTCGTGGATCTCCACGCCGCGGATCGGGCCGCGGCGGGTCTCGGCGATGTTGACGGTGCAGCCGCCTCCGCCGAGCAGGTTGTCGCGGATCGTGACCCCGCTGACGTCGTTGATGCTCTGGGTGATCTGCACCCCGGCGTTGTAGGCGCCGGTGAACCGGTTGTCCGCGATCGTGATGTTGCTGCCACCGATGATCTGGATCGAGTCGTCGTGGGATGCGCCGTCCTGGTACGGATCGTTCTCGAAGTGGTAGTTGTCGTGAAACCAGTTGTCGCGCACGGTCACGTTGCTGCCGGTGATGTGGACCTGGTCGGTGACGTGGTGGATCTCGGAGTCCTCCAGGGTGAAGTCATGGCCGACCACGCCGTTGACGCCCGGCGCGGCGTTCTCGGCCAGCACCTCGACGTTGCTGACGAGCATCCCCGCGCCGTTGCCGTTGTTGTTGGAGATCCCGGCGGTCTCCGAGCCGGTCGGCACGATCACCTTGGTGTTGCGGATCGTCACGTTCGGCGCCTCGACACTGACCCGGCCGTGCACCTCGAGGTCGTCGACCACCTTCCCAGGGGTCCTGATGATCAGGTCGCCGCGGTGGACGCGCAGCTTCTTCTTCGGAGGTACGCCGGTGTCCCTCGACCCTGGAGCGCCGCCCGCCGGCGGTGGTGAGCTCAGCGGCTCACCCTCGCGCGGTCCTTGCTCGCCCGGCCGATCGCCGGAGCGGTTCGGCTTCCCCGAGTCCGTGGGCCGCTTCTTCGGATCCGCACCGTCCGAGGGCTTGGCCGAGCGCGTCGAGGAGGCAGAGGGAGTGACCGACGGGGAGGGGGACGGTGTCAATGTCACCGGCCCGCCGAAGTCGTCGGGTGGCAGCTCGCCGTAGTTCCTCTCCGCATGCGGCTTGGGCTCCTCGGCGGGGCCGTTGGTCAGCGCGTAGGTCGAGGTCAACGCGACCACGGTGGCAACCGCGGAGATACCAAGGAGAAGGACCCGGGACGGGACAGCCAAGAGACGTACGCCTTCCTGTGGACTCTGCATCCAACTGATCGTGTGGGAGTCTGCCCCCTGAACCCCGCAGTTTGCGAGCGTTGGGTGCTTGCGTCGCCACACATACCCGATTCAGGGGATCGAGCACGTGACCGGGCGAGTTTGTGGTGCGGCGGCGCGGTCGTCTCGGTCATCGAAGCAGCCTGTCACCTGAGTCGAGGCGCTAATCGGAGGGCTGTTGAGGGCGTAGGCGACGTCACTGGACCGTGCTGAATCGTGGCACCGATTGCCACAGACTGGTAACGGAAAGCGGATTCACCAGATGTATGGATGCCCCCCGGGGCTAGCGTCTGGTTTCGCTAAACCGGCTCGGGACCGGAGAAGCAAGATTCGCTGGTCCGATCGCCATTTGGAGGCGCCGCAATGTCCCGGGTTCTCGGTTTTGTCCTGTCGTCCTTCCTCCGCGCAACTGCTGGCACGTTGGTGCTGACGCTGGTCGCGGGTCTGTTCGCACTTGCGGTGGTGTTCACACCGTCTTCGGCTCAGGCGCGGTCACTGTCCGCGAAAGATGGCTTGGCCGCCGGCTCGATCGCGCAGGCGATGGCGTTGGCGGCAAAGTCGGGTGAGCCTACGACAGTCGATTCGTTGACGACCGAAAACACCTTGGTGACGGCGACGCCTGAGGGTCCGTTGCGGGCGGTGGTGTCGTTGGAGCCCGTGAGGGTTCGTGAGGGTGGCGATGGCGACTGGGTCGACATCGAGACGGACCTTGTTGACGGTCCGGATGGGATGTTGAAGGCTGCATCGGTCAATGGCACTGTCGTCGTCTCTGACGGTGGCGCGAAGGGGTCGGTCGTTGCGTCGTACGCCCCGTTCCGAGCAAAGGGCTCTGAGGGCGACCGTGCGGCGTATGAGCTGCTCGCGCCGTTTGACCTGCCGGAGCCATCGGTGGATGGTCCGGCCGCTACCTATGTCGATGTGATCCCCGGCGTCGACATGGTGGTCGAGGCGAAGTCAGCGGGATTCTCGTACTTCTTTGTGGTGAACACCCGTGCGGCGGCGAAGTCTCCGAAGTTGGCGGAGTTGCGGATTCCGTTGCGGTTGAATGGCTTGAAGCCGAAGGCGTCAGCTGGTGGCACGGCGTTTGTGGACGACGATGGCCGTCGGGTGGTGTGGTCAGGCACGCCGATGATGTGGGATGCCAAAGGTGGTGAGGTCGCTCGGGACTCGGGTGAGGAGGCCACGGATGGTCCGGCCCCGTCTGATCAGGTCGCTGTGTTTGATGCGGTGGCGTCGGCCACGGAGATGGTGCTGAAGCCGGACGTGTCGTTGCTGGCCTCTAAGAAAACGACACTGCCGGTGGTCATCGACCCGGCGTCTTCTCAGCCGGCACGGAACGGTTGGACCGCAGTGTGGTCCAACTACCCGACGAAGTCGTTCTGGCAGACCGAGCACTCGCTGGGTGCAGGATATGAGGGTTGGGAGCAGAACAAGAAGGTCCGTTCCTACTTCCGCTTCCCGATCACTTCCGCGCTGAAGGGAACCCGTGTCCTGTCGGCGGCGATGAACGTCAAGCAGGTCCACGCGGCGCAGTGCGCGGAGCACCCGACCGATGTGTACCGCACAGATCCGATCGGCACAGCGACGACGTGGGATCGGCAGCCGGCACGTGGTGCGCTGCAGGACACTAGGTATTCGTATGCCGGGTGTGGATCCGGTTCGAACTGGGTCGGCTGGAACGTGAAGTACGGGATGCAGAACATCGCGGACCAGGGCGTTTCGTCGGGCACGTTCATGATTCGGGGGAGGGACGAGTCGAACAAGTACGCGTGGAAGCAGTTCGATGATGACGGCGCACATCTCGAGATCAGCTACATGCCGTACCCGAACACCTCCACGACGTACTTGAAGGATTCTTCGGGGTCCGTAGCGTGTGGCAGCTCGACAGATCCGGCAATCGTGACGTCGACCGACATCCAGTTGGGTGCGAAGGTGTCGATCCGGTCGGCGACTGACAAGCTGTATGGGGCGTTCCGAATTGAGAACACCGGCACCGGCGGCACGGCATCTCAGGTCGCGTCCACGGGTAAGGAATCGGGTGAGATCTCGTGGGTTGCGAGGACGGTGTCGAACGGGCACAAGTATCGGATCTATTCGCGTGCCCGCGTCTATTTGAATTCTGCGAAGTCGTCGTACCTGGAGTCGAAGTCGACTGCCGGCTGGTGTTACTTCCGGGTGGACACCTCGGCTCCGAAGGCACCGACTCTGACGAGCAGCAACTTCCCTGAGTGCGCCGCTGAGGCGTCGCCATCGACGTGTCCGCACACCGGCACTCGTGTGGGGGGCACGGGCACTTTCACGGTCGATGCACCAGATTCTGACGTGGTGAAGTACCAGTGGTGGGTCGTCGGACCGGCGTCGGGTGAGCCGACGTCCAAGACGACGGTCACTACCACAGGCGGTGCCGCGAAGACGTTCTCGTTTACGCCGAAGAAGACGGGCTTGCGAAAGATCCAGGCCCAGGCCTTTGATGAAGCGGGCTTTGGTGGCGCGGCGAAAACGTATGAGTTCTACGTCGCAGCGAACGCACCTGTAGCGGACTGGACCTTCGACAACGAGGCTGCGCGTGGCGCGAACACGGGTCGTGACCCATCGACCGGAACGTTGACGTTGGGTGGCGCGACGATCAGCAACTTTGGCCGCGCCGATGACGGACTGAGATTCACTGGTGGAGCCCCGTCAACGACGACGGTTGCTGGTGTGAGCACGACGCAGGACTTCTCGGTGGCAGCGTGGGTTCGCGTGTCGACGTCCGAGTCAGCGACGCTGGTTGCGGGCAAGTCCGCAACGGGAGACGCGTTCGAACTCGGCTTTGACTCCAGTTCACGGAAGTGGGTGGCGGGCCGGCGCGGTAGCACGGAGACACGGTACGCATCCTCGAGCGCAGTCGCGGATGTCGGCCAATGGGCGCATCTGGCGGCGACCTATCAGGCTTCGACGAAGACGGTGACGCTGTACGTCAACGGCGTGAAGAACGGAACGGTCGTATATACAACAGCCGCAGAGACTGTCACCGGTTGGCAGTTGGGCTGCGGTAACTCGGCGCTCCCTGCGCCTGGGTGCGTGAACGGGATGGTGGACCAGGTCGGGATCTGGGATATCGCGATCGGTGCGCCCGATGTGGACGCGCGGCTCAAGCTTGATTCTGAGACGCGTGAGGAGACCTCGACCGTAGCGGACTGGGACATGGCCGCCGACACCTCGGCGTCTGGGGTGATCACGGACCGTTCCTTCGGGTCCAAGCTCTCGGTTTCTGGCGCGGGGTCTGCCTATCTGGCCGGCGCGCTTGATGGTGCTGCGACGGTTCCGGCCTTGACATTGCCTGGTGAAGCGGGACAACAGGTCAAGATGACCTGGTCTCCGGTGGCATCTTCGACCTCGTTCACTGTCGGCGCGTTGGTACGGATTCCCGATGCCAGCCATGCGGCTGTGATTGCTCAGCAGGCGAGTGCGAACACCGCGGCGTGGACGCTGGGATTCCGACCAACCGACGACGGGGTCATGCAGTTCTACTTCCGGATGGCTGCCTCTGATTCGGCTTCGGCTGGCGTGTCCGAGGTCCGACTGAATGTGGACTCGCTCAATGACTTCAACGCGGTGACCGCGGTATACGACGCGACGAACAACGTCATCAAGCTCTATCTCAACGGTCAGGCGTTCGCCGATGATGACGGCAGCGAGTTCTCGCCACGGGCCGAGGACGCGTTCACAACTCCTTGGCAGGCTCGAGGTGCGTTCAGCCTCGGGAACGGCACCGTCAATCAGTCCTTGGGAGGAACCCAAGCACCGTTCGAGGGTGATATCGCCCGGATCAAGCTGTTCGCCGGTGCTTTGACTGCCGACGCTATCGAGAAGGGAGAGGACGGAGTCACGCCTCCCTTTGAGGCCCCGGTCATCCCGCCGCTTGATACCGCGAAGGTCCTCGATGTCGACTTCGCTGATGGTGTGATCAACGAGCGAGTTGCAGGTCTGGCGGCACGGATCTCGGGTGCACCCGGCTTCGGCACCGACGGGACGGTGTCCTCTGCGGGGCCGACCAGCGTGATGCAGGTTGATGGTGTCAGTGACGCGATCTCGTTCGCGGTTGACCCCTGGGCGCAGATGAGTGGTGGGTTCACGATGGAGTGCGTCTTCAAGATCGAGACGACCCTGCCAGTCTCCAGCGAGCGGGACCTGTGCTCGAACAAGGAAACCGGCGGGTTCGGGATCTATGTCCAGGGCTCCGAGCTGCGCACCAGCGCCTATATCGGTGGCGCCTACCAGATCGTGTCCACGCCTGCAGAGTCCGACCGCTGGTATCACGCCCTGTCGGTGTGGGACGGCACGACCTTGGTGTTCTACGTCAACGGGGTCCGGGTCGGGGAGACGGCTGCGGGGGGTGCTCTGGGTGCACCGGCCACGACGGCTAGAAGCTTCGTGATTGGTGGCGACTCCGCGCCCAACAACGCTGTTCAGTTCCCGTCCCCACCGGCGTCGTTCGCGCACGTAGCGGTGTATTCGCGGGGCGTGTCGGCCTCTGAGGCAACCACGATGGCTGCGAGTTGGAAGACGCCGCCTCCTGCCGATGCGGTGGTGGCTCCGCTCGAGGCGACTAAGCAGCTCGACGTCGACTTCGCTGGAAGCGTTCCGAACGAACGCGCTCAGTCACTTGAGCCAAGGCTCTGGGGCACACCGGCTTATTGGACCGACGAGACGATCATTTCCGAAGGGCCGACGCAGGTGATGCGGGTCGATGGTGTCGACGACGCGGTCTCCTTCGAGAGCGATCCGTGGGCCGAGCTGTCCTCTGGGTTCACCTTCGAGTGTGTGTTCCGGATCGAGACGACGTTGCCGGTCAGCAGTCAGCGTGACCTGTGCTCGAGCAAGGAGAACGGCGGGTTCTCGATCTCTGTTGAAGGCTCTGAGATCCGCGCGGCGGCACATATCGGTGGGACTTACCGGAGGGCTGCGATGCCGGCGGATGCTCCGGCTGTCTCGAATCGCTGGTATCACGTGGCTTCGGTGTGGGACGGCACCACGCTGGCGTTGTACGTCAACGGGACGCGGGTTGCGGAGACTGCGGCGACGGGCCCGTTGACGCCGCCGGCCGAGGTCGCACGGAAGATCATGATCGGCGGCGACCCCGGTGCTGGCGGAGGAGTCTCCTTCCCTGCCCCGCCGGCGTCGTTTGCTCACGCAGGTTTGTATGCGCGGGCTGCCTCGGCCACTGAGGTCGCTGAGATCGCGGGGAAGTGGGAGACGCCGGATGCTCCGGTCGTTCCTCCGCTCGAGACCACGAAGAAGCTTGATGTCGACTTCGCCGGCGATACACCGAACGAGCACGCCCAGGGCCTACCGGCTCAGGTTTGGGGTGCGCCCACGTATTGGACCGATGACCAGGTCTCAGATGGCGGTCCGATGCGCGTGATGCGGGTCGATGGTGTCGACGATGCGGTGTCCTTCGCGGATAACCCGTGGCCTGCTCTTGCAGGTGGGTTCACCTTCGAGTGTGTGTTCCGGATCGAGACGACGTTGCCGGTCAGCAGTCAGCGTGACCTGTGCTCGAGCAAGGAGAACGGCGGCTTCGGGATCTCTGTCGAAGGTTCTGTGATCCGTGCGGCGGCATATATCGGTGGCGCCTATCGGAGGGCTGCGATGCCGGCGGATGCTCCGGCTGTCTCGAATCGTTGGTATCACGTCGCCGCGGTGTGGGACGGGGCCACGCTGGCGTTGTACGTCAACGGGACGCGGGTTGCGGAGACTGCGGCGACGGGTGCGTTGACGCCGCCGGCCGAGGTCGCACGGAAGATCATGATCGGCGGCGACCCCGGTGCTGGCGGAGGTGTCTCCTTCCCTGCCCCGCCGGCGTCGTTTGCTCACGCAGGTTTGTATGCGCGGGCTGCTTCGGCCACTGAGGTCGCTGAGATCGCGGGTACGTGGAACACCGCACCCGCTGCCGCGCCAAACCAGGAGGGCGCCGGCTAACCCGGACTGCGCCGTGGCTCCCGCAGTGGTCGCTCGTCGAAGGGGCGAGCGACCACGGGAAGACCCAGCCCTGAACCAGCCCGAAGAACGTTCGCCCCATCAGCCCTCCTTTTCTGCTCGCTTGGCTTGATCTCGGAAGGACCCCACGCATGGCATTCAGCAACCGACCCGACGGCGAAAAATCCGCAACCCAACGACACAGCGTCAGTTACCGGATCGGCGTTTCGCTGATGCGTCACGTCGGTCGCGGTAAGGCGCGGCGGCGTGGGGGTGTCGGGCTCGCGATCACGGGTCTCGCCGCGAGCCTGTGCGTCACGTTGACCCTGCCGGCCGCAGCAGCGCCAGCAGGGTTCGACAAGCCGAAGCTGGAGGCGACCAAGCCGGTCAAGGTCACCGACCACCAACCGGTCAAGAAGTCCGGCCTGACAAAGAAGCAGCAGGCAGACGTCGTCCGCGCCCGAGGAGCCGGGAAAGAGAAGGTCACCTGGCCGGCGGCGAAGGCTGCCAAGCTCGCGGCGCCAGCCACAACGGCGTCCGACCACGCCAGCGCTGCGGCGAGTAGTGACAGTGGCGCCGACTCCGTCTCGGCGGACCTCGGCCCGGTCGAGGTCTCCGCCGGACCTGATTGGACGGACCTGAAAGCCGAGGTCGTCGCACATGCTGAGTCCGCAAAGGCAGGCGTCGATGGTGTCGCGGTTCGCCTTGCCCCCACGACGGCGCAACAGCAAGGCGCGGAGGCTGCAGCCAGTTCCGACAAGTCGAGTAAGAAGTCGATCAAGGCCGCTTCGGTCGAGGTGCGGTTGGACTACACCGCGATCGAAGCCGCCCATGGTGCCGACTGGGCTGGCCGGGTCTCACCTCGGCTGTATCCCGAGTGCGTCCTGACGACTCCGGAGAAACAGGCCTGCCAGGACTTCACGACCTTGGGCGCAGACCGCGACACCAAGACCAAGTCGATCACCGCAGAGGTCCCGGAGGCCGGCTTTACCGATTCGGGCGTAGTGCTGTTCGCCGCGACGAGCGCATCTGCGACCGGCTCTGGTGACTTCGGCGCCACCCCTCTCGCGGCTTCCTCGTCGTGGTCGGTTGGAGGCTCATCGGGTGGATTCTCTTGGTCCCACCCGTTCACGTTGACGGCACCGGCAGCAGGGTCAGCGCCGTCGCTGGCGGTGGAGTACTCCTCACAGACGGTCGATGGGATGACCTCGACCACCAACAACCAGTCCTCGGTGCTGGGGGAGGGCTTCGACCTGTCTCAGGCCTTCATCGAGCGCTCCTACCTGGTGTGTGACACCGACGGCCGCGACAACAAGGCCGACATGTGCTGGAAGAGCGACAACGCCACCCTCGCGATGGCGGGCGCCGGCGGGGAGTTGGTCAAGGCTGGAGACGGCACGTGGAAGCTCACCAACGATGACGGCACCCGGGTCCGGCGCATCGCGACCGCTGCGGACTCCACGAATACGCGCGTGGAGAGCAACGCCACGTTGGCAGCAGCAAACCCCGACAACAACAACGAATACTGGGAAGTCACTCGCCCCGACGGCACCCGGCTCTACTTCGGTCGTTCCCGGGTTCCTGGTCAAACCGAGCCAACGAACTCGGTGTGGACGACGCCGGTCTACGGCAACAACGAGGGCGAGCCCTGCTACGACGCCTCGTCGGGCTCGGAGAGCTTCTGTGCGAAGCAGGCTTGGCGGTGGAACCTCGACTATGTCGTCGACACGTCCGGCAACGGCACCGCCTACCGGTACGCCGAAGACGTCAACCATTACCGCCGCAACAACACCACCCCGACCGAGTACACCCGAGGTGGACGCCTGACCCAGGTCGACTACGGCCTGCGCAACGGCGCCGACGGCGGCACCACCAACGACACCCCGCCCTATCGAGTCGCGCTCAACTACGCCACCCGCTGCTTGGCGACGACCGGATGTGAGACCTACACCCAGTCGAACTGGCCCGACACCCCGTACGACCAGCTCTGCGCCGCAGGCGCGGAATGCACCGGCAAGGTCTCGCCCACCTACTTCACCCGCCACCGGTTGAACACCGTTACGGCACATGCCCGCGTTGGAGGCGCCTACACGCCGGTGGATGAGTGGGCATTCGACTACACCTGGGTCAATCCCGACAACCAGCAGGAAAGCGTGCTGTGGCTGAGCAAGATCACCCGCACTGGCAAGGCCGGCGACGGCGCTGACATCACGCTCCCTCCGACCACGTTCAGCTGGTCCAGTCACGACAACCGCGTCAACACCGCCGCTGACGGGATCTCCCCGCTCACTCGCTACCGGCTCCAGGGCATCACCACCGAGACCGGTGCCCACACCTCGGTGTTCTACAGCGACCCGAACTGCACTCCTGGTGACCTGCCCGCTGCAGCCGAGTCGAACGCGCGGCGCTGCTACCCGGTGAAGTGGACCCCCGAAGGGGTGACCCAGGAGCGCACCGACTGGTTCCACAAGTACGTCGTGACCCAGGTCGACCAGATCGACCGCACCGGTGACGGTGACCCGATCACCACCTTCTACAACTACGAAGGTGGCGCCGCATGGGCCTACAACAACTCCCGGCTCGTCCCGGAGAAGTACCGCACCTGGTCACAGTGGCGTGGCTACGAAACAGTCCGGACCACGACCGGTGACCCTGATATCACCGACACCCAAACTCAATCGGTCGCGACCTATTTCCGAGGCATGGATGGCGATCGAGCCAACGCTGACGGGGGCACCAAGAACGTCACCGTCGCCGACTCGACGGGTGTCTCTCATGCCGACAACAGCCACTTGGCTGGGACCGCCCTGGAGACCAAGACGCTGACCGGCGCCGGAGGCGCGCTGCACACGAGCACGATCAACCAGCCCTGGGTCCACGTCACCGCCGGCAGCGGTCTGAACTCGGCCGCGTTCACCGGCACAGCCACCACTCTGACAAGGCAGGCGTCTTCGGCTGGCGGTTACCGCACCCGGCAGATCGACTACAGCCACGACAACACCACTGGCGTTGTGACCCGGGTCTCTGACCTCGGCGATACCGCGGTCTCGACCGACCAAACCTGTACCGCGACCGAGTATGTCGGCACCCGGACAGTCGATGCGGCTTGGATGGTCGGGTTCGCGTCTCGCCAGGTCACCTCCAAGGGCGCCTGTGGCGTTACCGCTCTGAATCCGTCCGAGGCCAACACGATCTCCCACACCCGCACCCGTTATGACGGCGGCACCCAGGGCCAAGCCCCCACCAAAGGCCTGCCCACCGAGACGGACCGTGTGAAGTCGTTCAACACCACGCCGGCGCCGGTCTTCCAGACCACCGCGACCAGCACCTTCGACGCGTACGGACGCCAGGTCAGCGTGAAGGTGCCGGCAGGCAACGGCGCGACCAGTACCGATACAACCGTCTACACCCACACCGCTGACGGGACGCTCGCGAGCGTCGCGCAGACGCAGGACTCGACCGGCAAGGCGTTCAAGACGACCACCTCGTACACGCCGGAGCGTTCGATGGCGGTGAAGATCACGGACCCGAACAGCAAGAACACCTCCGCCGCCTACGACGCTCTCGGCCGGACGGTGTCCTTGTGGAAGACCAACCGGTCCGCCTCCGCCACCCCGTCGGTCAAGTACAGCTACAAGATCAGCCCCACCGAACCGATCGCGGTCACCACCAGCACGTTGAACCGGCTCGGCGACGGCTACCGGGTCAGCACTGAGATCTACGACTCCCTCCTCCGGCCCCGCCAGACCCAGACCGCATCACCCGGCGGGCGCCTGATCACCGGTGTCCTCTACGACGCTCTCGGCAACGCTGACCGGTCCTATGACCGGCTCTTCACCACCGGCACCCCGACCGACACCATGGCCGACGTCCTTCTAGGGACGGCCTCGCACTCGGTCAAGACCGGCTTCGACGGCCTTGCCCGACCGACCAAGGTGACCGAGTACAGCCACACCGACGAGCTCTGGTCGACCAACCTCACATATGCCGGTGTCGACAAGGCAACTGTCGACCCGCCTCAAGGGGCACCCACGACGACCGGATACACCGATATCCGCGGTCAGCAGATCAAGCACGTCGAGCACGGCTCCACCGATGCCCGGGACCTGACCACGACGTACGACTACGACCTGGCCGGGCAGACGGTCGCCATGCACTCACCCGCGGGCGAGTTCGAGTGGGACTACGACCTCAGGGGCCGCAAGATCTCCCAGTCTGACCCCGAGGCCGGCACCACCAGGTTCACCTACACCGAGAACGACCTCCTCGCCTCGACGACCGACGCACGTGGCAGAGCAACCTCCACGATCTACGACCAGCTCAACCGGTCCACTGCCCATTATGACGGCACGACCGCCGACGCCACGAAGATGTTGACGTCGTGGACCTACGACACCCCGATGAAGGGCCTCCCGAGCTCGACCAGTCGCTATGTGGGCGGCCAGAGCGGCGCGAAGTTCACCCACACCATTGCGAGCTACAACACCGCGTACAACGTCTCGTCCGAGAACTTCACCGTCACAGGCGCCGCCACCGGCGACGAGACGCTCACCAGCCTCGACAACGGGCTCCCCGCGTCGCTTTTGCATCAGGTCCAATACAACGTCGACCAGTCCGTGTCGATCGACTACGTCCCCGGCGTCACCGTCGGCACCACCAGCGTGCTCGCCAAGGAGGCCGTCGACTACACCTACGACGAGCTCGGCAACCCGATCACGATGGGCGGGACGAACTGGATCGTCCAGGACATCGACTACGACGGCTGGAACCAGCCATCGGTCATCCACCTCGGTCAAGGCCCCGGCCAGTCGCTATACCTGTCCAACAGCTACCAGGAAGCCACTGGTCGACTGACTCGGACACTCGCAACCACAAGCCTGTCCGAGACCGTCGTCTCAGACCACCATTACACCTACGACCCGGCGGGGAACCCGACCAAAGACCACGACCGCGCCAACGGTGACGCTCAGTGCTACACCTACGACGATCACCAGCGTCTCGCCGTTGCATGGACGCCTGCCGACGCAAACTGTGAGACCGACCCGGCCACGGCACTGCTCGGCGGACCGTCGCCTTACCGCCAGTCCTGGACCTACACAGGCAGCGGCCTGCGCAAGACACAGACCAGCTACCTGCCCGCGGTCGGAACGACGACTCCGGCCAGCGAGGTGACCGACACCTACACCTACCCGGCGGCGGGATCAGCGCACGCGAACTTCCCGACTGCGGTCACCCGCACTAACACTGCCACTGGCGAGGCCATCGAGACCAGCCCCTATGACGTGGACGACGCCGGCAACACGACCGCTCGTCCAGGTGCGGTTGCAGGCACCACCCAGGATCTGACCTGGAACAGCGAAGGCAACCTCGCTTCGCTCACGGTCAAGGGCGACGGCCCGGATAAGGCGACGACGTACGTCTACGGTGCCGACGGCACCCTTCTGGTCAAAGACTCGCCGTCCGAGAAGACCCTGATGGCCTTCGGCCTCGAGATCACCGTCGACAAGACGGCCAGTCCGTGGGTCACCTCGGCGGCGCGTCACTATGACACTCCGGTTGGTCAGGTCGCGGTCCGTCACAGTGACGGTTCGCTGGACTTCCAGATCCCAGACGCTCACGGAACAGCCCAAACCAGCCTCGACGCCGCCAGCCTTACTGCGACGCGGCGCTACATGACCCCGTTCGGTGAAGACCGAGCGACGATCACGGGGGCGGACCCGGACGAGGAAACCGACGCCTGGCCGACCAGCCGCGGGTTCTTGAACATGCAGGTCGACGACAACACCGGGTTGACCTCGGTCGGTGCGCGGCAATACGACGCCGGAATCGGCAGGTTCATCTCGGTCGATCCACTCCTGTACACCGCTGACTCATCCCAGGCGCTGGGTTACGTTTACGCCAACAACAATCCGTTGACCTGGTCTGATCCGACCGGGCTGGGCCCCACCTGCGCGTCAGATGCAGGTGGCTCCGCTGGATCATGCGGCTACGACGGCAACCAGATCACCTGGTACGACAGCGACGACGACGGTGACTGGCACAACACGCCAGGTACCCCAGGCCGAGACACCGACCCGGATGGTGCCAAGGGCA
The DNA here is from genome assembly GCF_040639295.1 of Nocardioides sp. NPDC023903. Lineage (NCBI taxonomy): Bacteria > Bacillati > Actinomycetota > Actinomycetes > Propionibacteriales > Nocardioidaceae > Nocardioides > Nocardioides sp. NPDC023903. Next base: position 32,065 of record NZ_JBEZZS010000033.1, on the reverse strand, counting down.
CCAAGGGAGGGACGAAGAACGTCTCCGGCGAGCAGACCGGCCCGACCAGAGAAGAGCTCGAAGCAGCCGAAGAAGCAAAGGCGACCCTGAACCGTTCGATCGGCGAGGTTGCTCTCAAGGTGGGCTGGGAGGTCCTGAAGGACTTCATCGGCTACAACGACCTGGTCTCGTGTCTGGACAAGGACTACAAGGCCTGCGTTGGTCTGGTGCTCGGGAGTATCCCGTGGGGCAAGGCATTCAAGGCTGGTAAGGCGCTCTACAAGATCGGGAAGGCTGCTGCTGAGTTCATCGGACAGCAAAAGGCGGCCAGCAAGCTGCTAGCCACGATGCGGTCGAAGTACTCGCCAGGCTGCAACTCGTTCACCGGTGACACTCTAGTGCTCTTGGCTGACGGGCGACGGATCCCGATCCGGGATGTACGCATCGGTGACCGGGTGTGGGCGACGAACCCGGTGACTGGGGTGGAAGGTCCGCGCCCGGTGACCAACTTGATCCGGCATTCGGGCCCACACACGATGGCGTCGGTGCAGACCGCGGACGGCCGCTGGATCGACGCGACGGACAATCACCCGTTCTGGGTCGACAACAGGGGGCCGGGAGCGTGGGTGCCAGCAATCGATCTCGCGGTTGGGGATCTGCTCCAGACCAGGGCGGGAACGCGGGTCCAGATCACAGCGGTGAATGTTTGGGCCGGTGATCTGACGGCTTACAACCTGACGGTTGATGGGATCCACACCTACCACGTCGGTGTCGGCGACATCCTCGTTCACAACACCAACAACGACGCCTGTGATCTCTCCTCTGTCGACTGGAACAAGCAGGAGAAGCACTTCCCAGGGCATCCAAACTTCCTGCCGGGACGCAGCACCACGACGGAGGACCCACGTGTCCTTGCTCGGAAAGCTGGCACGGGGACCCAGTTGGGTAAGGCGCCGGTGGGAGAGCCGGGGTCAAAGGAACGCGTCGATTACGGCGAGGTCATCGGAAAGTACGCTGACCGCGGCACGGGCGAACTCACGCCGACCACCGTTGCGGTCCTTCATTACAGTAAGAACGGCGTACACGCAGTTCCTGCGCGACCGAACGGATTGGGCTGATGGACTTCAGGGTCAGTGTCCTTCTTTCGATGCAGCGAGCCCTTTGGGACCTCGTGACGCCGAACCTCCGTGGCGTGGCAATTCGGATTGCCCCGGTCCGCGTCGAGGCGCGGTTTCTGCTGGAGAACGAACCGACAGATGAGGACCTTGAAAACATTTCAGAGGCGGAGACGGCCATGATGGCCGACGTCCGGAACGACGTGGCGGTCTCCTTCACCGCATCATGGGTCCCGAACTCATTGCCGCGCGACCTAGAACAGAGCGAGGAGTGGGTCTACCTCCGCAAGGAGTCGTGACATCAGTGCGATTTAGCTGGTGATACTCGGAGGGCCGCCGCCTCAGGGGGCACCGCTGTCTTCGTGACTGTGCATCGGGGTGGTCACGATTGAGAAGATCGTGACCTCGGTGTCGGCCAGGGACGATGCGGGAGTTAATACCGCGCAGTTGTGCGGGGACTTCTTGGTCCAAGGTATACCCGATTCAGGGGATGGGGGGCCGATTAACGGGAGGAACACCGCGCATGTCCGCGACACTGCCGTGTCGCGGCCGAGGTGGCCGCCTTGTGCAGGGATGGATGATGACGCGGATTCACGACAACTGGCGTCTGCTGGCGGCGGGTGCAGTCGCAGCTGTTCTCGGGGTGAGCAGCCTGGTCATGTCGGGAGGGGCGACGGCGGACACGGCTCCGATCGACCCGGAGCTGCCGGAGACGGTCTCGGCCGACGTACTCCCGACGGTGCAGATCAACGGGGTCGCCTGGAAGCAGGTGATCGTCGGCGACATCGTCTATGTCGGTGGCAACTTCAGCTCGGCCCGTCCGGCGGGCGCCGCGGCCGGCTCCGATGAGACGCCGCGGTCCAACATGCTCGCCTACCGGCTCTCGACCGGCGAGCTGATCCCCGGCTTCGCGCCGAGCTTCAACGGCCAGGTCAAGGACATGGCGCTCTCGCCCGACAAGACGCTGCTCTACGTCGCCGGCAGCTTCACGCAGGTCAACGGGGTGAACCGCTACCGCGGCGCCGCGATCAACCTGGCCACCGGCGCGCTGGCCAGCTTCCGCCCGATCTTCAACTCGACCACCAACGCGGTCGCGGCGACCGCCGACGCGGTCTTCTACGGCGGCGTGTTCACCTCGGCCGACAACACCGCGCGTACGAAGCTGGCCGCCGTCCGGCCGGGCGACACCGGCACCCAGCAGCTGCCGATGAACCCGACGGTCTCCAACGGTTCCGTGCAGGACATCGTGGTCTCGCCCGACGGCGCCGACATCGTGATCGCGGGCAACTTCACCCGGGTCAACGGCCTCTCCAACCCCGGCTACGGCCTGGCCCGGATCAAGGTCGCGACCGGCGCCTCGATGGCGCTCCCGGTCAACTCCGAGGTCCGCAACGGTGGATCCAACTCCGCGATCCTCTCCCTGGAGAGCGACGGCACCAGCTTCTACGGCACCGGCTACCACTACGGCAGCGGCGGCAACGTCGAGGGCTCCTTCAAGGCCGACTGGGCCACCGGCAAGCTGACCTGGCTCGAGGACTGCCACGGCGACACCTACTCGATCTGGCCGACCGCCGACGTGGTCTACCAGGCCAGCCACAAGCACTACTGCGGCAACTCCGGCGGGTTCCCGGAGACCAACCCGCGCAGCTTCCAGCACTCCACTGCGGTCACCCAGGACGTACGCGGCACCAACACCCGCGACATCTACGGTTACCCCGACCACCCCGGCACCCCGCGTCCGGAGTTTCTGGAGTGGTACCCGAAGTGGACCCCCGGCACCTTCACCGGTGCCAACCAGGCGCCCTGGACGGTGACGGCCAACGCCGCCTACGTCGTCTACGGCGGCGAGTTCCTCAAGATCAACGGGATCGCCCAGCAGGGTCTGGCGCGGTTCGCGGTCAACACGATCGCCCCCAACGACGTCGGTCCGGCCATGTCCGGCGCGGAGTTCGGGCTCACCGCGACCTCGCCGGCCGACGGACAGGTCAAGCTGACCTGGCCCGGCAACGCCGACATGGACAACGCGACCGTGACCTACAAGGTCTACCGCGGTTCGACCGATGTCGCCCCGATCCACACCAAGCCCGTCACCGCGGCGTTCTGGAAGCAGACCACGCAGAGCTTCCTCGACACCGCGGCGCCGCCGGGCACCACCCAGAGCTACCGTGTCGTCGCCGAGGACGCCTTCGGCAACCAGTCGCCCACCGAGTGGATCACCGTCGACGTCGCCGGCGAGCCGGCACCTCCGGCCGAGGGCGTCGTCGCCGCGGACACCTTCGGACGTGCCGAGGCGAGCGGCTGGGGCACGGCCGAGACCGGTGGCACCTGGACCCGCACCACCGGCACCGCCGGCAACTTCTCGGTCTCCGAGGGCCGCGGTTGGCACTCGGTCACCCCGAGTGGGACGACCGAGTCCCGGCTCGAGGAGGTCTCGGCCGGTGACGTCGACGCCACCGTCAGCGTCGGCGCCTCCCGCCTCCCGGACGCGGGCTACGTCTGGTCGATCCTCGGCGCCCGTGTCTCCGGCACCAACCACTACGCCTCGCGGCTCCGGTTCAACCCGGACGGCACCGTCGGCGTCCATCTCGTACGCAGCGGCACCCCGGTCGTCGGCGCCAACGTCGTCCCGGGCCTGAGCGTCGCGCCCGGCGACCGGCTGAAGGTACGCCTCCAGGTCACCGGCACCGCACCGGCGACCGTGCGCACCAAGGTGTGGCCGGCCGGTTCCGCGGAGCCGTCGGGCTGGACGTACGAGCTCACCGACTCGACCCTCGCCAACCAGATCCTCGGCGGAGTGATGCTGCGCAGCTTCGGCGCCTCGACGATCGGCACCACGCCGGTCCTGGTCGGCTACGACGACCTGAAGGTCATCGAGCCGTAGGAGGCATACCCGATCTTGGGGAGTAGGCGTCAGGATCCCCCCACGGGCGTCCGGGTTGGGCTTTAATCCAACGTCTTTGAATCGATGTCTTTGTCCGACCCGCCCGCGGAAGATCCCCCATGCTCAGTCAAGTCCCGCGCTCGAGGATGTACGTCGCGGCAGCCGTCGCTGCCGTCGTCCTCGTGAGCGTCGCGGCCGTGCTCATCGTGCGCAATCCGTCCGGCCCGGCCGACGCAGGGTCGGACTCGACGGCGGCCGCCGCACCCTCCTCGACGGCGACCCCGTCGGAGAAGGAGTCCGAGTCCTCCGAGTCGGAAGAGTCGGAGCCGGGAAAGCCGTCGGGCGACAACCGCGCGGTCGGTCTGAAGGCCGAGGCGACCTCGGCCCCGGGCGTGACGGCGCGGCTGGCCAGGATCGACTCGGTCCAGGCCACGGCGAGCCTGCCTGGCGAGATCGGCGGTCCGGCGCTCGCGATCACGGTGAAGGTGAAGAACCAGACCGGAAAGAAGCTCGACCTGGCGCTCGGTGTGGTCAACGCCTACTACGGGCCTGAGCGCACCCCAGCGGTGAGCGTCGCCTCCGACGGCGAGGTGCCGTTCCCGGCCTCGGTCGGGGACGGCGAATCCGCCAAGGGTGTCTACGTCTTCCAGATCCCCGAGGAAGCCCGCCCCGTACGCGTCGAGCTCGATCTTGGCAACGGCGCCGACGTGGTGGTCTTCAAGGGCCGTCCCCAGCGATAACCCTCCCCCCACGATGAGAGATGTGATGAAGCCGATCCTGGCTGTTCTGTTGCTCGCGGCAACGAGCCTGACCTTGACGACGACCTCCGCATCCGCGGACACCGCGCCGAGCGATCCCGACCTGCCGAAGACGGTCGCTGCCGACGTACTTCCCACCGTGCAGATCAACGGCGTCGCCTGGAAGCAGGTGATCGTCGGCGACATCGTCTACGTCGGTGGCAACTTCACCTCGGCGCGGCCGGCGGGCGCCGCGGCCGGCACCAGCGAGACCGCCCGGTCCAACATGCTGGCCTACCGGCTCTCGACCGGGAAGCTGGTCACCACGTTCGCACCGAAGTTCAACGGCCAGGTCAAGGACATGGCGCTCTCGCCCGACAAGAAGCTGCTGTACGTCGCGGGCGGCTTCACCCAGGTCGACGGCGTCAACCGCTACCGGGCCGCCGCGATCGACCTCGCGACCGGCAAGGCCACCGGCTTCCGGCCGATCTTCAACTCGACCACGAACGCGGTCGCGGCCACGTCGAGCGCGGTCTTCTATGGCGGCGTGTTCACCTCGGCCGACAAGACGGCGCGTACGAAGGTGGCCGCCGTCAAGCCCGGCGACACCGGCACCGGCCTGCTGCCGATGAACCCGAAGGTCGCCGGCGGCAACGTCAACGACATCGTGGCCTCCTCCGACGGCACCAAGATCGTGATCGGCGGGGCGTTCACCAGCGTCAACGGCTCCTCCAACCCGGGCTACGGCCTGGCCCGGATCGAGGTCTCCTCGGGCAAGTCGCTGGCGTTGCCGGTCAACTCCGAGATCCGCAACGGCGGCGCCGAGGCCGCGATCCTCTCGCTGGAGTCCGACGGCACCAGCTTCTACGGCACCGGCTACGACTACGGCAGCGGCGGCAACTCCGAGGGCTCCTTCAAGGCCGACTGGGCAACCGGCAAGCTGACCTGGCTCGAGGACTGCCACGGCGACACCTACGCCGTCTGGCCGACCGCCGAGACCGTCTACCAGGCCAGCCACAAGCACGGCTGCGACACCTCCGGTGGGTTCCCGGAGACCAAGCCGCGGGCGTGGTACCACGCCACCGCCACCACCCAGGACGTACGCGGCACCAACATCGCCGACGACAAGTACGGCTACCCCGACCATCCCGGCACCCCGCGCCCGGAGTTCCTGGAGTGGTACCCCAAGTGGACCAACGGCACCTACACCAGCGCCAAGCAGTCGACCTGGACCGTGACCGCCAACGGCAGCTACGTGCTGTACGGCGGTGAGTTCCTGAAGGTCAACGGCGTCGCGCAGCAGGGCCTGGTGCGGTTCGCCGTCAAGGACATCGCTCCCAACAAGGTCGGCCCGACGCTGAAGGGCGCCAAATGGGCGCTGACCGGCTCTTCACCCTCCGCGGGCAAGGCCACGCTGAAGTGGCCGGGCAACCCCGACAAGGACAACGCGACCGTCACCTACAAGCTCTACCGCGGCTCGCTCGACTCCACGCCGATCAAGACCGTGAAGGTCTCGGCCCCGTTCTGGAAGCACACCGCGATGACCTTCACCGACACCGGCCGTGCCAGCGGCTCGTCGCAGAAGTACAAGATCGAGGCAGTGGACCCGCTCGGCAACATCTCCCGCTCCGACTGGGTGACGGTCACGATCAGATGATGTCGCAGGGATGACAGGTCCGATGGCTCAGCCGGTCTGGGTCTGCATGCTCACCTACCGGCGACCCGAGGGGTTGGCCGAGGCGATCGGCATGCTCCGAGCCCAGCTCGACCTGGTTCCTGGCTCGCGGCTGCTCGTCGTCGACAACGACGAGCAGCCCAGCGCCGCCTCCGCTGTGACTGAGGCGGCCGGGGGCGACGTACGTGTGCGGTACGTGCATGAGCCGACCCCCGGCATTGCCGCTGCCCGCAACCGATCGTTGGACGAGGCCGGGCCAGAAGCGATCGTCGTCTTCATCGACGACGACGAGCAGCCCTCGGAGAAGTGGCTGTCGACCCTGCTGGCCTGCTGGGAGGAGACCGGCGCCGCTGCCGTCGTCGGGCCGGTGGTCTCGCGCTTTCCCGATGAGTTGGACCCCTGGATCGTCGCCGGATCCTTTGTGCGCCCGCGGCATGCGACCGGAACTCTTGTCACCACCGCCGCGACCAACAACCTTCTCCTCGATATGGCCCAGGTCGGCATGCTGCGCTTCGATCTCGGCTTCGGCATTTCCGGTGGCTCCGACACCGTCTTCACCCGCGCCCTCTCGGGCGCCGGTGGCCGGATCGTGTGGTGCGACGAGGCAACGGTCTACGATTTGGTCCCGGCCAGCCGTGCGACGCGGGAATGGTTGTGCGCCCGCTTCTCTCGCGTCGGCAACTCCGACTCCCGAGTGCGGGTCTATCTCGCGCCGTCCGGCAGGCGGGGCATCGTGCGGGCCCAGGAGACGGCGCGCGGCGTTGCTCGTGTCGCCTTGGGAGGTCTGCGCCTGCTTGGCGGTCAGCTGACCGGTTCCGTTGCCCACCAGGCGCGGGGGACCCGGTTGGTGTATCGGGGTGTCGGGATGGTTCGCGGCGCCTGGGGCTCACACATCAACGAGTATCTCCGGACGGAGATCCAGGTCAGTGGTCCCGGGGCACGTCACTGACCACGTACTTCAGCTTCGCACCGGTATAAGGCAGCGAGTCGACGTACTCGATCGTGACAGGAACCTCGTTGTCGATCCGGTTCCGCAGGAGGTCGATCTTCCGTTTCACGTGAGCTCGGGCGTCCGGAGCACTGCCCTCGACCACACGGAAGGTGACCGAGTAGTCCGCGTGCTGGTGGACCTGCATCTGGCGCACGGCCTCCGGAACATCACTGAAGATTCCCGTGACCTGACCGAGTGTGCGGCCGGTGGGGGTGTACAGCAGGTCCGTGGCGCGTCCTTCGGGCGGGGCCATGAGCGGGAGGCCGATGCCGCAAGGGCACTGCCGATCGAGCAGCCTCCCCCGATCGCCGAGCCGATAACGGATGATCGGGAATACCCGGTTGGTGAGATCGGTGACGACGATGTCACCGGTTTCGCCTGGCGGAAGCACTTGCCCCTGCTCATCGACGACTTCGATGACGCGGGCATCGGCGAACACGTGCAGGCCGTTGCGCTCGTGACACTCGCCTGCCATCCAGCCGACTTCTGCGCTCCGATACTCGTCGTGGACCGGTATCCCGAAGACCGATTCGAGGCGACCTCGGGTGGCTGGATCGAGCGGTGCGGCGGTCGTCGCGACCGCGCGCAGCGATGGCAGCCGGAGACCCTCGGCCTCGAGGAAGTCGGCATAAGCGGCAGTCGACACGACGTACCCCTCGAGCAGCGCTGGCCGAGCCCTGGTGAGCTCGGCATGGAACTGTCGCATCGACTCGGGGCTCATGAGTCCCGCATCCGCATAGCGCTGTTTCGACGGCCACCAAGCGACATCGTTCTTGAGCGTGTCGAAACGCCCGAAACCCCAACGGGCCATTCTGGCCAGGTTGTCCCATGGCTGAATACCCCACCATGTGTACATGCGCCAAGCGAGCGCGAGTGTCGGCACGCGGGAGTCATGCATCGCTCTGAGCGGCTCGCCGGTGCTTCCTCCCGTGAGCGCCCTACGTGAGTTTCGAGGCGTGGCTTCCGACGAGCTGACGTCGTCGGAGTGCTCCTTGAGCATCCTCCTGTTCAGCAGCGGCAGCCGGGTCCAGTCGTCCGGCGTCAGCGGTCGGCCTGGGTCGATGCCGGCGTCGGCGAAGTGCTTGGCGTAGAAGACCGTCTGGGTCCGGGCGAACTCGGCGATCTCGATGGCCCTGGTGCGCTGCATTTCGACGAGCACTGCTGGTTCGAGCTCCTGGTTGCGCAGCAGTTCCCTGTAGAGGCGTCCCGAGTCGCGCCGGACGGTGTGCAGCTTCATGTTGAAGGAGGTCTCGGACAGAGTCATGACGGCGTCCTCGGGGCTAGGTTCTCTGGAGGGAGGAGAGTGGTCGGTCGCGGGTTGCGCTTCGCGGCCCAGTGCGCGATCGGGAAGTCGAAGATGCCGCGGATGCGGCCGGTGACCAGCCGGTCGAGAGCCAGCGCCAGCAAGATCGCGGCGAGCGTCAACAGGGGCACGGCCACCAGGCCGGCGCCTGGGGGCCAGTCGATGTTGCGGCCGGTGAGCAGGGCCGCGGCGGCGGTGATCGGGAAGGCGTGAACGACGTAGATGGGGAGCGTGCGGGTGCCTAGGTGGCGTACGAAGCCGAGAGCCGGGAGTCGGGCGATCATCACCCCGAGCCCGCAGCCGGCGGCTACCGCGAGCAGGCCCAGTATCGGCCGCACGAAGATGATCCGGTCGTCGGAGACGTAGAGGAAGAACCCCAGCACCACGACGTACGCCACTCCTGCCCCGGCCACGTGCGCCGGCCGCATCCGTGGCACGACCGAGCGCACCGCGGGTGCGGCGCGGGAGGCGAGGACGAAGAAGAACCAGTAGCGGAATGTCTTGTCCCAGGGGACGTCGCCGGTGGAGACGAGCCCGGCGGCGAAGACCGCGGAGACGATCAGCGCGGTGCCGACGACGAGCCACGCGGGGAGCCGACGGGTCAGCCATCCCACGAGCGTGAACAGGCACAGCGTGTAGAGGAACCAGAGGTAGACGTTGGGCTCGATCAGCACCCGGGCAACCGCGGCGACGCCACCTGGTGGGGAGTGTGGCAGGAGCGCGCGGAAGGCGCCGAGGAGCAGGCACCACAGGACGTACAGGTAGATCAGGTTCAGGCACCGGGTGCGCAACACCTCCCGCAGCGGGCGGGCGAGCAGCGAAGGCGCGAGGAGTCCGGAGAGGAAGAAGAACAGCGGCATCCGGAACGTATCGAGGGTGTAGGCCAGCCGCGACCAGGGGCCGGCGAGGCCGACCAGGTCGAGGTTGATCACGGCATGGAAGAGCACCACGAGGATGATCGCCAGGCCGCGCGCGGAGTCGATCCAGCCTTCACGCACGCTGCGGACCCCCGGCGAGGTAGCGGCGGCGAGCGCGCTGGCCTTGACTGCCCTGGCGGCGCCGCGGCGCCGCCGGCTTTCGTGCCGTTGGGGCCGGCGGGGACGGCTCGACAGCAGCCTCCTTGCGCTGGAGCAGGAACACCCCGAGCGCCAACGCGAGCGGGGGCAGCGAGCTGATGATCGGGCCGAAGAACAGGTTCCAGCCGAGCTGCAGGGCGAGGAAGATGCCGAGCGCGGTGCCGGTGCGGTTGGCCATGCTGCGGCCGAGATAGATGGTGGCGAGCCACAGCAGCCACCCCGACAGCACCAGCCCGGCGAGCCCGAACCAGATCCACAGGTCGCCGATCAGCGAGTGCACCTCGATCCGGGTGCCGAACATGTAGTGCTCGACGTAGCCGTTGTCCGGGTCGTACCCCAGACGCGACATGCCCTGCTTGGCTGCCTGCATGTCGGTCGGCGTGGCCATGACGCCGGCGCCGTAACCGAGCGGCTCGTGGAGCATCAGTGCGACCGTGGCCCCGATCTCGGGTCTGCCGCCGAGGATGAGCGACCCGGCGGCCTGGGTCTGCTCCGCGGTGCGCTCCTGGGCCGACTGGCCTAGGTAGCCGTCGAGTGCGGCGCCCTCCAGCGCTCGGTAGAGCCCGAACCCCAGCGCCCCCACCAGCACCAGCGAGAGCAGGGCCGAGGTGGTTCGCTTGGCCGTTCTCGGCCGGTGCTGCCACAGCAGCAGCACGGCGGTCATGATCAGGAACGCGCTCATCGACCTGGCTCCGGACAGCGCGGTGACCGCGGTGATGATCCCGAGGACGGTCATGTCCGCGAGGAGCCTCTTGCGAGGACGCCGCCGGATGAGCATGCAGGCACCGAGCAGCAGCATCGTCGACGGCGTCGCGAACCCGAACCGCCACGGTTCGTCGGCGAAGCGCGAGCCCATAGTCGAGGTCATGAACGAGCCGATCGCGTAGAGGCACACCACGACCCCCGGCGACAGCACCTGCTGCGCCCACAGCAGAGCTCCGACGCACATCGCGGCCGAGACGACCGGCACCAACTCGAACAGCACGCCCGCCTCGGTCGGCGGGTGGGTCGCCGAGCGCCAGGTGGCGAGCGCCAGCGCGGAGAAGAGGCAGGCGAGAAGGAGTACGCCGCCCAGGGCCGCACCGCGGTAGCGGCTCGCCTCCCGGATCCAGACCGGTGCCAGGGCCGCCCCGATCAGCCCGCCCACGGTCAGGCCGCGGACGAGATCGAAGTCGGTCCCGGCGAGGAACGCCGCGGCACCGGCCAGGAGAGCGGTCAGCACCTCCCAGCCGGTGCGCTCGACGCGCTGGGTACGCCCGGATCGACCGGTGCGGACCCGGACCGCCGTCGCGACGGCCATGCTCAGCTCCCGGCGGCCGGGTAGCCCTGCTGGCGCGGTTCCCGGGGACGTACGAGACCGGAGAGGAGGCGGGCGAACCAGCCCTGCTCCGGCTGGCCGTAGTAGGTGTGCGCGGCGGTGTCACGGACCTGGTTGGCGACGATGCCGAGGCAGCGGGCATCGACGGCCTCGAGGCTGTCGATAGCCTCGAGCACCTGCGGGCGGTGGATCGTACGGCAGTTGGCGACCACCAGGGCACCGTCAGTGAGCCGGGATAGGATCGCGCCGTCGGCCACCGGGAGCAGCGGCGGGGAGTCGAGGATGACCACGTCGTAGCCGGCGCGCGCCTCCTCCAGCAGGTCGGCCATCCGCGGTGAGCCGATCAGCTGCGCGGGGTTCGGCGGGATCTCACCCATGGTGAGCACGTGCAGGTTGGCGTCGCCCCAGACCTGGACGACGTCGTCGAGCTCGGCCTTCCCGATCAGCACCGTCGTCAGCCCGGCCGCTCCCTCCAAGCCGCAGTAGTCGGCGACCGCCGGGCGGCGCATGTCGGCGTCGACCAGCAGCACGCGCTGACCCTGCTCCGCGATCGCCAGGGCCAGGTTGATCGAGGTGGTCGACTTGCCCTCGCCGCCGATCGAGGAGGTCACCACCATCGAGCGGACCGGCGAGGAGGCGTCGAGGAACTGCAGGTTGGTCTGCAGCCTTCGATAGGCCTCGGCGGCGACGTTGTGCGGGTCGATCGCGGTCACCGCGCCCCGCGAGCGCCGCTGGCCACGGCGCCGGGGGATCGCCCCCAGGAGCCCGACGTCGGTGAGCTGCTCGATCTCGGCAGCGGTCCTGACCCGGGTGTCCAGAAGGGCACGGACCACGGCGATCGCGACGCCGAGGCCGAAGCCGCCGGCGAAACCGACCAGAGCGGCCAGTCGCGTACGTGGTGCGAACGCCTCCTGGGGCGGGTCGGCGCGGGCGACCACGGTCACCTCGACCGCAGACTTCTTGTTGGAGCTGGGGGAGAGGTTCGTGATCGTGGTGGTGAGCTCGTCGGCGACCGAGTTGGCAAGGTCGGAGGCGCCGGTGCTGGTGGTGGCCACGGCGTCGATCTCGATGATCACGGTGTCGAGTGGGTTCTCGGCGGTGATCTCCTCGGCCAGAGCCTTGGGGGTCGTGTCGAGGTCGAGGTCGTAGATGACCTGGTCGAGCACCACCGGCATCGTCGCCAGCTTGGCGTACGACTGGACGATGTCCTGGGTGAACGTCGAGCCCTGGACCAGCTCCTGGGTCGTCGCGCCGCGCGCGATCGAGACGAAGACGGTGCTCTGCGCGCGGTACTGCGGCGGGCTCGCGTGCGCCTGCGCGAAGGCCGCGCCGGCGCCGATGATCGCGAGCACCGCGACGATGTACCAGCGCTTTCGCAGGGCAGCGACATAGTCGCGCAGGTCCAACGGTCACTCCATCCGATGTCTTTGCCAGGCTGCTTGTCCGGGACTCACCCGCCGAAGCGGAGCCCGAGGCAATGGGTGGCGCCGTCAGGGCAGGGCCACCGGGCCATCGCACATCCTCACCCCGTTTTGGGGATGACAGGGCCGGGTGTCCGGCTCGTTCACCCAAATGGGGGATTGATCCGCCGTCAGTTTCTGGAGCCGTACGCCGACTGCGTAATGTCTGTCCGTCACGTTCGGGGGGTTGGCCGCGTGGATGTGACGTCCACGCTCGAGAACCGGCAGGCAACTGTTTCGAAGGTAGGCAGGGATGGACACCGCGACGATCCTGGTCGTCTGCAGCGGGAACGTACGACGATCGCCGGCGATCGAGGCGATGCTCCGTGAGGGCGTCGGCCAGGTCGGTGGGCTCGCCCGCCACGGCATCACGGTGATCTCGGCCGGCAGCGAGGCGCTCGAGGGCTACGACATGGACCCGATGATCGCTTCCGAGGTGGCTCTTGCCGGGGTCCGGCTGACCAGGCACCAGGCCTACCCGCTCGACGTCGACGACATCGAGAGCGCCGACCTGATCATCACCGCCGAACGCTCCCATCGCAGCGAGGTCGCCAAGCTCGTGCCCGCGGCGGTCAAGCGCACCTTCACCCTCGTCGAGATCGCCGCGCTCGGGGACCTCCTGGGACGTACGGCCCTGGGTGGCCCCGCGGGTTCGGAGGCGGACGCGGCCACCCGGGTGCGTACGCTCGTCCAGCTCGCGCCGCTGCAGAAGGCTCGGCGGCGGGTCCGGCGGCCGGTCGACGACGACCTGCTCGACCTGAAGAAGCGGACCCCGCGCGAGGCCCGGCGGCTGGTGACCGAGGCCCGCGGCCACGTCGAGTCGCTGCTGCGGGTGCTCGAGCCGAGCCTGTCGCTGGTGACCAAGCCCCAGCGCCCCGCTCCCGCCATCCCCGCGCCGGCACTCCCTGCCGACGCCACCCAGCCCCGGTCCTCGCACTCCACCCGGTCGGCGGGCTGACCGCGGTTGGTTGACTGCGGCCGGTTTGCTGTGCTCCATTTGAGGGCAAGTTAGGGTTGCCTACATGAGCCGTCCCGCAAAGCCTGAGACCATCCTCGTCGTCACCGCCACCCAGCGGCTGAGCCCGACGATGATCCGGGTGAGCTTCCGCTCCGAGGACCTGAGCGCCTTCTCGTCCAGCGTCTTCACCGACCGCTACGTGAAGCTGGTCTTCCCGCAGGCGGACGGCGAGGTGGTCCGCACCTACACCGCTCTCAACCCCTCGGTCGAGAACGGCACCCTCGACATCGACTTCGTCGTCCACGGCACCGAGGGGTACGCCGGTCCCTGGGCCGCCGCGGCCAAGCCCGGCGACACCCTCGCGGCTCGCGGCCCCGGTGGCGCCTACTCGCCCGACCCCGAGGCCGACTGGCACCTGATCGCCGGCGACGAGACCGCTCTGCCCGCGATCCGCGCCGCGCTGGCCGCACTGCCCACCGACGCCCGGGGTTACGCCGTCATCGACGTCCCGGACCTCGGCCACGAGCAGCCCCTCGACCACCCCGACGGCGTCGAGGTGACCTGGCTGGTCACCGGCGGTCACACCCACCACGCCGCCGAGGACGCCGAGGGCCACGAGCAGCCCCTCGTCACCGCCATCCGCGACCTGAAGTGGCTCGACGGCCGTGTCCACGCCTTCGTCCACGGCGAGGCCGCGGTGACCATGCACGGCATCCGCCCCTATCTCCTCAAGGAGCGCGGCGTACCGAAGGCCGAGCTCTCCATCTCCGGCTACTGGCGCCGCGGCCGCACCGAAGAGACCTTCCGCGACTGGAAGCGCGAGCTCGCCGAGGCCGAGTCCGCCTGAGTCAGGTGCCGTTCTCGCTGAAGTGCTGGTAGTCCTTCAGTGAGTTCCAGTCGCCGCCCCACTCCCAGCCGATGTCGGCGAAGGCCTGGACGACCACATCGTTCGGGTGGATCATCCCGGGCGCCTTCCTGGACCGGTTCAGGTACCAGCGGGCGAGCTCGGGGATGACGCGGTCGCCCTTGACGTACGGGTTCTGGAAGGTGTTCAGGTCGATCGCCAGGCCATAGGCGTGCTGGGAGAAGGAGGTCTGGCCGACCGAGGGACGGCAGACGAAGCCGCCGGTGCCGTTGCCGTCGCCGGTCGGCGGCGCGTCCAGGGCCGCCTTCGTGGTGATGTCCATCTGCTCGATCGGGAACCTCGCGTCATAGAGCTGCCGGAAGACCCCGACGACGTCCTCGGCGACCCGGGCGTTGATCAGCATCTCGCCGGTGTGGCGGGCACCGTCGAAGCCCCAGAACGTCATCCGTACCCAGGCCAGCTCCTGCCGCGAGACCGGGCAGCCCGGCACCCAGGTCGAGCGCGCGATCACGTCGTCCGGCGCGATGTCGACCTCGGCCGCGAAGCCGTCACCGGGCAGCATCGGCATCATGTCCGGCAGCGTCCACGCCCGGTTGCGCAGCTCCTTCGGCGTCGGCCCGGCGATCCCGTAGCCCTCGGCGTCCTCCTTCAGCACCCGGGTGCCGAGCCACGGCGGCGGGACCGTACCTGGCTTCGCGACAGCCGGAGACGAAGACGAAGGTACGTCGCTGGGTGACGGCTCCGCCGAGGTCGAGGGAGCCACGGCGCTGGTCGTCGGCGACGGCTCGGCCTCGGGCGCCCCGCCGCACGCACCGAGCGTGAGCAGGAGGACCGCCGACCCGGCGACGTACGTCCTGGCTCTCGCCGATCCGTCCCGCGTCATCGTGGCCAAGCATCCATCGCGACCGTGGCGAGGCCGCGCAGCTCCTGCCGGGTGGCGCCGTCGATCGCCTGCACCGACATCCCCTGGATCACCGCGCCGAAGAGCCGGGCCAGGGCGCCCGCATCGGTCCCGGCGGGCAGCTCGCCCTCGGTGATCGCGGTCCGCAGCCGCTGCTCGATTCCGGCGAGCGTCTCGGAGCGCATCTTCGCCGGGCGGGTGGCGACGCCACGCTGGGCGGTGCCCAGCGCCAGCGCAGCCGTCGACACCATGCAGCCCGGCGGCAGCCCGTTCTCGCTGAACCGGTCGGCCGCCTCGTACAGGAACTCAGAGATGGCCTCGCGTGCCGGTCCGTCGGGCCGGAGCACGTTGCCGTGCTCGCGGGCGTAGCGCTTGAGGGCGGTCCGGTAGAGCACCTCCTTGGAGCCGAACGCCCCGTAGAGGCTGGGTGCCTTCAACCCGGTCGCGGCCTCGAGTGTCGCGACGCTCGTGCCTTCGTACCCGTGTTCCCAGAACGCCCGCATCACGGCGTCGAGCACCGCGTCCTCGTCGAAGGAGCGCGGTCGTCCGCGGGAGGGCTTGCGCATTTCCATAGTGATCCCTACATTAACTCCCAGAGCGTTATTTAGCGACTACTACAGAAATGAGACCGAGATGACCCGCAACGCACTCGTCACCGGAGCCTCCCGGGGGATCGGCCGCGCCATCGCCGTACGTCTGGCCGCCGACGGTGTCGGCCTCATGGGCATCCACTACGGCTCGAACCGCGCGGCCGCCGAGGAGACTGCGCGGCTCGTCGAGGCAGCCGGGGCCCGAGCAGTCCTGATCGAGGCGGACCTCGGCGAGGACGGCGCGAAGGCCGCCGCGGAGATCGCGGAGGCGTGGACCGCGGCCGCGGTCGAGGAGACGGTGCTCGATGAGGTTGCCGGGCTCGACATCCTTGTCAACAACGCCGGCATCAACGGCAACCAGGAGCTCCACGAGCTCGACCCGGTCACCGCGCGGCGCGTCCTCGAGGTGAACCTGATCGCGCCGATGTTCCTGACCCAGGCGATCACTCCGCACCTGCGCGAGGGCGGCCGGGTGATCAACGTGTCGACCGGCTACACCCGGGTGGCGGCGCCGACTCACCTGACGTACGCCGCGGCCAAGGCCGGCATCAACAACCTCACCCGCTCGCTGGCCGCGCCGCTCGCTGCACGTGGAGCGACGGTCAACGCGGTCCTCCCCGGCGTGATCGAGACCGACATCAACGCCGACTGGATCAACCTGCCCGGGCCGCGGGCGCAGGCCGACGCGCTGTCGGTCTTCGGCCGGATCGGCACGCCGGAGGACGTCGCCGACGCGGTCGGCTTCCTCGCCTCGCCCCAGGCGCGCTGGGTCACCGGCGAGACGCTCGATGTGACCGGCGGATCGGCCCTCTGAGTGGCTTGACTTCGAGTGCACTCGAACCAGGACACTGGGTCCATGACGACGCAGGCGCACAGCAACGGGCTCAGCATCGCCGAGGTGGCCGCGCGGACCGGCCTGACCGCGCACACGCTGCGTTACTACGAGCGTGACGGGCTGATGCTCGGGGTCGGCCGTAACGGTTCGGGCCACCGCGCCTACTCGGAGGGCGACCTCGGCTGGATCACGCTGATCACCAGGCTGCGGTCGACCGGGATGCCGATCCGCGAGATCCGGCGCTACGCCGAGATGGTCCGCGACGGCTCCGGCAACGAGGAAGCCCGCCTCGCCCTGCTGCGCGCACACCGCGACCGGGTGCGCGCGCAACTGGAGGAGACGGCCGCCCATCTCGACGCGATCGAGTTCAAGGTCTCCTACTACGCCGCGGCCGTGGGGGAGACCGATCCCGACGCCGAGCTCATCGCCCAGCAGCGTCGAGCCGAGCCCTCTGCTCCTCGCTGAGCTCCAGGTCGACCGCCGCCAGGCTCTCGTCGAGCTGGGCCACGGATGAGGCCCCGACCAGCGGGATCACCGGGAGCGCGTCGCCGAGCATCCAGGCCAGCACGACCTGGTTGCGGGTCGCGCCGGTCTCGGCCGCGACGTCGTCGAGCACCGCGAGGCGTTTGGGCGTCCCCGGGTGGTCATAGGCGGGATCGAGCGGCTTCGAAGGATTCGTGTAGGCCCCGGTGAGCAGCGGCGTGTAGGCCACCAGGGTCAGCCCCGGCGTCGCCCGCAGGTAGGCGAGCAGCGACGCGTCGGCGACGCCGATCTCGCCGTCGACCGAGAGCCGCGGGTTGGGGATGTCGGTGCGCATCCGCAGATAGGTGTGGTGATACTGCAGCACGCTCGGCCGCGCCTCCTCTGGGTTGACCGCCCGCGCCCGCTCGACCTGCCAGGACCAGTGGTTGCTCAGCCCGAACTGGCCGATGACACCGTCCTTCACGAGGGCGGCGAAGCCCGCGGCGTACTCCTCCAGCGGCACGCCGTTCGTGTCCGGCACGTGTGCGTAGTAGAGGTCGAGCCGCTCGACGCCGAGGCGTTCGCGGGAGCGGTCGGCCTGCTCGCGTACGTTCTCCGGTGCCAGCCCCTCCCAGGTGCGGTTGCGCTGGTTCATCCATCCGTTCTCGACGCGCTCGACGACGTCGGTCGGGCGCGCGCCGACCTTGGTGGAGATGACGAGCTCGTCGCCGATCCCGCGGTCGCGGCGCCACTGCCCGAGCACGGTCTCGCTCTCGCCGCCCTGGGTGCCGTTGGCCCAGTAGGCGTAGTTGTTGGAGGTGTCGACGAAGGTGCCGCCGGCCTCGACGAAGCGGTCGAGGATCGCGTACGACGTCTCGACGTCCGTGTCCGTCCCGAACCGCATCACGCCGAGCGCGAGCTTGCTGACGCGCCGCGATCCGGCGCCTGATCCGATGGTCGTGTATCTCATGCGATCCACGCTCAGGCCTCGCGTGCGCTCGAAGTCAAACGTCTTTACACACGTCTTCTAGACTGGTGCCAGCACCCCCTGTCTTTCCGGCCGGGGGCTCTCGTGCTTGCCTGTCTTTTTGGAGTCACCCGTGATCCTCGCCCCGCTCGCCGATCTCGTCCTGCGCGATGCTGCCCTGAGCGAGGTGATGGCGGAGGCCAAGGGCGGCCGGATGCTGGCGCTCGACGTCACCGGGCCGGAGGCGCTGCGCCCGTTCGTGGTCACCGGTCTCGTACGCCAGGAGCGCACCGTCCTCGCGGTCACCGCGACCTCCCGCGAGGCCGAGGACCTGGTCAACGACCTGACCGACCTGCTCCCGCCAGACTCGGTCGCTTACTACCCGAGCTGGGAGACGCTGCCGCACGAGCGGCTCTCCCCGCGGTCGGACACCGTGGGCCGTCGGCTCGCGGTGCTCCGCCGCCTCCGGCACCCGGACGCGGACGGTGCCCACGGACCGCTGAAGGTGGTCGTCGCCCCGGTGCGCAGCGTGCTGCAGCCGCAGGTCAAGGGCCTCGGCGACCTGGAGCCGGTCGAGCTGATCACCGGTCAGGAGGCGACCCTGGACGTCGTCGTGCAGAAGCTCGCCGACGCGGCCTACTCCCGCGTCGACCTGGTCGAGAAGCGCGGCGAGTTCGCCGTCCGAGGCGGCATCGTGGACGTGTTCCCGCCGACCGAGGAGCACCCCGTACGCGTGGAGTTCTGGGGCGACGAGGTCGACTCGATCCGCCACTTCGCGGTCGCCGACCAGCGCGCCATCCCTGCCGAGCACGGCGGCGAGACCGAGCGGCTGTGGGCACCGCCGTGCCGCGAGCTCCTGCTCACCCCGGAGGTCAGGGCGCGCGCCAAGGCGCTCGGCGAGGCCCACCCCACCCTGATCGAGCTCACCGACAAGATCGCCGCCGGGATCGCGGTCGACGGCATGGAGTCGCTCGCGCCCGCGCTCATCGACGACATGGAGCTGCTGCTCGACCTGATCCCCGAGGACAGCCACGTCCTGCTGCTCGACCCCGAGCGGATCCGCAGCCGCGCCCACGACCTGGTCGCCACCGCCGACGAGTTCCTCGGCGCCTCCTGGGCCGCCGCGGCCAGCGGGGGAGTCGCCCCGATCGACCTCTCCGCGGCCTCCTACCGCGACCTCGCCGACGTACGCGCCCACGCCATCTCCCTGGGCAAGCCGTGGTGGTCGGTCAGCCCGTTCGGCCTCGACGACGCCAACGCCGATCTTGCAGATCCGGACGTCGTCGGCGTTCCCGCCCGCAAGATCGACTGGCAGCCCGCGAATGCCTACCGCGGCGACACCGCTGCGGCCCTGACCGACATCGAGCGCTGGCGCGACGACTCCTACCGCGTGGTCGTGGTCCAGCCCGCGCACGGCACGGCGCAGCGTACGGTCGAAGCCTTGGGGGAGCGCGACGTCCCGGCCCGCCTGGCAGAGGGTGACGAAGAGACCGCCAAGCCCGTCCACAAGACGGTCACCGTCGTCCACGCCCGGCTCAACCACGGCTTCATCGACGAGGGCAACCAGCTCGTGGTGCTCACCGGTGAGGACATCTCCGGGCAGAAGTCGTCCACGCGCGACATGGTGAAGATGCCCGCGCGGCGCAAGAAGCAGATCGACCCGCTCGAGCTCAAGCCCGGCGACTACGTCGTCCACGAGCAGCACGGCGTCGGGCAGTTCATCGAGATGAAGCAGCGCGAGGTGCAGGGCGCGACCCGCGAATACCTCGTCCTGGAGTACGGCGCCTCCAAGCGCGGCGGACCGGCCGACCGGCTCTACGTCCCGGCCGATGCCCTCGACCAGGTCACCAGGTACGTCGGCGGCGAGCAGCCCAGCCTCGACCGGCTCGGCGGCGCCGACTGGCAGAAGCGCAAGGCCCGGGCGCGCAAGGCGGTCCGCGAGATCGCCGCCGAGCTGATCAAGCTCTACGCCGCGAGGCAGGCGACCAAGGGCTTCCAGTTCGGCCCCGACAACCCCTGGCAGCGCGAGCTCGAGGACGCCTTCCCGTTCCAGGAGACCGCCGACCAGCTCGCCGTCATCGACGAGGTCAAGCAGGACATGATGCGGCCGGTGCCGATGGACCGGCTGGTCTGCGGTGACGTCGGCTACGGCAAGACCGAGATCGCGGTGCGGGCGGCGTTCAAGGCGGTCCAGGACGGCAAGCAGGTCGCGGTGCTGGTGCCGACGACGCTGCTGGTCTCCCAGCACCTGTCGACGTTCATGGAGCGGATGTCGGGCTTCCCGGTCAACGTACGCGGGCTCTCCCGGTTCCAGACCGACAAGGAGGCGGCCGAGGTCATGGCCGGCCTCGCCGACGGCACGATCGACATCGTGGTCGGCACCCACCGCCTGTTCAACAAGGACATCCGGTTCAAGGACCTCGGCATGATCGTCGTCGACGAGGAGCAGCGCTTCGGCGTCGAGCACAAGGAGGCGATGAAGCGCCTGCGCACCTCCGTCGACTTCCTGTCCATGTCCGCGACCCCGATCCCGCGCACCCTGGAGATGTCGATCACCGGCATCCGGGAGATGTCCACGATCACCACACCGCCAGAGGAGCGACACCCGGTCCTGACGTACGTCGGGGCCTACGAGGATCGCCAGATCGTCGCCTCGGTACGGCGTGAGCTGCTCCGCGAGGGACAGGTCTTCTACATCCACAACCGGGTCAACTCGATCGAGAAGGCGGCCGCGCGGATCCGCGAGCTGGTGCCCGAGGCGCGGGTCGCGGTCGCCCACGGCCAGATGAACGAGAAACAGCTCGAGCAGGTGATGGTCGACTTCTGGGAGAAGGAGTTCGACGTGCTGGTGTGCACCACGCTGGTCGAGTCGGGCCTGGACGTCTCCAACGCCAACACGATGATCATCGAGCGCGCCGACACCTTGGGGTTGTCGCAGCTCCACCAGCTGCGCGGCCGTGTCGGCCGTTCGCGCGAGCGCGCCTACGCCTACTTCCTCTACCCCGGCGAGAAGCCGCTGACCGAGACCGCCCACGAGCGTCTGGCGACGCTGGCGCAGCACTCCGACCTCGGTGGCGGCATGGCGATCGCGATGAAGGACCTCGAGATCCGAGGCGCCGGCAACCTGCTCGGTGGCGAGCAGTCCGGCCACATCGCCGACGTCGGCTTCGACCTCTACGTGCGGTTGGTCGGTGAGGCCGTGGCCGAGTTCAAGGCCGGTCCGGACGGTGCCGCCGAGGAGTTCAACGAGGTACGCATCGAGCTCCCCGTCGACGCCCACCTGCCCCACGACTACATCCCCTCGGAGCGGTTGCGGCTCGAGATCTACAAGCGCTTGGCCGAGGTCCGCTCCGACGAGGACGTCGAGTCGGTCGCCGCCGAGCTCCTCGACCGCTACGGCAAGCCGCCGGCAGCGGTCTCCTCGCTGCTCCAGGTCGCCCGCTTCCGCGCCCGCGCCCGCCAGGCCGGCGTCTCCGAGGTCACCCTGGCCGGCAAGAACGTACGCTTCCACCCGGTCTCGCTGCCCGACTCCCGCGTCGTCCGACTGAACCGGATGTACCCGAAGTCCCTGGTCAAGCCGCAGTTGGACACCATCATGGTCCCGCGCCCGGTCTCCTCCGGCTTCCCCGCCAAGCCCCTAGACGGCCCCGACCTCCTCGACTGGGCCAGGGTCGTCATCGACGCGATCATCGACCCGCTGAAGTGATGCGGCGCCGGGACCGAGCAACACCCCACTCACCCGGATCTTTCCCACCTCGTCGGTAGGTTCCCCACGCCCCGGTGCGTGGGGAACCTACCTTTGGATGGGGAGATATCCCGGCCCGGCCTCGATGTCGGTGCTCAGATCTACGGTGGGCACATGACGGAGAAGCAGGAGCTTTCGAGGGAGCCGTCGTGGCAGGTCCTGGCGGTCTTTCACAACGAGGACGACAGTCGAGACTTCGCCTACACGGTCGGATTGGCCGAACGCGGGCTGCCTGAGGTGCACATGTGGGCGCGGCCGAATGCGGGCGAAGACCCCGGCCATGACTGGCGGTTCAGCGCCCACGATGCGGCTGTCATCCTCAATGAGCTCGCCTGGCGGCTGATCGATGGTCGTATCGCCCCGGGCGATACGTACAGCCAGCGGTTCGACGCCGGGATGGTGCAGGTCACGTTCGAGCTCGGCGCCCCCGTCGAGGCAGCCAGCCTCGACGCCTACCAGGCGGAGCCATCGAGCGTCATCCCCCTGCGTTGGTCGCTCCATCGTGTGCCCGAGGGGGCGCTCGTAGCGATGAACGATGATGCGATCGATGTTGCTGAGGCTGAGTATGTCGGGCACGGCGCGGGCTTGCGGCGCTCGGATGGCGCACCCGGTGGGATATGGGCACTGCCTTCCGTTCCATCCTGGGATCCGCACCAGCGGTGGGGACCGCGTACGCCGCTGGTGGCCGCCCATGCCGCCATGATCCGTGGGTTCTCGATAGAGGACATGATCGGGTTGGTGAACATCGCGTTTCCTTTGGAGGCGGCGAGAGCGTCCGGCCATCCGCAACTGGTGGCACGCGCAGCGGCGCGAAGCGTCGGGAGAAGTGCCGCGCTCGACCGCCTTGCCCAGGACACGTCGACGCTGGTCGACGGAATCGGTCTTACCTGGAGCCGCACCGCTTGGCCGGCTGCGCGCGACTGGTTGGACAGCGATAACAGCGACGACCCCTTCCCGGAGGAGAACCTTCGGCGGATGGTCAAGACGATCGTGACCAGTCATCTGTTGACGGTTGCGGTCGCGGACCAGCTCACCACGGACCAAGAGCTGACCGGGACAGGTCCGGTCGCGTTCGCTGCGACGATCGACGGCCTGCCGCCCGATGGACGATGGCATGCTGCCCCGCACATCGTCGACGTCGTGGTCGGGTTGTTGGCCGACGTCGACGAGGCTGTTGCGGCAGCCCGTGCTTGGCGCCTGGTGGACAACGAGCTGGTGATGGGAGCCCGTGGGGATCTCCAGGTCGCCGCCATCCATGGTCCATCGATGTTTCCCGACCTGTCGGTCGCGCTTCCTGCGCCATTGCTGGATGACGTACGTCAGGCGACACTCGCTCACCGTGTGACAGGGGCGGTCGTGCAGTCCTGGCTCAGTGTCCTTGCGACGGTGCTGACCCACCGTGCGCACCTTCGGGACGAGACTGTTGACGCGGTCATCCAGGTGGGGTCGGTGATGCCGGGCCTCGCGGCCACCCTGAACGCGCCTGTCGCCGCGTGAGTTCCGGGCCGAGGGTTTCGTATCCACAAAATGGAGGTTATTATCCATTTTGTGAGAAGTCAGGCTCCGGTGCTCGCGCCTCTGTTCCGGTCGGAGGCGCAGGCGCTGCTGCTCTCGGAGCTGTTGCTCCCGGCCGAGGAGATGAGCATGACCGACCTCGCCGAGCGCGCCGGGCTGCCCTATCCGACCGTTCATCGCGAGGTCGCGCGGCTGCTCGAGGCGGGTCTGCTCGTCGACCGTCGTGTCGGAAGGACCCGGCTGATCAGGGGAAACGAGCAGAGTCCGCTGCTGGCGCCGACGCGGGAGATCCTGCTGACGGTCACCGGCCCGGTCGTACTGCTCCGGGAGGCCCTCGAGGACCTCGACGGGATCGAGCGGGCGTTCCTCTTCGGGTCGTTCGCGGCCAGGGCGAAGGGCGAGCCGGGGCCGCCGCCGAACGACATCGATCTGATGGTGATCGGCAGCCCCGACGCGCGGGCCGTCTACCGCGTCTGCCGGGAGGTCTCTGACAGCGTCGGGCGCATCGTCAACCCGACGATCATGAGCCCGGAGGAGGCCGAGGAGCAGACCGGGTTCCTCGAGGAGGTCCGGGCCAGCCCGGTGATCGAGATCTATGGAGGAGGACCGGATGCCCGTGCCGCTGACCCCGGCGCAGCAGAAGGCGGTTGACGCGCTCGTACGCTCCGGCGCCCTGCGCGCCGTGAGACCGGATGAGAAGAAGGCCCGCGCCTTCCTCGCCGGCGCGGAGTCGGCCCTCGCCGACGTACCCAACGTCACCCGCACCGAGAACCGCTACAACCTCGCCTACAAGGCCGCGCACGACGTCGGCGAGGCCGTCCTTGCGGGCTATGGCTACAAGACGACGTACGGCGCAGGTGGCCATGTCAAGGTCGGCAGCTTCCTCGCCGCCATCTTCGACACTCCGCCACCGCGCGATGCGGCCGCCCATTACGACGTGATGCGCCTGGACCGCAACGCCAACAACTACCTCGGTAAGCCGGTGACGCACGCCGCCGCCGACGCGGCCGCGGAGGCAGCGCAGACGCTCTACGACGCCGCCGTGGCGCGGCTGGCCTGACCCGGCCCGTCAGCCCCGGTCGCCGGCCGCGCGGCGCAGCGCCGCCAGGGTCGTGTCCGGGCCGGCGTTGAAGGCGAAGCGGGCCTCGGGCGCGAGCTCGTGGACCAGGTTGACGATCGCCTCGAAGAGCTCGGTGTGGGCCGGGACGGCCCGGACACCCCCGCCGATCATGACGATGTCCCAGGGCTGCTTCTGGAGTGCCTCGCGCACCTGCGCGACGGCGTCGTCGACGCCGGTGCCGATCTCGCAGGAGAGCGCGTCGTAGCCGGCATCGGCGACTTCGGCGTTGCCGACGGCGATCCGCTCCTTCAATGTAGCCAGGTCGATCGGTGCGTCGGAGAGGTCGACTGCCTCGGGCGCCAGCCCGATGAGGAGGACTCGGTTCATGACAAGGACGCTACTCACCCCTCCCAGGCGCAAGAATGGCCGCGTGACCGGCGAGCCAGAGGTGCGCTACGCGCAGACCAGCGACGACATCGCGATCGCCTATCAGGCGGTCGGGAGCGGGCCGGTGACGATCTGGATGCCCTCGCTCAGCAACATCCGGGCGCAGTGGCGGGTGCCTGCGCTGCGGATGGCCTACGAACGACTGAGCCAGGACCTGACGCTCGTGCTCTACGACGGCCGCGGCACCGGCTCCTCGGACCGCCGGGCCGGCGACCTCGGCCTCGACGCGCACCTGCGCGACCTGGAAGCGGTGATCGAGGCGGTCGGTGCCGACCGGGTCAACCTGCTCGGTTACTACCACGCGGTCGCGGCGGCAGTGGCGTACGCAGCCGCCAACCCGCAACGCGTCGACCGGATGCTCCTGTTCGGCGGAGCGGCGCGGATGCGCGAGGCGATGAGCCCGGCGCAGACGCAGGCGCTGCTGTCGCTGGTCGAGCAGGACTGGGACCTCTTCGCCGATGCCGCCGCGACCGCCTGGCTGGGGTGGGGATCGGGTGAGAACGCCGGCCGCGTCGCCGAGGCGTTCCGCACCGCCGCGACGCCCGCGGTCGCCCGCGACTGGTTCGCGGAGGCCGCCCGGCTGGACGTCAGCGACCTCCTCGACCAGGTGGTGGCACCGACGCTCGTGCTGCACCGACAGGCGGCGAGCCAGATCCCGGTCGAGGTGTCCCGGCGCCTCGCCGACGGCGTACGCAACGGGACGCTGGTCGAGCTCGAGGGCAGCACGCCGACGCTGTTCGTCGAGGGCGGAGCCCGCGACCTCGCCATGGTGAGCCGCTGGTTCCTGACCGGCGAGGTGCACCGCGGGTCGGCGCTCGCCTCGGGGCAGGCCGCAACGGCACTGACCACCCGCGAGCACGAGGTGCTTAGGCTGATCGCCACCGGACGTACGAACGCTTCGATCGCCCGGGACCTCGGCATCGCCGAGCACACCGTCGAGCGCCACGCCGCCAATCTCTACCGCAAGCTCGGCGTACGCAGCCGCGCCGAGGCTACCGCCTGGGCGATCCGCAACGGCGCTGCCTGAGGATGGACTGACGGAAACCCGTCAGTGCGACTGCCCACTGTCCGGGAAGCGGCGACCCCGCGCTCCTGGGCACAGTGGGGAGCATGACGACGACGATCAGTCCCAGCAACGACTCCTGGCGGATGGCGAAAGCGACCGCCCCGATGATGCGGACCCTGGCCGGGCGCCGTCTGTTCCCGCTCTGGGCCGTGGTGCACCACCGGGGCCGCAAGACCGGGCGCGACCTGAGCCTCCCGGTCGCTCTGTTGCACACCGAGGACGTGTTCGTGATCACGCTCCCGTGGGGTGCCGGCACCAACTGGGTCCGCAACGTGCTGGCTGCCGGCGAGTGCACGATCACCTGGAAGGGCCGCGACCACGCCGCCACCCAGCCGCGGATCCTCGACCGCGACGAGGCGCGCCCCTACTACGACGGCTTCTCCTGGTGGATGGTCGAGAAGGCGTTCAAGGCCGACAGCTTCCTGCTGCTGCGTCGCTGAGAGTCCACTCTGCGGCGCCGTTGCTCCGTGACGTACGCCTGTGTCTGGCAGGATCGACGCATGACGATGGAGGCTTTCGGCGAGCAGTCCTTCCCTGAGGAGCCCTTCGGCAACGAGTGGGACACCGAGCCCGGGTGGCTCTCCGAGGAGGAGCTGGGCGAGACCCGCGGGCGCGTGCCCATCCTCTATGTGGAGGCGGTCCCGGTACGTGTCGACCCCGACGGCCGGGTCACCGAGGTCGGGCTGCTGCTGCGCGGCTCACCCACGACCGGGACGATCACCCGGTCGCTGGTCTCCGGCCGGGTGCTGCACGGTGAGCGGATCCGCGACGCGCTGATGCGCAACCTGGAGAAGGACCTCGGTCCGGTCGCCTTCCCGACCCTGCCCCTGACCACGGTGCCGGTGACCGTCGCCGAATACTTCCCGTGGCCCGGCGAGCGCTACCAGGACCCGCGCCAGCACGCGGTCTCCCTGGTCTACGTCATCCCTGTGACCGGCGAGTGCGAGCCGCGCCAGGACGCCCTGGAGCTGTCCTGGATGACCCCGACCGAGGCCGCCTCCGACGAGGTCGTCGGGGACATGGAGGGTGGTCGCGGCGCGCTGCTGCGGCAGTGCCTGAGCGCGTTCGGGGCGCTGGATTGAGCCCAGCCGACGACGAGGGCAGGACGTACGCATCGGGGGAGGGGCTCGTCGAGTTCCTCGAACTGATGCGGCTGATGCGTGAGCGGTGCGTGTGGAAGTCGTCGCAGACCCACGCGTCGCTGGCGCAGTATCTGCGCGAGGAGTCCGACGAGGTCCTCGAGGCCATCGACGAGGCCGACCCCGAGCATCTCAAGGAGGAGCTCGGCGACCTCCTGCTCCAGGTCTATTTCCACGCCGCTATCGCGGAGGAGGCCGGCGAGTTCACCATGGACGACGTCATCGCCGGCCTCACCGCCAAGATGAAGCGCCGCAACCCGCACGTCTTCGGCCCCGAGGCCGCCTCCGGCCGCCGCTACACCCTCGAAGAGGTCGAGCAGCTCTGGTCGGCGGCCAAGGCCGCCGAACGCGCCCACCCCGCCGAATAGGCACGTACGTCGGCCGAGACGTCAGTTACGTCGGCCGACATGGCATCTCGGTGCCATCTCGGCCGACGGGAGCGACGCCTCGGTTCGCGTACGTGACCTCTCGGCCGGCGGGGGCGACCTTTCGCGGAGCCAGGGGGATGAGCATGGCGGCGAGGGCCGCGCCGAGGGCGACGATGGTGAGGAAGCCGAAGCCGTTGATGTACCCCTGCTCGGTCGGGTAGCCCGACGGCAGGGTGTGGGCGGTGACCAGAGAGGTCATGACCGCGGTTCCGATGGTGCCGCCGACGGTGCGGATGTTGGCGTTCATCCCGGTGGCGACGCCGGTGTGCTCCGGTGGCACCGCGGCCACGACCGCGTTGGCGAGGTTGGCGAAGACCAGGCCGGTGCCGAAGCCGGAGAGCCCGGCGGCGACGCACATCTGCCACGGCTCGTCGTGGACGAAGGCGACCATGGCCAGGGAGACCGCGGTGAGCAGGCCGCCGATGACCAGGATGCGGCGCATCCCGATGAGGTCGGCGAGCCGGGCGCTGACGAGGCCGCACAGGAACGAGGTGATGGCCGTCGGGAGCATCAGGTAGCCGGCGACGGTGACCGACGCGCCGAAGCCGTAGCCGGCCGACGGCGGGGTCTGGGTCAGCTGCGGGATGAAGCCGAAGGAGGCATACATCGCGATGCCGATCAGCAGGGCGACCAGGTTGGCCGTCCAGACGCCGCGGCGGCCCATCAGGCGCAGGTCGACCAGCGGCTGTCGTACGGTCCACTCGACCCGGATCCAGGTGGCCAGGAGCACGACGGCAGCAACGAGCAGGCCGATGGTGGCGGGCGAGGTCCAGCCCCACGACGGTGCCCGGCTGACACCGAGGAGGAGCGCGACCAGCCAGCCGGCGAGGAGTACGGCGGGGAGCAGCGGGATCGGCTCACGGGTGAGCACCGGGGACTCGGGTACCAGCCACAGCGCGGCGATCGCGGCGCCGGCCGCGACCAGCGCGGGCAGCAGAAACAGCGCCCGGAAGCCGAGGGTCGCGGCAACCGGACCTGCCAGCACGATCCCGGCCGCGAAGCCCATCGAGAGCAGGGACGAGGTCACCGCGATCGCACCGGCGACGCGCTCCTTGGGCAGCTCATCACGCAGGATCGCGAAGGCCAGCGGCAGGGTGCCGCCACCCAGCCCCTGCAGGACTCGCGCGCCGATCATGACCTCGATGCTGGGGGCCGCGGCGGCGAGGAGGGCGCCCGACATGAGGGCGGCCAGGCTCCAGACGTACATCCGGCGCTTGCCGAACGAGTCGCCCATCCTGCCGATGATCGGGGTCGCGACCGAGGCCGAGAGCAGGAACGCGGTCAGGATCCAGGACCCTGTCGCCTGGTCGGTCTCCAGCTCGGTCTGGATCAGCGGCATCGTCGGGACGGAGACCGACTGCAGCAACGAGTAGGAGCAGACGCCGATGGCGACGATGGCGAAGGTGAGGCGGGGGCTGGTGTGAGTCACGGGCATCGAAGCAAAGTTTAGCTTGGCTAACTGTATTCCGTCGAAAACAAAAGGCGCTCGCCTGCCGTGGCGGCAGGCGAGCGCCTCAGACGCGCAGGTCAGCGGGTCAGGCCCACTTCACCGCGGCCTCGGTCTCCACGCGGGGGAGGCGGTCGAACCACGGGTTCTCGCCCGGGTGGCCGATGTTGACGATCATCTTGGTGGTCCAGTCACCCTCGGGGAAGAACTCCTTGTCGACGCCCGCGGTGTCGTAGCCAGCGATCGGGCCGGCGGCGAGACCGGCGGCGCGGACGGCGAGGATGAAGGCACCGGCCTGCAGGCCTGCGGACCAGCCGCCGGCACCGTGGCGGGCGTTCTCGTCAGACTCGAAGTAGTCCTTCATCTCCGGGCGGATCGGGAAGACGTTCGGGATCTCCTCGTGCCAGTTGTTGTCGTAGGCGACGATCGCGGTCGCCGGGGCGGCCTTGGTCTTCTCGAGGTTGCCCTCGGCGATGTGCGGGAGGAGGCGCTCCTTGCCCTCTCCCGTGCGCACGAACACGACCCGCAGCGGCTGGGTGTTGGCCATCGTCGGAGTCCAGCGGGTGAGCTCCCAGACGTCGGCGAGCTCATCGTCGGTGACGGGGGTGTCGGCGAAGGTGTTGGACGTGCGCGCACCGGTGAAGACGATCTGGCGGCCGCGGTCGTCCAGCTTCTCGAGGGCAGTGGTCTCGAGGGCAGTGGTCTCGGTCATGTTGCTCTGAACTCCGTGGTTACTAGGGATATTCCGGTTACTCCGAAAATAGTAGTACCTCGGGTTTCAGGCAACTCCTGTACGCTGGGATGCATGCCCGCGACGAAGCCCGCCCACGATCCGCAGGTGTGCAATGCCGCGCTCGTGCGGGCCTTCGACTTCCTCGGCAAGCGCTGGAACGGCGTGATCCTCGGCAGCCTGACCCAGGGCCCGCTCGGCTTCGCGGAGCTCAAGCGAGCGGTGGCCGGCATCAGCGACTCGATGCTCTCCGAGCGGCTCAGCGAGCTGGCCGGCCTGGGCCTGCTCGCCCGCGAGGTCGACCCAGGCCCGCCGGTGGCGGTCCGCTACGCGCTGACCGGGTCCGGTGCCGCGCTCGCGCCGACCCTCGGCGCGCTCACCGAGTGGGCCGGCACGCATCTTCCGGCCGACCGCTGCTCCGGGGACTGACCGGTCAGTGAAGTCAGACCGGCCCGCCACAGGCCGGGACGCCGACCTCGGCATGAACACCAGGTGGGCGTGGGTCGTAGAGGTCCTACCGACCGGTTAACGTTCCAATCGCCAGGCCCATCCGGCCGGGTAATAGGCTGACGGACGACACCCCGTCCCTGACCCAGGAGTAGTTCAGTGGCATCGATCGACGCCGTAGGCGCCCGCGAGATCCTCGATTCACGAGGCAACCCGACTGTGGAAGTTGAGGTCGTCCTCGACGACGGCACCTTCGCCCGCGCCCAGGTCCCGAGTGGCGCCTCGACCGGAGCCTTCGAGGCCGTCGAGCTGCGCGACGGTGGCGAGCGCTACGGCGGCAAGGGCGTGCAGAACGCCGTGACCGCCGTCGTGGAGACCCTCGCCCCCGCGATCGAGGGCTTCGACGCCGACGACCAGCGCGCCATCGACCAGGCGATGATCGAGGCCGACGCGACCCCCAACAAGGCCAAGGCCGGCGCCAACGCGATCCTCGGCGTCTCGCTCGCGGTCGCGAAGGCTGCCGCCGACTCGGCGGGCCTCTCCCTGTTCCGCTACGTCGGCGGCCCCAACGCCCACGTGCTCCCGGTGCCGATGCTCAACATCCTCAACGGTGGCTCCCACGCGGACTCCAACGTGGACATCCAGGAGTTCATGATCGCGCCGATCGGCGCGCCGACCTTCGCCGAGGCGCTGCGCGTCGGCGCCGAGGTCTACCACGCGCTCAAGTCCGTGCTGAAGGAGAAGGGCCTGGCCACCGGTCTCGGTGACGAGGGCGGCTTCGCGCCCAACCTCGAGTCCAACCGCGCCGCCCTCGACCTCATCGCCGAGGCGATCGGCAAGGCCGGCTACGAGCTCGGCAAGGACGTCGTCCTCGCGCTCGACGTGGCCGCCTCGGAGTTCTACGAGGACGGGGCGTACCTCTTCGAGGGCGCGAAGAAGACCGCCGAGGAGATGACCGCCTACTACGCGGAGCTCGTCTCGGCCTACCCGATCGTCTCCATCGAGGACCCCCTCGACGAGGAGGACTGGGACGGCTGGAAGGCGATCACCGACGCCATCGGCTCCAAGACCCAGCTCGTCGGCGACGACCTGTTCGTCACCAACGTCGAGCGCCTCGCCCGCGGCATCGAGGGCGGTCAGGGCAACGCGCTGCTGGTCAAGGTCAACCAGATCGGCACGCTCACCGAGACCCTCGACGCCGTCGACATGGCTCACCGCGCCGGCTTCAAGACGATGATGTCCCACCGCTCCGGCGAGACTGAGGACACCACCATCGCCGACCTCGCCGTCGCCGTCGGCTCCGGCCAGATCAAGACCGGCGCCCCGGCCCGCTCCGAGCGCGTCGCGAAGTACAACCAGCTCCTCCGCATCGAGGACGAGCTCGGCGAGGCCGCCCGCTACGCCGGCGCCTCCGCCTTCCCGCGCTACCAGGCCTGAGACAGACGCGAACTGCGGCCCGGTCCTCGGACCGGGCCGCAGTTCGTTAGGGTAGATCTACTTCATGGCATCGGAGGCGCACTTCTGGATGTCCTCGGAGAGGTCGTTGATGACGTCCTCGTCCTTCTCCTCGCGGGTGTTGTCCTTGCCCTCCATGAGGTTCGCCAGGGCCTCGTCGGAGATGTCGGAGTCGACGAGCTCCTCGGCGATGCAGTCCACGGCAGAGTCCGGCAAGGCGCTCGGAAGCTTGAGCACGTCGGCGGCCTTGCCGTTCTTGAGCGACTCTGACAGCTCGTCCGCGGACGGGCGCTCGGCGCCGCCACATGCGCTCAGCGCCAGCGCGCAGACGGCAGGAACGGCGATGACACGTGCCAGTCGTCGGGCGTTGATGTTCATGTCAAGTGCGCGACATACGCCGGACGACGGCGAGGAGCCCGTACTTCGATGAGCTGGAGGTCGGCCAGGAGTTCGTGACGGCACCGCCGGTGACG